>NZ_CM001403.1:4358153-4668118 GCF_000166195.2 Mucilaginibacter paludis DSM 18603
TGGTGTCGCGGCAAATCATCTTATAGGCAAATACCTTTTTGGTTTGGCCAATGCGGTGTGTTCTGTCTATAGCTTGCTGTTCTACAGCTGTGTTCCACCAGGGGTCAAATAAAATCACGTAATCAGCAGCGGTCAGGTTCAAACCCATATTACCCGCCATCAGGCTGATCAGGAAAATATTGGTGGTGTTGCCTTCCTCCTGGAAACTGTTTACCATTTCCATCCGCTGTTTGGATGGCGTTTGCCCGTCAAAATGGAAAAAGTCCAGCTTTAGTTCTTCCAGTTGCTTGGCCAGCAAATCAAGCATCTTAGTAAACTGCGAAAATACAAGCACCTTATGCCCCTTCAGGTTATTGAGCAGCTCATCTACAAGTACCTCTGTTTTAACCGAGTCGGGGCACCAAAAACCTTCGTGTTGTAGCAACAGGGGCGAGTTGCATACCTGCCTTAACCGGGTGATGCCCTGTATAATGGTTAATTTACTTTTATCAAAACCTTCCTGCTCAATTTCCAGGAAAATTGAACTTCTGATCTGTTCCCGCACCTGGTCGTAATGGTCGCGTTGTTGTGCGCCCATGTCGCACCAGAGGATGAGTTCCGTTTTTTCGGGCAGATCCGGAGCTACTTGCTCTTTAGTGCGCCTCAATATAAACGGAGCAGTAAGCTTTTGCAGCGATTTAATTTTTACCGGGTCCTGGTCGCGGTCTATCGGCTCGGCAAAATTGTGTTTAAAAAACTCGTGGCTGCCAAACATTCCGGGAACCACAAAATTGAGCTGACTGTATAAATCAACCGTATTATTCATGATGGGCGTTCCGCTCAGGGCTATCCTGGTTACAGCACTGATCCGGTTAACGGCCTTGGTGGTTAAGGCATAAGGGTTTTTAATCTGGTGGCTTTCGTCAACCACGGCCACGCAAAACGAAAGTTTTTCGAGCTCGTCAATATCTACACGCAGCGTGCCTAAGCTGGTAATCACAACATCGTACGCCCCGGCTTGCAAATCACCTGCATTGCGTGCGCTTCCATAATACACATGGATGCGCAGGCCGGGCGCAAACTTTTTAAACTCTTGCTGCCAGTTATAAATCAGCGAAGCAGGGCCGGCTACCAAATGCTTCATTCCCGGATACTGCTCTAACTGATGCGCCAAAAAACAAATGGTTTGCAAGGTTTTGCCCAAACCCATATCATCAGCAAGGCAGGCACCGGCACGCAAGCGCGATAGGAGTACCAGCCATTCAAACCCTTTTTGCTGATAGGGGCGCAGTTGTTCAACCTGTATAGTGGCGGGTAGCTCAAAAACAGGCTGCTCATCCGCCAGCCAGCGGTCCCACAGGTTCCACCAATCGTCACTTAAGGCAGGTTTAAGCAGGGCGGTTTGGTCTGTGTTATGTTGCTCGGTAACGGCCATCCAACGCTCAATCCGTATTTCGTTATCCTTTATCCTGCCGAGCCTCAAAACGTCTCCATATTGTTGCAGCCAGTTTTCATCCAGTACACCCAGGCTATCGTCGGCTAATAAAATGATATGCTGACCCGACAGCAGGATGCGTTGCAAGGTTAACAAAGGGATGGCTTCGTCGCCAAAACTCACCCGCATCAGCAGGCAGATCTCATGCTCGTTTTCGCCGTTGTTGATTTCCATTGTTGTTACGGGCCGATGTCCCGAAAAACGGAAATGCTTCAGCAGATCCATCCCCGTAACCGCAATGTTCATATCCAGCATGCTGCGGTAGGCTTTCAGAAACCAATTTTTTTTGCCAGCTTCTGCAAAGGGCAGAAAAAAATAACCATTGTTCTGCTTTTCAAAGCTGGGGTGAAGGCCGCGAAGAAATTGGCGAAGCTCATCTTCGGCCACCTGATCCCGCTTGATGGTATATGATTCACCATTTTTAAAGACCTCCGAACTATCCTTAAACCCGCCTTCTAATAAAAAGCCCTCGTAAAGCCACTGCGGCGTGAGCATTAAAAAAGTATCATTCAGCTCGTTAACCATAACCTGGCTTTCGGGTTTCGAGCTGATGGTATTGCCCCCCAAAATAGCCCGGTTGATCTTGTAGTTTTCTTCCAGTTTGGATAGTACTGTTTTTCTGAAAGCAACTTCATCCTTGCCCGCGTCGGTTACCAGTTTGCTGTTGAGCCACTCCAGGGTTTGATAATCTTTATAAGCTAACAGGTAATACCTGTCGTCCTTTTCCAGTAAAAAATGAGAACGGTTAATTTCGCCCAGGGCGAAAGCATGACTACCCAGGGTTACGGCTGCGTTCATGCTTAACCTGCCCGATTTCCTGATCACTTCAAATTGGATACCCGGCCGGATATTTTGAAACGTGCAGGGCGATGTTTTGATACCTCCGGATGCGTTTTTAATTTTATGGTAGCATTTGGTTTCTTCCAGAAACGGGCGAAGTATGTTTAGTGCCTGATGAATTTCCCTTAAAAATGTCGGTTCAAAGTAATGTTCAAACGATTTGCCTGTTTGCGTGGCGGCATAAGTTGCCATAAGCTGGCTTTTTAGCGCGGCAATTCCCGTTTTGGTAAAAACCTGTAAAATATCTTTGATTGCCTTGGGTTGTGTTGCAAAGCGACGGCGAAGTTCTACGTTGTTAAACTCGGTGACTTTGTAATCGATTGATTTGGGCGATTTAACTACTTCAAAAGATGCCAGAACCATCCCGTCGGCCGATAATTTTTGCGGAGATAATAAAATCATATCAGTGTGTAAACTTAGATAAAGTTGCCCTGATATCCAACTCCGGGCTTATCGATGAGGACAAATTTGCCATTTGACTGCCGATGGCTGGCTATACCCGATTTGCCAAGCTACCATCTTTCATCTATCTTCAACGGCAATTAACAGGTATGCAAACTTTAAAACAATTACAAACTGGAAAACTCAAAGGCTCTGCTTCATTGAAGCTCGCCGAAGGGCTTACTAACTTCCCCGAAGAAATATTTGAACTGGCAGACACACTCGAGGTGCTTGATCTTTCCCGCAATAAATTAAGTTCCTTGCCGGCGGATTTTGGCCGCTTAAAAAAACTCAGGATCTTATTCTGTTCCGAAAACTTATTCACCGTGCTGCCCGAAGTACTGGCCGATTGCGCCTTGTTGGAAATGGTTGGCTTTAAGGCGAACAGGATTGAAGTCGTACCTGCAAAATCGCTTAATCCTCATCTGCGCTGGCTCATCCTAACTGATAATAAGGTGGGGGCGCTACCTGCCGAAATAGGTAATTGCCATCGCATGCAAAAGCTGATGCTCGCCGGTAACAAATTGACGGAACTGCCTGAAGAATTGAGCAATTGCCGTAACCTGGCGCTTCTGCGTATTTCGGCCAATAGGTTAAATCAATTACCGGGGTGGCTGTTAACTATGCCGAAACTTTCGTGGCTGGCATTTTCAGGTAATCCGTTTAGCAGGAATCATGCGGTGGAATCTCTTGATCTGATTAGCTGGAGCGAGTTGGAGATTAAACAACTGCTTGGTGAAGGCGCTTCCGGTGTGATCTCTAAAGCTACCTGGTGCATGCCAGACGAAACCAGGCATGTGGCTGTTAAAGTTTTTAAAGGTGCTGTTACCAGCGATGGGCTTCCGGAAGATGAAATGAATACCTGCATCACCGCAGGTTCACATGCCGGATTGGTGAGGGTAATTGGCCAGATTGACGGGCATCCCGAAAATAAAAGGGGCCTGGTAATGGAACTGATCCCTCCGGGATTTTTCAACCTGGGCCTGCCGCCAAGTTTGGAAAGTTGCACCCGCGATGTATTTGTTGAGGGGATGAAGTTAAGAGCTCAGCAGGTACTTAAAATTGCAGGCACCATTGCCTCGGTTGCGGCGCAACTGCACAGCAGGGGTATTATGCATAGCGACTTGTATGCGCATAATACCCTGATTGATGATGAAGGGAATACCCTGTTCGGCGATTTTGGCGCAGCTTGTTTTTATGATCAGAACGATCCGGAACTGGCGCCCGCGTTGGAGCGGCTGGAAGTAAGCGCTTATGGTTGCCTGCTGGATGATCTGCTTTCGTTATGTGATGAGGCAACTACTCATCCTGATTTGATCAGGCTTGGCGAATTAAGAGACCAATGTATGGTCCCCGGGGTGTTAGCCCGCCCCGGCTTTCAATATTTAAAGGACGAATTGCAGGCCGCGCTCTGATCAACCGGCATAAGCCACAAGGCCTCGAATTACCAATCCGAGGCCTTGTGGCTAACTTAAAGTTAGCTGTTCATTATTCCGATCCGGCTGATAGAGCCGTTAACTAAGCAGTTCCTATAAATAACTGTACAGGGGATCCATCAAACCTTCAGCCTTCATGGCCGACCAGAATTCCTCCGGTATCTCAACGCTGGCCATAGCCACATTACCGGCTACCCTGTCTTTATTGGTAGTGTTTAACGCTATGCTCACCACACCCGGCCCGCTTAAACCAAAAACGGCGCATACCTCGGCCGGCTTTAGGTTGTAACTGGTACATAACTGCCTAAATCGGTCTCTCCATTGATAAAGCTCGGGGTGGCTTTCAGTTGATACCGGTTGGTAGTTGTAATAATCCGCCCCGATCAAAAAACCTCCATTAAACACGGCCGAGTTGATAATGGCAACACCTTTTGCTTTTAGTTTCTCCATAAAGCCAAGCAGTTCGGCCGGATGGCTGTGCACGGTAAGGCTGTTGGCAATCATCACCCAATCCAGGTCAACCTCTGCCGCAACTTTTTCGATGATCCTCCAATCCTTTGATCCTATGCCAATGGCTTTCACCTCCTTTTGCTGTTTAAGGTGCTGGAGCGCACGGTAAGCATCCAATACATCCTGGTAAAGCTTATCCTTTTCTGCATCTGATTCGCCCCTGGCGATGTATTCGTCAGGGTCATGTACCGATACCAGCTCTGCCTTGTAGCCGTTCAGCAACTGGTTACCTTGCTCATAGCAGGCAATAATTCCGTCGTAGCTGATGTGTTGCTCCGCATCAAATTTTAAATCGCGCCATACGCCGGGCTCAAAAGTTGGCTCAGGTGTTTTAAGTTCGGTGCGTAACCAGCCTAATTTATTGCTGATCATCACATCCTCGGGTGCTACGCCTAACTGCTTGAGGCATTTTCCGAGCGATTCCAAAGCCAGGCCCGCACCATATTTTCCGGCCGAATCAAACACAACCGGTTTTTGCGAGTGTTGCATACATGCTTCCACTATAGCACATTTGGCCTCATCGCTTTGCGCCACATATAAATTACCTAAGCCACTGGTACCAAATATTACCCTGGGCAATACAATATCTTCCATTATTTTATAAATTGTTGAAATACATAGCCAAAACGTATTGAATTGTATGTCCTCTACGTATGTTCAAAAATAGCGGGAACGTTTCAAAATAATCAGCTTTGAGCGCTCTTTATTTTACTGATGGTGAAATGTATATTGGTGGGACATTCCATATAAATTTGGAAGCCGGGAGTTATCATAAAGGGACAGGTTGTTGATACCTGTCCCTTATAATGGCATCTATGTAAGTTATTGATTGTCAATGCTGAATTCTCTCCATCATGTCATCTCGACCTGAGGAGGGATCTCCTAAAAGCGGTAAGTATGCGTCATATTCGGTGCGCTGATTATCAATGTGCTATCTTTGCTTAGATAATCAGTATTCATAATTTAGAACATCGGCACGCTCAATCGCCGCGTGAAGGGCTTGTTACTTTTTGTCTTGATACAAAAAGTAACCAAAAAAATCAAGACTGCCCGATCCTTCCGCCCGCGAGGCCAGCTCCCGGCCCGGCGTGCAGTCAGGCTTTTGCGCACTTTTCCTATCTGCGCAAAATAGCCTACAGGTTTCAAATGTCATCCCTGTTTTTTCCGGGGTGAGGCCCGGTGGGATACTCAAGATGTCGATAAGTTTTTCTACTTACGCGTAAGTTACATTTAAGGTAATGGGTACGTTTAAAGCTTTAGAGATAATGCAATTAGCTTTAGCGCCCTCGGCTATGGTTTTAAACAAGTCTTCGTTTACGCCATCAATTAAAGTGGCTTTTAATTCTAAATGAATACCTGTAATGCTTAAGGCCGCCATATCCAGGTCAAGAATAGCGTCGGTAGTTAAATCGCCGGGTGTAAAGCCGTTTTGGGTTAAAGCGGCGCCAACAGCCATAGTGAAACAGCCCGCATGCGCGGCGGCTATCAATTCTTCGGGGTTGGTGCCAATACCTTCGGCAAAACGGGTTTTAAACGAATATTGTGTTTTATTAAGTACGGTACTTTGAGTACTGATTTCGCCTTGGCCTGCTTGCAGTGTTCCGTTCCAATGTGCATTTGCTGTTCTTTTCATGATTTTTATTTTTTTGTATTTGTGATTAGACGAAGCAAAAGTACCCTGCAAAACACCCGGAAATATTAACCTGGGTTAAAGTGTTAAAAATAGTTTATCACGACAGTGTCATCTATTGTTTCAGGCGTTTTCTGATACGGCTTAAGGAAGGTCCTTCGATGCCTAAATAGGATGCGATATGATACAAGGGTACTGCATCAAAGATATCGGGATGAATGCTGACTAATTCCTGGTAACGTTCTTCAGCGCTTTTAAACAGCATACCTTCAGTGTTTGACATCACGGAATGCAAGGCCGACTCGGCAAAAATACGCCCGAACCTTTCCCAGGCCGGTGATGTTTTATATAGGTGCTGCAGATGATCGTAATGGATATATAAAATATCTGCCGCCGTCATGGCTTCGGTATAATAATCGCAACTCATCTGGCTGAAAAAACTTTTATAGGGGCTCATAAACTGATCGTTGGTGAAGAACAACATATTTCTCTCGGTGCCCGAACGTTCATCAAAACGATAGATCCTGAAAACACCGGTCAATATAAAGCCCAGGTATTTACATACATTACGATACTCATTATAAAACTCTCCTTTTTTGTAGGCTTTAGGATGCCAGTACGCTTTTGAAAGATCAAAATCTTGCTGGCTCATGCCCGATATATTGCCTATTGTTGATCTTAATCTGTCTAACGGATCCATTTGATTTTATTTAGCTGGCCAAATATATAGATTGACGGATTTATTATTGACGATTTCGGTAGCATATTAAACCGTGCATTCAATCGTTTTGTGTATAAGAGCACCCCGGCTGCTGTACATTATCTGTCATAATATTTTTTTTCTGCTTTAAGGTTTTTAATTTTGGCTCTATGTCAAAAAATAAAAAAGGAAAGGTTGTATCCTTAAAACCGGCACAATTGAGCCCGGAAAATTACATTAAAAACAATGCCCGCTCGTTGCCCATTGCCGAATGCCTGATCAGCGACGATTGGGAGGATACCGGGATATGCAATATTATAATTGCGCGGAAGCATAAAACCGGCAACTTTACGGTTGGCCTTTATTTAGTTGACTTATATTGCCTGGGCTTAAAAGGTACCCTTTACGAATTTAATATTTCGGATCAAGAATATCAGCATTTCAGATCGAGCATCCCTAACCTGGAAAAGTGTAAATATCCCCTGGCGCATAACATTGTTTATGGGAGTATAGCTTATGCCGAAGATTTAGGTTTTAAACCCCATAAGGATTTTGCTGTTGCCCAATTTATACTTGAAGAGGATGACGAAAAGATAGAGCTGATTGACATAGAGTTTGGCTTTGAAGGTAAGCCCTGCTATATATTTGACGAGGAGGATAACCCCACCGAAACAAAACGCATTATTAACACCCTAACACGTACAGTTGGCGAAGGCAATTTCGCCGCGATTAACCAGGATGATTTGTATGACGATGATTTCGACGATGATGAACTTGATGATGACGACTTTGATACCGATGAATTTGCAAATTACGTTGTTGAGGAAGAAGAGAGAGCCTTTAAAAACTATATCAAGGCTTTCAAAAAAATAAATAAGGCTTACGAAGAATACATTCGTACGCCTGAAGCCAAAGCAATGCTCAAGGAATCAAAAATTGGCAAGGGTTACAAAATCGGCAATTCGGTATCTGATGATGATAAGTTTGATACCCAAGAGCAGGAAGATGAATACTTCAAACTACTTGACCTGGCTTTAGAACAAGGCGAGTATACCAAGGCAATAAAAGGAACATTAAAGGCGATAAAAAAGTTCCCCGGGAAGCCTAAGTTTTATAATATATTACAGTTTGCCTATGTTTTTAAAGACCAGCCCGAAGAAGCTAACCGGGCAATTGAGGAAATGTACACCCAATATCCGGATTATTTATTTGCCAAGATACATTACAGTAATCAGCTTATTACAAATGGCGAGTTAGATCAAGTATTAGCGGTATTTCACAACAAGACAGACCTTGATCAGGTTTATCCAGACCAGAAAGTATTCAATAAGAGCGAGGTAGCGGGCTATTACGCTTGCATGTGCCGGTATTTTACCGAAACCGGAGATATCGACTCGGCCGATTTATATATGAATGCCATCCTTAAGAAAAAGGATTTAATCACAGATTTCGGCCAAAAGGTATTGAGGCTGGCAATTGATGGGGTTTGCAAGGCGAAGATGAAGATCCTTGAGGAAACAGTAAAGGCCGGTGGTTTGCAAGGTAAGCCACAAGCCTAACATTGCCAAGGGAATAAGTAACGGTAAGCCCGATTTCCTTAAAACCGGTCTATAGCTTCCCTTAACTTCATTTTGAGCAGGTAATCATTTTGTTGCTTGCTGGCGAATAAAAAATAATCATGGTGGTATTGGCCGCTTATTAATTGTATCAATTGATAGCCGGGATAATCTTTTCTGATAATTTCGGTGATCACGTAATAGATAATTTGGGTATCAAAATATTTGTACGACAGTTTGCAGGTTACCTGATGTTGTTTGTTGTTGCAGATAAACTGTACGTTAAAACTATCCTCAGTAGCATCGTCAAAGTTTGCAGGGATCCCGTCAATTATATCGGTAAAGTTCAGTACACCCCTACAGATTTGATTTAGCGCTTGTAAAAAATTCAGATAGGGTTTTTCGCCCGGAGCGACATTTTGCTTAACCATGGCTATGGTGCCTGGAAATTCAACAAGCAAATCGCCAATAGCATCATAAGTTTTAGTGTAGATGCCGCCGGTTATTTCGTTCAGTTGTGCAGCACTTAAGTGGGCCAACAGTCCGCAAGCCTTAAAATGAAAAATAGCATACTCAATACGTGGATACGAAAGCGGAAAGCGGTAAACCGGCGGAATTAGGCTGGTGTGTAAAAATTTCCGTTCCATATCATAAAACTCGAAAATATGGATATTGGCCTGCTCCAGGCGGCAGATGGCATAGCGGTTACTGGCGCTGGGAAACAGCGTTGCATGTAACCTCCAACTCGAGATGCTGGTGAACCTGTAGCTGCAGGTGTAGTCGGCAAGTATTTTATTGGTTAAAGTCAATAGATTATCCAGAATTAGCGAGAGTTTATAGGCCTGGCGGTCTTCGCCGACAGAAAATGTATAAGTATGCTGATACGTGCGTGCGCCGGTATCTATCAATAAGGTAGCTTGTTTGTTATCATAAGTCGGCTCTCCGGCAAAGTCATCTTCAACCATCCTGATCTCAATAATGGCGAAGGCGTTATAGCAAAGCTCGTTAAATATTCCGGCGAGCTTTTTAAGTAATTTTTGCGGTTGTGCCAGGTAGCTATCCAATTTAATGTAACGGCAACAAAAACTATATTTAAAAAAATCAAGATAGGTTTCGAGTTTCCCCGCTTTGATATCCCGTAGTAATTTATCTTTTTTCCGGTGGTCAATCATGCCGTCATAGCCGTATTTGTCCCTTCCGTTAAGCCGCTGCGCAAATTCTAATTGTGCTTCTATCGTAAAATACTGGTAGAAGGATGTTAGCTCGCTCGCGAGGTAAAGTGCACCAAAATAGGCATACTTGTTGCCGGGCAGTGGGAAGGGTTTGAGCTTTTGATAAACAACCTCCGTTATCAGGGCATTATTAAACAGGATATCCAGAAGTTGCCGGTAGGTCAATGTCTCGGCTTCGGTGTGTTGGCTCTGGTAATCCCTCAAAGGAGCTATTGAAATAAAGAAGCCCCCGTTGCTTGGCCTTGTTATTACTTTGCTTTCGAAAAAAAGATATAAAACGTCTAACGGTGTTCCAGGCCCGCCAGTTTGTTTGTTAAGGTTCCGTTGTAACTCTGCGGCGTCCTGCTCGTCAATAATGTCGGCTGAAAAAAGGTCGGTTACTAATGTCATTTCATATCGGTAAAGCCTAAAATTAAGCAAAATGCCATTATTGAACGAAATATTAACATAGTTTGTACCCTCTCTCTACCGATATTAAACAACTTTTCTCTAAAATATTAAGAATGCTGTTTAAATATTAAATACAAATATTTGCTACCTTACTGCTATAAACCAATCACGTTTTTATGCGCCTTAAACATTTTAGAGTTTTGCTGACCGTGGCCATGTTAACAGCTTGTGCGCAGGCCTTAGCACAAGTTAAATACAACAATTTAGCCTTCAAAATTGATTCGCTGAGTAATGTGGGCTTACCTAAATCGGCACTTAAAGAAGTTGATAGGCTTGACCAATTAGCCCGTAAGGAGAATAATGCGGCACAAATAGTTAAGGCGACGATCTACCGGCTCACCTTCCAAACTTATATCGAAGATGATGCGCTGGTATCCGTAATTACTACACTTCAGAACGATATCAACAGGTCCGGTTATCCGGTAAAGCCTGTCCTTCAGTCCTTGTTGGCCAATATGTACTGGCAATATGATCAAGACAAACGATATGAGATCAGCGAACGCAGCAAAATTGCGCAACCGGGTATCGATTTCCGAACCTGGGATTTATCAACCATTATATCGGCAACTACTTCACTTTATCAACAATCGTTAGCCGATGCAGAAAAGGAGCAGGCTACCCCAATTGATGTTTTAAACGGGGTATTATCAGGTAATAAAAAGAACCGGTTTTTAAGGCCCACGCTGTACGATTTGTTATTGCACCGCGCGCTTGGTTATTTTTTGGCCGAAGAACCTGCCATTACCAAACCCCGCCTATCATTTTCGCTGGATGATAAGCGGTTTTTTAGTGATGGCAAAACGTTTGCGGCGCTTAATGTAGCAACTACGGATTCTGCATCTACACTATACCGGGGAATCAAATACTTGCAACAGGCAAGCGCTTTTCATTTACAGCAACACAACGGCGAAGCGCTTGCCGATCTCAACCTGATCAGGTTCAGCTTTTTATACCATAATGTAAAACTAAAGAATACTGATAGCCTGTATTTAGCTGGTTTAGGCGGCATTGCTGCCGATAGCTCGGCAAAATCTATCAGGGCCGATGCCCTTGTTGAATTGGCCTCCTATTTTAGTGAAAAAGATAGTTTAGCCAAGGCCATAGCCTATCTGCAAGGTGCCGTTACACAATATCCCGGAAGCTTTGGTGCAAAAAATGCAGCGTCGGCTATAAAGGATATTTTGCACAAAGAAATTGATGGTATGATGGAAGATATCAATGTGCCGGATAAACCTATCCTGGCGCTATTGGGTTATCGCAATATTGATAAAGCCACATACCAGGTTTACCAGCTTACTGATGCTCAACAAGCCTGTTTACAAAAACTGGGAAACTATGACGCGGAAATTACGTCCAATAAAGCTTCGCTCAAATACCTCAAATCAATTGTACCCTTACAAACCGGATTGCTCAATCTGCCTGGTTCTGCGGATTACCGGAAGCATCACGCCGAATTTAAAATTGCACCGTTAAAACCGGGCACTTATCTGCTACTGGTAAAACCATCTGACAAAAACGATAGCCTGGCTCAATTAACTGATTTTTCAGTAAGTGGGCTGGCTTGCATCAGGCGTTCGGTGCCTGGTAAACGCGAAGAAATCAGGGTGATTGACCGCGAAACCGGCGAACCTTTTAAAGGGGTAGAGGTTACATTGAACAGAAACGATACCGGTAAAAAAAATAAAAAAGCCACCATAAAGGGCGTGACAGATGCTGAGGGTAAATTTGTATCCACTTCGCAGTTTTCAGATTTTAATATCATCCTTAAAACCAGCGGTGATAAGCTCGTAATTAATGATCAATACACCTCCTATAGTAATGATACCGCTACCGATTCGGCTGATAAAAAAGCAACGAAGACGCTGATATTTACCGACAGGCAATTATACCGCCCCGGGCAAACCGTATACCTTAAAGCCCTGCAAATAGAAAAAGCTAATGGTAAAAGCAGCGTGGTGCCCAATCAGGAATTAGCATTGATATTCCGGGATCAAAATTTAAAGCAATTGAGAGTAATCAAGCTCAAAACCAATGAGTTTGGATCGGTTGCATCATCCTTTGTTATTCCGCAAAATATTCAGAATGGTAATTTATTGATCTCCGGCCCTAATGGCGAAGCAGGTATTTCGGTTGAAGAGTATAAGCGCCCCACTTTTAAGATTGATTTTGCCCCGGTTACCAAGAATTACAGATTGAATGATAGTGTAACTATTAAGGGTAATGTAAGCGCTTTTTCAGGTTATGGCCTGGCCGGCGCTCGTGTAGCCTATCACATTAGCAGGACAGCAACAAGCAGAAAGGTGTATTCTTTCCAAACAGGAAGGAAATACATTGGTAATAATGAACGCATAACCGAAATAGCAACCGATACCCTTACAACTGATGGGCATGGCGGCTTCAGTATCAAATTTGGCGCGTCAGAAGTTAATCCGCTCGATCAGCAGGAAACAGATGTTTACACGATCAATGTTGATGTAACCGATATGAATAACGAAACCCAATCATCATCAACCATTATCAGCTTATCAGCTAATCCGCTAAAATTAACTGCCGAAATACCGGAAACACTATTGGCCGGTAAGCGCTTAAAAACTATAGTTAGCCTTAGTAATCTTAATAATGAGCCTCAAAATGGAAACCTGTCTATACAGATAACGGCTTTAAAAAGCCCGGGAGTGTTTAAAGAACGTAAGTGGCTAAAGCCCGATCAGTTTTTGATGAGCCAATCCGACTTTAAAAGTAGCTTTCCCTTTTTTGCCTATGGCGACGAGGATGAGGACGGCCATTTAGAAGCCGTAAAAAAAATTATAGAAACAGCCATTACTTTAAAAGAGGGAAGTGCAGGGATAGATTTAGGCGAACTGCTTCCTTCGGCTTCGGGGATGTACCGTATTTTACTGACCGCAAAAACAGCGCATGGCGATACGGTATCTTCTACCAAATATGTAAATTATATAAATGGTAAGGCACCAGCGCAAAAAAGGGATAACTGGATAGTTCCGGTAAATACAGAGCTTGCGCCCGGGGGCTCGGCGGAGTTTTTAATCGGTATCAACAAAAGCGGTACCTTTTTGCTCGAAACCTACAGTGGTGCAAAGCTTTTATCGTCGAGGTGGCTGCCGCTGGATGCCGATATGCAAAAACGGGTGACTATACCTGTACCGCCCCACGTGAAAAATAGTTTTGATGTGCAGTTTATCATGATCAACAGTAGCCGGGTATATAAGCTACAGCAACGCATCATCATTAGGGATACCGTAAAAGGATTAAGGGTTAAGTTTTTAACTTTCAGGAATAAATTACAGCCAGGCCAAAAGGAACAATGGAAGCTGCAGGTGAGCGGTGCTAACGAAAGGCAATCTGCCGAAATGTTGGCCGGTATGTACGATGCTTCGCTGGATAACATTGTACCGGCCCGAAGATGGGATTTAGACCTGTTTGATCAACCCGTTGTGCCTTTGTATTTTGGATGGGACAATGGTGAAATTTCGAAAATGGTATCTACCGGCGCAGAGGACGATGATCGCAGTTATCCGGATAAAAAGGAGCGTGGCTATGAACAGCTTGATATGCATGATTTTGATTATTACGGCGATTATAACAGCGCCTTTCGAAATTATCCCCTTCAAACTGCGGGAAGAACAAAACACCTGGCAAGCGACCGGGCCTTAGCTGATCTTTACACAAAAAATGCCGCACTTGTAAAAAATGGGTTCGATGTTGTTGGCCGGGTTGTAAGTTCTGCTGGCGGGTTGTTTGACAAGATAGGCATCAGGATAGATCATACTAAAATTAGCACTGCAACCAATTGGTTTGGGTATTTTAGAATAAAAGTTCCGTACCATGCCAAATTGATATTCAGCTTTAAAGGGCTCGTAATTGGTGAAGCGATGGCTGTGCAGGGGATAAAGCCGATTATAGTGTTGCCGCGTCAATTGCATGGGCCGCCATCGGCTACAACACGCGAGCTTATGTTTGCCAACCCAGGCCAAAAAGAGCAAAAGGGCGATCCGAATAGTCAGATCAGAATAGATGAACCCACAGGCAGCGCGGATATCATAGAGGTGCAAGAAGATAGCGTTAGTCCAAGGAAAGCAATAGTGAGATTTCCACCCCCTGTTATAAAGCCCGATAACGAAATAGCTGATCATTACAACGGCTACAAAGCTTTTCACTCATTGCGGGAAGATGTTAAGCCTATACCCATTCGGAAAAGTTTTGCTGAAACGGCGTTCTTTGATCCACAACTGCATATCGACGAAAAAGGGCAGGTGGTGATAAATTTTACGATGCCCGAGTCGCTCACGCAATGGAAGTTCAGGGCCTTTGCACATACCAAAGATGTAAAAACCGGTTACCTGGAACGGGAGGTAATTACTCAAAAGGAAATTATGATCAGCGCCAATACGCCACGTTTTTTGCGTGAAGGCGATACGGTTACCCTTACGGCAAAGGCGGTTAATTTAACAACCGCGAATTTAAAAGCACGGGTTAAGCTGCAATTATTTAACGCGCTCAATATGCAGCCGGTTAACTTACTGGCAGATCCCAAAACGGCAGAACAGGAAATTAGTATTACCAGCGAGGCAAGCGGTACCGTGCTTTTCAAGCTGGTTGTTGCCCCTGGGCTTAACGCCCTTACTTACCGCTTAACCGCGGTGGCCGGCAATCATAGCGATGGTGAAGAAAATACGCTGCCCGTATTACCCAACAGTACGCTGGTTACCGAGAGCATGCCGGTAATGTTGCGGCCCGGCAAAACCCAAACCTTCAGCTTTGATAAATTGTTGAACCCAAACAGTACTACGCTCCAAAATAAAACCTTAACGTTCGAGTTCACACAATACCCGGTTTGGAGCGCCATACAATCATTACCCTACCTGATGGAGTTTCCGTACGAATGTTCGGAGCAGGTGTTTAGCCGTTATTATGCCAACAGTTTTGCCACCGCTATTGTAAGCCGTTACCCGCAGGTAAAACAGGTTTTTGAGCAATGGAAAAATGCCGGTAGTGAGGCGCTGTTATCCAACCTGGAAACTAATCCGGGGTTAAAATCTGCTTTGTTGGAAGAAACCCCCTGGTTACGCGACGCTGCCAGCCAAACAGAGCAAAAAAAACGCATTGCATTATTATTCGACCTGAAAAAGACGGGCGACGAACAGGAGCAAAACCTGCTTAAACTATTTAAAAAACAATTGCCAAATGGTGGCTTCCCCTGGTTTGCGGGCCAGTACGCCGATAGGTATATTACCCAACATATTCTGGCAGGCATAGGGCAGCTAATGGCTTTAAATATTGCCCCAAAAGATAATGTGATATTAGATAAGATGAGTAATAGCGCATTGGCTTACCTGGACAAACAACTGAATGACGATGAGCTGGACGCAAGAAAAATAAATAAAAGATATTTTGAAAGGCCTGTCAACTCCTTAGAGATACACGCCTGGTACGCGCGCAGTTATTTTAAACAGGCGAAACAAGATGCCGATATTGAAGCTACCCGCGCTGATTATTTAACCAGGGCGGCAAAGCAGTGGTACTCGCACCCCGTGTATGAGCAGGGCATGATAGCGCTTACCCTGTTTCGTTATCATATTAAGGAAACAACGGCAGCTATCGTTAAATCACTCTTGGAAAGAGCGCGCCAATCGGACGAATTAGGCATGTATTGGGCCGAAAACCGGGCTGGCTATTACTGGAACCAGTCGCCTGTTGAAATGCAGGCGCTAATGATAGAATTGTTTACCGAAACCGCAAGTAACCCTAAAGCCGTCGAAGAGATGAAGATCTGGCTGCTTCGTAATAAACAAACCAATAATTGGGGTACCACTAAGGCAACAACTGCCGCTTGTTACGCCTTATTATCAAAAACCGAGGTTTTGCCGGTAAGTACCCCGGCTGCAACTATAACTATTGATGGTCGGCCTCTATCGCTGTTAAAACCGGATATAACAGAGCAGGCAGGTTCGGGCTATATTAAAACCAGTTGGGTTGATGGGCAAATTAAGCCCTCGTTGGGTAAAATAACGATAGCAAATCATAGTAAAACCATCAATTGGGGAGCTATGTATTGGCAGTATACTGAAAAACCGGATAAAATAACATCGTCGAATACCAGCGTGCAACTAAAACGCGAATATTTTATATTGAAACATACCGATGCCGGAGATTTGCTGACTGCAGTTGATGCGCAACATCACCCTAAAACCGGCGACCTTATCAAGGTGGTGATCTATATGGCGGCCGACAGGGATTTTGATTATATCCATTTAAAAGATATGCGCCCGTCGGGTACGGAGCCCGCCGATGCGTTATCCAGCTTTAAATACCAGGACGGTTTATACTATTACCAGGAAGTAAAAGATGCAGCGATCAACTTTTTTTTCGATCATCTTAAAAAAGGTAACTACGTTTTTGAATACAGCCTCCGTGCTGTTCAGCCCGGTAATTATGCCACTGGTATCACTACCCTGCAAAGTATGTACGCACCAGAGTTTGGCGCTCATAGCAATGGGGCGCGGATGGTGATTGAACGGTAGGGCTTGGAAAATGCCTCCAGTCTATAAATGTTACTGTTTATCTTAGATTTAAAAAGTGGGAGTAATCAATTTCTCCCACTTTTTTAGATACTACATTAGTGCCATCTCATCAAAACACAATCTCCCTCTGCACATTAATCTGATTTAAAAAATACTCGTCGTGGCAAACAACCAGGAGTGTACCCTGGTATTGATTGATGGCTGAAGTTAGGATTTCGATGTTTTGAATATCCAGGTTGTTGGTAGGCTCATCTAACACCATCATGTCGGGTGCCTGGTTGCTGATGGTTAGGCAGCAAAGTATCAAACGCATTTTTTCTCCGCCGCTCAAAGCACTACAGGGCTTGTCCCACTGCGATTTGGAAAATAAAAAGCGGTTTAGGCGGATTTTGATGTCATGTTCTTGCAGGGCATTATTGTTAAACTGTTGGGCTTGTTGATAAACGGTGAGCTGGTTATCAATTATGGAGTAATCCTGGTCGATATAAATCGCTTTAGCGGTGGCCCGCTCTATGCTTCCGTGGCCTGGGGTGAGTTTCCCCAACAGCATTTTGATTAAGGTTGTTTTACCGCAGCCGTTTGGTCCCTTAATTGCAATACGCTCGCCGCTGGTAATCTGTAAATTCAGGCTCTGGCTCCAAAGCAGCCGGTCGTGATAGCTAAAATTAACTTCCCGGGCGGTAACCAGCACTTTGCCTTTATGAAGTGTCGAATTATTGAGATCCATCTTCATTTTACCCATATCAGGCAAGGCCGTCCGTAGCTCACCCAGATCCCGTGCAATAGTGCCCACTTTTTCGGCATGAGCGTTTGTTATACGCGACGTACTTTTTTCTGCCTTGTTTCTCAAGGTATTCATTACGATGGTGGGGACGCCGGCCTTTTCCTGCTTCTTTTTTCCGCGGGCATCCAGTTTTTGCTGCCGTTCCAATGTTTCCCTTGCCGTTTCTTTGGCTTTGCGCAGGGCTTTTTCTTTGTTTCTCAGATCCTGGCTTAAGGCATCGCTTTCAATGGCTTTTTGTTCTTTGTAAAAATCATAGTTGCCGCCATAAACGGTGATGCCGCTTTTACTCAGTTCAAAAACAGTATCGAGCAGGTTTAATAAGGTTCTGTCATGGCTAACCACTACCAAAGTATGAGTGGCTGATTTGATATAGCGGTAAAGAATATCCCGGCTAACTTGATCCAGGTGATTACTCGGCTCGTCCAGCAAAACTATTTGGGGCTGGTGTATGCTGATTCCTGCCAAAAAAACCTTTGTTTTTTGTCCGCCGCTAAGGGTCTCCATTTTTTTTGATAGGTCTGGTAGATCAAGCTCCCAGTTGGCAAATGCTTCCCGGCAGCGTTCTTCAATTGCCCAGTCGTCGTTAATTAAGGCGATGTTATCATCGCTTACATGGCCGTCTAAAATTTCATACAGGGCCCTTAGCTTATGCTCAATGCCAAGAGCTTGCGCAATAGTATAAGTATTGTACTGGCCAAAAAGCTGAGGCACATAGTAAGGGCTGGAACCGGCTTTAATTAATCCGTTTGCAGCAATTAAATTCCCGGATAAAATTTTCAGGAGGGTGGATTTTCCGGCCCCGTTATTGCCAATCAAAGCAACTTTATCTTGTTTATTGATGGCGAGATTGATATGCTCAAACAATAAATCTCTGTTGGGATGTACGTAGGTAATATCTTGAAGGATAAGCATTAATTTCTTTCTTTAAATAGTGAATAATTGCAAAAACCTGTTATAAAGGCATTTGCTTATTTTTTCTGAAAGAAATTATTTTTCACATAGAGCGGTGTCTTTGAGTATCGATACAAAAATAATAAAAAAAACCTGCAGCCAAAAAAGGTATAGCCAGGTTAAAGAGAATGATCGATTTATTAAACTACTTTAATTTTATTCTGGCTTGTGGGGTCGTCCTTTGTATTAATTAAACTCAATCAAAATGATAATATCAGTTGAAGAAATGATTAAGCAGTATGTAGCCGCCTGGAACGGGAAGGGCTTGGACGAATTTAGGGCTGAATTTGCCAAGTGCTGGGCTATTGATGCCACTTACACCGACCCCAATTTTGCGCTGGTAAAAGGTGTGGATGGGATTGCCGAACTTGCCCAGGGTTCCTTACGAAAAATTCCGGTCCGCACATTCAATGTGCTGGCCCTGCCCGATTACCACCACAACGTTGGCCGCTACACCTGGAACGTTGTTTTGCCTGAAGAAACCAAAGAAGGCTTTGATTACTTTGAGTTTAACGACGAAAACAAGATTACCCGACTGGTGAGCTTCTTTGGCCCCTTAAAATAGGCGGCACAAGTTTAATACCGGCTTGAGATAAATTGGAGCCGGCGCCCGATAAATGAGCTTGTACATTTTTATCTTTACCAAAAACATAAAATGTACGAGCTCATTCTGACCAATTTTGCAATGCACATCAACCTTGATACGGCGGAAACGGAGCTTATCAAAGCTGAATTGCAGCATAAAGCAGTGAAAAAGAATTCGATATTGCTACATGCAGGGGCGATATGCCGGAACGTTTATTTTGTAAACAAAGGATGCCTGCGTGTTTTTAATACTGACAAAGAGGGCGAAGAGCACAATGTTCTGTTCTGCCCGGAAAACTGGTGGGCTGTAGATATTGCCAGTTTTTCAGAACAAACCCCAGCCTTTTATACCATAGGGGCCCTGGAGGATACCGAAGTGTTTTATTTAAGTTACCATGTGTTGGAGAAACTTTATACGGAGGTACCTAAGTTGGAACGCTTTTTCCGGATCCTGGTGCAGAATGGATTCTACCTTTACCAGCGGCGTACTACATTGAACCTTTCAAAAACGGCCAAAGAACGGTATGAGCTATTTGAGAAACAATATCCCAAATTAGAACAAAGAATAGCGCAGAAGCACATTGCCTCCTATTTAGGTATTACACCTGTATTTTTAAGCATCATCCGTAAAACATAAATCCCAATACGAAGGGCGCGTACTACCTGCTTAACTAAGAGACGAATGGAACTTGATATGAGAATTTAAGATCAATCTGTTTCACGTTCCATATAATGGCTAACCAATAAAAACAAGGTCAATGATGAATATAAGTTTTAAGGAAATATTGAGCAGGTTAAATATCCCCGGCGAGGTATATGAGCGATATAACGAACCCCACCGCTTTTACCACACTACAGATCACTTAAATGATTTGTTACAGCAGATTGTGAAGCGCAACCTGCAGCACGAGGATGCTTTATTGTGGGCGGTTGTATACCACGATGCAATTTATGATCCTAAATCAGCAACCAACGAAGAGGATTCTGCCGCTTTATTCAATTGCCATTTTAACGGAAGTACTGGATTAAGAGCGGAGATTACAAGCATAATAAACGAGACCAAAACACATCAGCCGACTACGGCGCTTTCGGCGGTTTTTAGCGAAATGGATCTGAATATATTGAGGCAACCACTCGACCGTTTGCTTGAATACGAACACCAGATATTTAAAGAATTTCAGTTCGCCGATTTTCTGGCTTACCAGGCTGGCCGCTTAAAGGTGTTGCAGCAATTAAGCCAACAGGTAGATAACCCGGCCCTTGTTCACCTGATGGATTATGTACGTGTCAGGCAGCCGCGCATTGCTGTATATCCCGGTAGTTTTGATCCTTTTCAGCAAGAGCACCATGATGTGTTACAAAAAGCTGAACAAATTTTCGATAAGGTTATTATTGCCCGGGATATGAATGCGGTAAAGCCTGGGGAGATGTTTGATTTACCCATCATACTGCGTTTTCGGCAGATTGAAACTTACAAGGGATTGCTCAGCCATTTTATTGAAGGATTAGGGTATCCGGTAACAGTAATAGGGGATTAACAGGAATATTGGCTAAGGCAACTTAAAATATGAACAGAATAAAGATCCGTGGAAAGATGCCGGGGACGAGAGTTATGATACAAGGTACAGCTTCATTACGAAGTGAGAGAGGGTTTTGGTGTTAATTATAGGTTAAATAATTATAACTAAATAAATCAACGCATATTTCGCATTAAAATTCCATTAAATTTGACTTGTGATCAATTGGAAAATGGGGCATAGAGTTCTGCAATTTTTATATGGTTTAGCTGTAATGTTGCTTATATCCTCACCGGTTATCGGGCCGCATGCATTTTCACCGCCACGGCGTACACATCATTTTTCAGTTCAAAATGGACATGCCTGTCATCAGTCACATATCGATCATGAAACTTTCAAGCACCACTGGGACATTATAAAAAACAAACAACTTTCGCGCCCACCACTTCCAACCAAAGTACGGATATTGCCAGTTGTTCAACTGGCGTTTATTTTTTCGTTTTTAGTACTAAGCGTAAAAAGTGTTCGCTCGCAAATAGGGTACGCAATTAAAGAAAGCGAACCATTACCTGTATATCTTAAATACATTTTACATCGGGCAATCCTCGTCTGATTTTTTCCTTCTCCTGGCTTTAGCCATCAACACTCTTAGTTGTCAATTTATTCATCATCGGCTGCCATTGATATTGATGGGCCGGTAACTTATTGTTATTATGAATTTTGGAGAAGATCTGAGCTTGCAGGTTATGCTTGTTCATAAAGCTTATCATCAGTTTTTATTAAAATCATTTCAGGATATCGATGTATATCAACACTTGCAGATCATTGTTTTTATCAACCGGATTGGCGGCAGTTGCACTCAAAAACAAATTTGCGAAGGCCTGCAGATAGAAAAATCATACCTGGTTAAAATTATTGATGCACTGGTGCAAAAGGGTTACATCTTAAAAAGAGTTAGCCATAAAGACAGGCGCAGCAACCAGATCAACCTAACAGCCCGGGCTACAGAAATTGCCGATAGTTTTACCAACCAGATGGAGAAATTTACAGAAGCAATGGGCGAGCACCTCACCTGGCAGGAGCGGCATAATTGTGTTAGGGCATTGAAACTGGTAAGCGAAAACTTTAACCATATAAAGAACCAGGGCTTTGATTAATACGCATAAATATTACCAATAGTTCAATCAGTCAACTATTGGTAATGCTGGTTTAAGGAACATATATTGGTATCATAACCCGCGAAAATCGTTTCGAACTTTAGGGCAGGGTAACTTTGCACCAACAAAAGAAGCGTGAAAAAACTATACTTAATTATTGTAGCTCTCCTAATTACTGTGTTTATATATAACGCAGGCTACGCTCAAAATACAGGTAAAATTACCGGGAAAATAACCGATCAAAAATCGGGAGAAAGCTTAATAGGCGCCACTGTTTTAGTACAGTTAAATAGCAAAGGTGCCTCGGCTAATGTTGATGGCGAATATATTTTAACATTACCAGCTGGCACCTACACCTTAATGGTTAAATATGTTGGATACCAAAACAAGCTGATATCAGATGTAAAAGTTGCTGCAGGCAAAGTAACTAATTTGAATGTTGTATTAGCCGAATCAAAATCGCAAACCTTAAATGAGGTAACCATCAGGGCAACCTTTAAACAGGAGTCTGTGAACTCATTATATGCTGCCCAAAAAAATAACGCAGCTGTAACCGATGGTATAACCGCTGAAACCATTAAGCGTTCACCGGATAAAAGTGCGTCTGAAGTGTTACGCAGGGTTAGCGGCGCCACCATTCAAGATAATAAGTTTGTTGTAGTGCGTGGTTTGAGCGACCGTTATAATAACGCGATGCTGGATGGCACATCACTGCCCAGCACCGAGCCCAATCGCAAAGCATTTTCATTTGATATCGTTCCGGCTAACCTGATCGATAATATTATTATCAATAAAACCGCTACACCAAACCTTCCCGGAGATTTTGCAGGCGGCGCGGTACAAATTGTTACCAAAGATATTCCCGATGAGAATTTCATTTCTATAAACGCTGGCCTGGGTTATAATACCAACACTACCTTTAAAGATTTTCAAAGCGGATACCGAAATCTTTCTGATTATTTTGGCTTTGATAATGGTTCCAGAAAGCTGCCTTCCAACTTTCCATCAACGGCTACTTTAACAAGCACTAACGGCTTAAGTAATCAACAGAGCATCGCACCTTTAAAATCACTTAATTCTAATTTTAATGTTTACCATTTAACTGCCGCTCCTAACCAAAATTACCAGTTATCAGCGGGCTTGGTTAAGGATATAGGTAAAAATGGAAACCGTTTCGGTGCCATTTTTGCGCTAACTTATCGTAATTCGCTGCAAACCATCCAGAATGGAACAATCGATTACAATGTTTATCAGTACAACGATACTAAATACAAGTTTTCTACCAGTGTAGGTGCTTTGGCCAATTTCGCTTATAGTTATGGCAAAAATCGTATAACCTTTAAAAATATATACAACCGTACTTTTGACGATTTGTATTTATACCGCACCGGGTACAATGAAAGTACTTCGTTTCCGGATAACCACTTCACTGCGTTCGACCTTGTTGAAAAAGGGTTATATAAAGGTACCCTGCAAGGTGATCATGGTTTAGCCGGAAATTCAAAACTGACCTGGGTAGGAAGTTTTAGTAATTTCACTAATAATCAGCCCGATCAACGCAAAACCAACTATGCATTAAAAGGTAATGTTTACTCGGCGGATAATGGTTCTGTAGGTAAGCAAAACGCGCGTTACTTTGCTGATCTGAATGAAAATATCATATCTGGCCAGGCAGACTACAGTTTACCGGTTAACTTTTTTAAACAAAAAGCCACTTTTAAATTAGGCGCAGCATCACAATATCGCGATAGATCGTTTACGCCGAGATTTATCGGCCCTTATATCAACAGCAGTGATCCTGAAGCTTTAGCTACCAGCGACCTGCCACTTAATCAAATATTCAGTAAAAGCGTAATAGACAAAGGCTACTATAAGCTAACTGAGATCACATCTTTAAAAGATGCTTATACGGCAAATACACTCACCAACGCAGGTTATGCCATGCTTGATAATAAGTTTGGCGATAAAACGAGATTGGTTTGGGGATTACGTGTGGAGAAATTTGACCTGCATTTG
This sequence comes from Mucilaginibacter paludis DSM 18603, assembly GCF_000166195.2. NCBI lineage: Bacteria > Pseudomonadati > Bacteroidota > Sphingobacteriia > Sphingobacteriales > Sphingobacteriaceae > Mucilaginibacter > Mucilaginibacter paludis. Next base: position 4,381,972 of record NZ_CM001403.1, read on the forward strand.
AATGATAGAGATGCTACCACAACCGAAACAAGACTTAACGACCTGAATTTTTTGCCATCAGCTAACTTTACTTATAATATTACCCCAAAATCTAATTTCAGGCTGTCATACTCACGCACGGTTGCAAGGCCTGAGCTGCGGGAGTTATCAGAAACCGGATATTTTGACTTTGAATTATTAGCTACTGTAATAGGCTCAAAAACTTTAAAAAGCACCCAGATCCAAAATTTTGATATCAGGTACGAACTTTACCCATCCGCAGGGCAGATCATATCTATATCTGGTTTTTATAAAAACTTTAACAACGCAATTGAGCAAACTATTGACGACCAGGTATCTACGCCAATTATCAGTTATTTTAACGTGCAACGGGCCAACAATCTGGGGGTGGAGTTTGAATTGCGCAAAACGCTCGATTTTATATCACCTTCACTAAAAAATACAACATTTTATACCAATCTGGCTTTAATTAGTTCAAAAGTTATCGACGATAATAAAAGCAAGCTTCCTAACGGCTCCCGCCCTATGGTTGGCCAGGCACCTTACGTGATCAATATGGGGCTATTGCAAACCGCTTTCAATAATAAATTAAGTGCCAATGTTTTATATAATCGTGTTGGTAAGCGAATTTTTGCGGCAGGCATCCAATACCCTTCCGTTTATGAAAACCCGCGAGATGTGCTCGATGTACAGTTAGCATATAAGGTATTCAAAAACAAAGGCGAGTTTAAGCTCAACGCCAGCGACCTGCTTAACCAAAATACTTTATTTTATTATAAAGAGAGCGTAGCTACCTATAGCCTGGCCCAGGGATCCATTCTTAACCGCTATAAAACCGGCTCAACATTTACCTTATCCTACTCCTATACCTTTTAACCATTCATATATCGAAATCAAGTAATAAAAAGGTCAAAATCAATTTAAAAAAAAACGAAAATTAATATGAAAAAGCATTCACTAATTGTAATGTTCATTGCGGCACTTTTCTTTTCCGCGTGTACAAAAAATAGCAACGATGAAACACCTGTTGTAAACAACGCCAATGTAGTTGAGGTTACCGGCGATATTTCTGCCAGCGTTACCTGGACTTCAGACAAAATTTATTTATTAAAAGGCTTTGTTTATGTAACTAATGGCGCTACATTAACCATTAACGCAGGTACAATTGTTAAAGGTGACAAACCTACAAAAGGTACCTTGGTTGTTACCAGGGGCGCAAAAATTATGGCTGTTGGTACCGCAACTAACCCTATTGTTTTTACATCTAACGTTGCAGCGGGTGGCCGTTCGGCCGGTGACTGGGGTGGAGTTATCCTTTTGGGTAAAGCACCTGTAAATCCAACTGCTACACCTAATATTGAGGGTGGTTTAGTACCAACCAATGGCGGCGATGTGGCTAAGTACATCCAATACGGTGGTACCGATGCTGCCGATAATTCAGGTACACTTTCTTATGTACGCATTGAGTACGCAGGTATCCCTTTTTCACCAGATAACGAGATCAACGGTTTAACCATGGGCGGTGTTGGCTCTGGTACTACTTTAGATTATATTGAGGTTTACCGTTCTGGCGATGACGCTTTCGAGTGGTTTGGCGGTACTGTTAACGCGAAGCACTTATTGGCCATTGGTACTACTGATGATGATTTTGATACCGATTTTGGTTACTCAGGTAAAGTTCAGTTTGGTTTAGCCCAACGTGCACAGGTAGTTGCCGATTTTTCGGGTTCAAACGGCTTTGAATCAGATAACGATGGTTCGGGTTCAAATAACTTACCACAAACTAAAGCGGTTTTTTCTAACATGACCATTGTTGGCCCGATATTAGCAGTTACCGCTTCCGGTGGTAGCTTGTCTAACCTGAATGCTAACTTTCAACATGCGGCGCAAATCCGTCGTAACTCTTCTATCAGCATTGCCAACTCATTATTTACCAATTATTTTGAAGGTATTTATATTGATGAGGGTACAGTTGTTACAGCTGGTGCAACTACAACTAATTACACAAGCGGAAGCATCGTATTTACAGATAACATCATTTATAACTGTAATGCTAAAGGCAACGAAGTAAAAGGTCAAAACAAGGCTGCGTTTGAAACTGCAATGCGTGCAACAAATACATTTGATGCTACAAAATCAGTTGTTGACTTGTTAGCTGATCCGTTAAAATACGGAACTGACTTCAAAGCGTCAACAAATGCTAATTACGGAACGCCGAACTTTACTTTGAAATCGGGTGCAGTTGCTTTAACCGGCGCTGTGTTTACCAACGCAAAATACACCGATTCATTTTTTGAAAAAGTGGCTTACAGAGGCGCTTTCGGAACTACTGATTGGTCTACAGGTTGGGCATCTTACGATCCACAAAACATTCCTTACACTACTCCTGGAGTGGTAAAATAAATTTCTGAATTACTATACTGTAAAACGAGATAAGCTGCTGATTATGGCGGCTTATCTCGTTTTATGCTTTATAGCTTTTGGTGCCATCCACTCCGCGCCAACTCATTGCTGCCAAATGACGCATCAATTCCCCTCCGCCGCATACCACGCACTATTTATACCACTATTCGTGTAGCTGTAAACCCTGTGGTTAGCAGGCCAGCCTTGTTAATTTTCTGTCGGGATGTTTGCAAACGGTGGTTGATGCTGTCCCTGCCTTTTGATTTCGGTATCCATTGCCATAAAAAATAAAAGACCTGTTTTGCGTGGGTCTGCATGAAACTCTTTTTGCAGATGATATTTTGCAGTCCACTAAGGATTTCAAAACGATAGGGTGCACGGCCATTAAAATCTGATCTCTTGGTTATTGCCTGATATTAACAAGGCTATCCACTGGCCAAAAGCATTTTGGCAAATTCATTACAATATCATCAGCATCATAAGTCAATGCTATCGATTGAAATTTATTGTCAATACTGTTCAATTTTGCGTCACGGTCAGGGGTGCTTGGAGTATTGTATTGAGTAAGCTGTCATACTCAATTATCACAGTATAAAATTATACCCAACAGGGGCTTTAATGTTTCGCATAAAAATGGTATACAGTCGATTGTTGGTGTTTGGTGGCGGAATAGCAACATCTAAACTACTAAATTGTAACATCAGTGATACTTTGGCCATTTATTATCAGGCTAAATTAGCTGATGTAAATATTATACTTCCCCTAATAAACCAATTATAATAAAAGTTAATATCAGTTAGGCAACCGATTGTATTGATGTGTGCGGTATTGAAATAATAGCTTACTCATCGAGATGGATCTGTTGATACCTCATCTGTAAATACCAAGTACAATAAATAGCAATTAACCAATAAATCATCCCTCAACCTAAAATCAAGAAACCATTCTATGATGTATCATTTACTTAAAACAATCAAAATTTACCGGCTGCCAATAATTCCGGTATTATGCATGGCAGGCCATGCATTTGCCGATGGCGGGCAGCATGCAATCATTGCCAGCAATGTTGGTGAGCCGCGGTTGGCAATTGTTACTAAAATTCAGGAGATAACTGTGACAGGTTCCGTTACCGACGAAGCCGGGATACTTTTACCTGGAGTAACTATTAAGGTAAAAGGAACCGCGGTTGCTAAAACCACTGACGGAAATGGCAAATTTAAATTAACTGTAACCGATCCAAACAGTATTCTGGTGTTCAGTTTTATCGGTTACGATGTACAGGAGGTTCCTCTTCGCGGTCTTAGGTTACTAAAAGTGCAACTTAAACCTTCTTCCAAAAGCTTAAACGAAGTAGTAGTTGTGGGTTACGGCACACAAAGGCGTGCAAGCATCACTGGTGCAATATCCTCTGTAAACGCTGCTACGTTAACTGCATTGCCGGTAGCCAGTATTGACGGCGCATTGCAGGGCCGCGTGGCAGGTTTAAATGTAACCAGCAACGGTGGCCCGGGTTCATCGCCGGTGGTGTCTATCAGGGGTATCAGTTCAATCAGTTTTGGCAGTGATCCTCTATATGTTGTTGATGGCTTTCCGTTGGCGGGAGGTTTAAATGGTTTCGATTCAAAAGACGTCGATAACGTACAGGTATTAAAAGACGCGAGTGCCGCGGCCATTTACGGATCGAGGGCAACAAACGGCGTGATACTGATCTCTACAAAAAAAGGGACAAGGAATGGGAAGATAAGTATCAATTTCGATGCCTCGGCAGGTGTTCAAAGCCCGGCAAAATACTATAACTTATTAAACACCAACCAGTACGTTCAATACGCCACCGCGCTTGATGGCACTAACCTGCCGCCACGTTTGCAGCCTGCTAATTTTAACGCGCCGATTTATGCCGGTGCGGCGCAAACCTACGCGCAAACTAATACCGACTGGCAACACGAATATTTTGTAAGAAACGCGTTAATAACAACCAATAGTTTTTCGTTAAGTGGCGGCAATGATGTTTCGAGATTTTATTCGGCCATAGGTTATTACAAACAGAATGGTATAGCCCAGGCGCAAACCTTCGAACGTTTAAACTACCGCATTAATTCAGACCATATAGTTAGTAAATATTTCACCTTCGGCCAGAATCTTTACATCGCCGGGTCAACGCAGCATTATGATGCCACTCAGGGCAACCGTACCCCAATTACAAATGTGGTGCGTATGTTGCCTTACATCCCTCTGCATGATCCAACCACGGCCGGAGGGTTCCAGGGGCCTATCAGTAGTTTTGATGGTTCAGATCCAACCAACCCGGTAGAGGCCGCTTTGATAGGTAATAACCAGATCAATTCAACCAATATATTCGGTACGGCTTATGTTGATGTTAACATAGTGTCCTGGCTTAGGTTCAGGTCGACTTTTGGCGCAAACTACCTCAGCAATTACACCAGTAATTATACACCTATTTACAATGATGGAGGTACATTAAATGCTTCATCGGCCTCTGTAGCTTACCAGCGTCAAAACTATTTCACCAGGCTGGGAACCCAACAGTTAACTTTTGACAACACCTTTGGTAATCATCATATTACAGCCCTGGCGGTTTATGAGCAACAAACATTACATTACATCAATCAACTTGAATCGGGCACTCAAAATACCAACCAGGTACAAACATTAAACGGCGCGGGTAACATTGCTGCCAATAATACCAATGAGGACAATTTTTTACAATCATTGGTTGGCCGGCTTACCTATGATTACCAGGGGAAATACCTCGTTAACGCCTCAATTCGCCGGGATGGTTTGTCGGTATGGGCACCTTCCCATAAATCTGCAAACTTTCCTGCTGTGTCAGTTGGGTGGAATATTAATAAAGAGAATTTTTTAAAGGATAACCGTTATATTTCTGAATTCAAGTTGAGAGGAGGGTATGGCGTTACCGGGATTAATCCGAGTTCGGTAGGTAATTATCCCTCTGTATCGCTGGTGCAAATTAACCAGGCCTATTATCCTGTCGGAAACGCAAGTGCATCAGGAAACGCGAACAGCTCGTACACCAATGGGTTAACCAATCCTGATTTGAACTGGGAAAGAACCAAACAGGCCAATATCGGCTTAGATTTAGGTATACTTGAAAATAAATTCACCATCGTTGCTGAGTATTACCGTAGGCAAACAGATAACCTGATTTTAAATGTGCCAACACCTACAAGTTTCGGCTTTTTAGGAACCGGGGCATTAATAAACATAGGCGCTATGCGCAATACGGGTTTTGAATTTCAATTAGGTTATCATAAAACCAAGGGCGACTTTAAATACGATGTAACGGGATTAATCAGTGCTGTTAGTAACAAAATAGTATCTTTAAATACGCCTAACGCCTCAATCCCCTCGGGCAACGACCCCGACTTTGGTGGTGGCGACGCCTTTACCAATACCGTTGCTGGTCAATCCGTCCAGTACTTTTACGGCTGGGTAACTGATGGTATTTTCCAAAACGCAGCTCAGGTGGCCAGTAGCCCCAAACAGGTGGGCGCAGCTCCGGGCGATATTAAATTTAAAGATATCAGCGGCCCCAATGGCGTACCGGATGGAGTTATTGACAACTATGACCGTACCAACCTGGGTAGTTTTCTGCCAAACTTCACCTATTCTTTAAACTATAGCGCGTCATACAAAAATTTTGATGTCGCAATCTTCTTCCAGGGGGTACAAGGAAACAAAGTTTTGAACGCGGAACGCATTATATTAGAAGGAATGCCGAGGTTATTTAACGCCGGTACAGCTGTATTAAACGCCTGGACACCATCTAACACCAGCACAGATATGCCGCGTGCCATCAATTCAGACCCTAACCGTAACGGCCGTTTGTCTTCACGTTGGATTGAAGACGGATCGTATTTACGTTTGAAAAACGTAATGCTTGGTTACAAATTATCTCCGTCTGTAATCAGTAATATCCAAAAGGTTGGCGTTAAATCATTGCGTTTATACGTATCATCACAAAACCTGTTTACCATAACTGGCTATAAAGGTTTAGACCCGGAAATCGGATCTAAAAACGGGACACTAACAAATGGTGTCGACTTTGGCCAATACCCCACTGCCAGGTCATTCCAGTTTGGTATCCAGGCAGGTTTTTAAAAGTAAAATATTAAACAGAGCAACATGAAAAAAAAGATAGTTTTTGCGGGCATAGCAACATTTGCATTTGCCTCCTTAATAACAATATCCTGTAACAAAAGCGCTTTAGATAAAACTAACCTTAACTCGGTAGCAAGTTCCAGCTATTTTAACACCTCATCGCAGTTAACCGAGGCCACCAACGCGGTGTACTCGGCCTGGCATGCTTCAAACCTGGTAGCGCGCGAATGGTTTTTTTTACACGACTTGCGTAGTGATGACGTAGCCACCGGCGGCAGCCAGTTAGAGGCACCCCGAAATCAGATATTGATCGGTGTAGTTGATCCGGCCAACCCGGTAATGAATGCTGTATGGAATTCATTATACGTAGTTATCCACAGGGCCTGTACCGTTACCGATAACGCAGCCAACGTTACCGATAATAGCGCCCTTGTTAAAAACCGGGTTGGCGAAGCTCTTTTCTTAAGGGGTTGGGCCTATTATGAGTTAGCAAGCCAGTGGGGTAGTGTTCCTATCTATACTACCCAGGTGAAATCGCCGGACGACTATCGTTCAAAATCGGCGGTCGCCGCTGTTTTCGCACAGGCTGTAAGTGATCTTACTGCCGCAGCTGCAGCATTACCCGGTAAATCCACGACAGACCTCGGGCGTGCAACAGCATCGGCAGCAAACGCCATGCTGGCGCGCGTATTAATGCAAACCGGAGATTATGCAGGTGCTAAGGCCGCTTTGCTGAAAATACCTACCTCCGGTGTCGACGGTTATTCGCTTACATCCCGGTATCTTGACAATTTTGAAGAGGAAACCGAGTTTAACAATGAATCCATTTTCGAAATGATTTATGCCGATAAAGGCGACAATAACTTTAACTGGGGTAGCGGTACAGGTGATGGTGCCGCAGCTGAGCAAACCACCATACGGAACCAGGAGTATAACCCGATAGGCTGGCGTAACCTTATTCCTTCTGACAGGGTATTGAACGAGTTTGAAAGTACCGTAACCGGCGCAGCCAAAACCGATCCCCGGTATTCATTTACAATTTACCAAACAGGTGATACTTTCAATAATAACACATCAACATTGGTTGATGCCGATCAAAACGGCAATTCATCTACTGTACATGGGGTTAAAATAAAAACAGGGTGGCGTAAATTTCAATTGATTTATAAAGAAGATAGGGCTACTGCCAGTTTCCATCCCGGCAGCAATAACCAGCGGATACTTCGCTATGCTGAAGTACTGTTAATGCTGGCTGAGTGTGAAAATGAATTGGGTAATACCGGCCCCGCTGTTGGTTATTTAAACCAGGTAAGGGCAAGGCCAAGCGTAGCTATGCCGGCTTATCCTACCGCGCAGTTTCCGGTTACAACTAAAGCAGATGTTGTTAAGGCCATTATACATGAAAAAACCGCTGAAATGGCTTGCGAAGAGGTACGTAACGTAGATATTTTACGCTGGAGGCGCAAAGGTTATTTCGCTACCGAACCGCTGCCTTATTACAACGCATCGCTTGAGTTTTTACCGATTCCGCAATCCGAAATTGATAATAATCCTAAGTTATAATATCAGCAAGTAAATTCTGTGCTGCATTTCAGTACCTTAACGTGCAGGTAATAAATTACATCAAGTAATTTGTTACCTGCCTTTTGCTACAATAGCCGCTTGGATATGTAAAGCGCCAATATTAAACCTTATGAAACAAAATTACCTTATCTTACTTGGCGTTTTTGTTTACACGCTATCTTCATGCCGCCATGATAAGCCGCTCTTGTTCCAAAAAATATCTTCTTTTCACTCGGGCATTCATTTTAACAACGTAATTACCGAAAACGATTCCATTAATCCCATCGACAATGCATACATCTACAACGGGGGAGGGGTTGGCGTAGGCGATTTTAATAATGATGGCCTTCCCGACCTTTACTTTACAGGTAACATGGTATCCAATAAACTGTATCTGAACAAAGGAGATTTTAAGTTTGAGGATATTACCGAAAAAGCTGGTGTAGGGGGTATGGGGCGCTGGGGGCGGGGTATTGCGGTGATCGATATCAATAATGACGGTTTACTTGATCTGTATGTTTGCAACTCCTTACTCAAAGACTCGTTAAGCAGGGCTAACCTTTTATACATTAACACCGGAATTGACAATGACGGCATGCCGCATTTTAAAGAAGAGGCTCATGAGTATGGTTTGGATTTACACGCCCACTCTACCATGGCCAGCTTTTTTGATTTTGATAATGATGGTCGGCTGGATATGTACCTTACCGTGAATGAGCCTAATCCTTCTTTCTATGCTAATAATTTCAGGCCGATTATTAAGGATGGCAGCAGCCCAAGCACGGGGCGTTTATATAAAAATGTTTGGGATGCCCGGCTCGGCCATCCGGTTTTTAAGGATGTATCGAGGCAGGCCGGGATATTGATTGAAGGCTACGGCCATGCCGCAAGTATTGTAGATATTAACCGCGACGGCTGGAAAGATATTTATGTAACAAACGATTTCCTCTCGGCCAATATACTGTATATCAACAATCACGACGGCACCTTTACAGATCGCTCTAAAGAGTATTTCAAACATACCTCGTTTAACGCAATGGGGCAGGATATTGAGGATATCAATAATGATGGCTTGGCTGATGTATTTGAGCTGGATATGGCTCCGGAAGATAATTATCGGAAAAAAATGATGATGATGCCTACCAGCTACCAGTCTTTTCAGCTCATTGAGCATTACGGGTATCAGTATCAATATGCGCGTAATACGTTGCAGATAAATCAGGGCCCGCGGGTAGGTCAAAATGATTCTATAGGCAGCCCGGCATTTAGCGAAATTGGATTTTTAAGCGGAGTAGCACAAACAGACTGGAGCTGGACACCTATGATAGCTGATTTTGATAACAACAGCTACCGCGATTTAATTGTAACCAACGGCTATCCTAAAGACGTAACCGATCATGATTTTATTACTTTTCGTGATAATCCCTATTCAACAGCATCCAAAAAAAAGCTCATAGAGCAACTGCCCGCCGTAAAACTTCATAATTACGGATTTAAAAACAATGGCGACCTCACTTTTAGCAATGTTACGGCAAACTGGGGACTGGATATACCTACATTTTCAAACGGGGCTGCTTACGCCGATTTGAATAATGATGGCAGTTTAGATTTAATCATCAACAACATCAATGATGAAGCTCTTATCTATAAAAATACCGCCCGTAGCCTCCACAAAGATGCGTCACATTTTCTTCAGATTAAGTTTGCGGGCGATGCCAACAACAAAAATGGAATTGGTGCCTGGGCGGATATTTATTACGATCATGGCAAACACCAGGTTTACGAAAACAGCCCCTACCGCGGCTACCTGTCGTCCATACAAAATATAGCCCACTTCGGCCTTGGCAAAACAACGCAATTGGACTCGGTGATTATCCGTTGGCCAAACAACAAAAAACAAACATTAACCGGCGTTAAGGCAGATCAGGTATTATCAGCCAATGTGCTGAACGCCCATGATATCTATTCGTGGGAAAAACCGGTTAAAAATACACAGGGCCTTTTTAGGGAGATAACTAAAGCCGCTGGTGTTCATTACAAGCATCAGGAAGATGATTTTGTTGATTTTAACATCCAAAAGTTACTGCCGCATAAGCTGTCCGAATATTCACCCGCGCTTGCCGTTGGCGATGTAGATGGCAACGGTTTAGATGATATTGTAGTAGGGGGCTCGTCCAGGTATCCTGCGCAACTATTATTGCAACAGGCCAACGGTAAATTTGTGCAGCGCAACCTGCTGCCTCCGGCAACTACTAAAACTGGAAATATAACAGATGAGGGCATTTTGTTATTTGATGCGGATGGCGATGGTAAACTTGATTTATATATAGCCAGTGGCGGTTTTGAAAATGAAGCCGGAAGCTCCGCATACCTGGATAGGCTATACCTGAATGATGGTAAAGGCAACTTTAAACTGGCCGCAGGTGCTTTGCCTCCAAATTTTACCAGCAAGCTATGTGTAAGGGCTGTTGACTACAATAAAGACGGCAAGTTGGACCTGTTTATATCAGGGCGCGTGGAGCCCTGGGGCTACCCCAAGCCGGTATCAAGCGCCATTTTAAGGAATGATAGCTACAAAGGCCATCTGAAGTTTACCGATGTAACCAACGAAGTGGCACCGGCACTTAAAAATATCGGGTTGGTATGCGATGCCTTGTTTACCGATTACAACAACGATGGCTGGCCCGACCTGGTCATTGCCGGGGAATGGATGCCGGTAACTTTTCTCAAAAACAACAGAGGCAAATATATCAACGAAACGGCTTCGACAGGTTTAAGCAACAAAGTTGGCTGGTGGAATAGTATTATAGCAGGCGATTTCAGGCACACAGGCCGCATGGACTATATTGTAGGAAATGTAGGGCAGAATACATTATACCAGGTGAGCGATCAATATCCCGCCTATATTACAGCCGGCGATTTTGACAAACGTGGAAGATTAGATGCTTTCCCCTCCCTGTATTTACCTGGTACGGACGGAAGAAAAAACGAGTACCCTGCTTTTGTAAGGGACGATGCCGTAAAACAACTAATCAGTCTGCGTAAAAAGTTTACTAATTATAAATCTTACGCCACGGCAACTTTACAAGATTTGCTTACGCCTGCGCAGTTGAAAGGTGCAATTCGGTTAAAGGCAAACACACAGCAATCCTGTTATTTACGTAACGATGGCAACGGCAAGTTTACCATGTTCCCCTTGCCCAAAGAGGCTCAGGTATCGGCGCTTAACGGCATGGCTGTGGATGACTATGATCATGATGGTAACCTGGACGTGATGATCAACGGGAACGATTATGGCACGGATGTTTCTATAGGCCGGTACGACGCTCTAAATGGCTTGGTGCTCAAAGGAGATGGCAAAGGTAACTTTACACCATTGTCAATACTTAAAAGCGGTATTTATATTCCCGGCAATGGCAAGGCGCTGGTTAAGCTGCATGGTAACAGTGGTAAATATCTGTTAGCAGCCAGTCAGCATAACGATGTATTGAAATTGTTTGAATTGAAAAGCAAATCGCGCACGTTTACCCCAGGATCTTCAGACCAGAGTGCGCTTATCCATTATGCCAACGGGACATCTTTAAAGCAGGAATTTTATTACGGATCATCATTCTTATCACAGTCGGCCAGGTTTATAAACGTAGAAAAAGATGTATCTGCAATTACCATCTTCCGCAACGACGGCACCAGCTACGAGGCGAAATTGAAATAAGCTTATGAGAAGGGAAATTATAGCCACTATATTATTTGTTGTTGCGTTGCTGTTTGCCGCATGCAGGCACCAAACAGATAGTAACCAGGAAATGGTTGAACTGTTACAATACCAGGACCGCTTTGAAAATAATGCGGCCAATATGTATGCCCCGGCAGCGGTGTTACAGCAACAGGATTCAATAATTGAGCATACGGCACCCGGTATCGTCCTGCTACAGGTTTATATGGACAAGGCTACAACCTTGCTGCAACTGGGGCAGGAACAAAAAGCGGTAGCTATTTTAGATAGCCTGAATCATACCTTTATACCTGACTATTTGCAACGCGAAGCACTTATAAAAGGTTTAGCAATTGCTTGCATGCGTTTAGGCGAGCGTTATAATTGCATCAACAACCACGCTGCCGAAGCCTGTATTTTTCCCATCCGGGGCAAGGGTATCCATACCGATAAAAATGGATCGGAGAGGGCGATAGCTTTGTACCAGCAGCTGTTGAAAAATAATTCTGACGATTATGAATCGCTGTGGTTGCTCAACATTGCCTACATGACCGTTGGCGGTTATCCGCAGCAGGTGCCCCCTCGGTACCTGCTAAAAATAGGCGATACCATAGTGCATACCAGCGTTAAACCGTTTACAGACGTGGCCATGAATCTGGGTTTAGCGATCAGAAAAATGGGAGGCGGCAGTATTGTTGACGATTTTAATCATGACGGTTATGATGATATCATCACGAGTAGCAGCAATTTGAAAGAACCGCTCCATTATTTTGTAAATAATAAGAATGGAACTTTTACAGACATAGCACAAAAGGCAGGCTTAAGCCAGTTTACAGGAGGCTTAAATATCATGCAGACCGACTATAACAACGATGGGCTCAAAGATATTTTTGTGTTACGCGGTGCATGGAAAGGCAAGTTTGGCAAAGAGCCAAACTCGTTATTGAGAAACAACGGCGACGGAACCTTTACAGATGTAACCAAGCAGAGCGGACTGCTATCCTTTCATCCTACACAAACAGCAACCTGGGCCGATTTTAATAACGACGGGTGGCTTGATGTGTTTATAGGGAATGAAAGTACAGCCAGCGATGTAAATGCCTGTGAATTATTTATCAATAACAAAAACGGAACATTTACCGAGTCGGCGTTAAGCGCGGGGGCGGCTGTCAAGCTGTTTGTAAAGGGAGTAACATCTGGTGATTATGATAATGACGGGCGCACAGACATCTTTATCTCTACTATGAATGGGGATAATATCCTGCTCAAAAACATCACCCAGAAAAATGGTCCGGTAAAGTTTAAAGATGTTACCCGCGAGGCGCAATTGGATACCAGGAATTACGGAACCTTTACCACCTGGTTTTGGGATTATGATAATGACGGTTTTCAAGACCTTTTGATTTGCGGCTATGGCAACAATATTCCCATCGCCCGCATTGCCGGGGCCGAAGCTTTACACCGGTACCAGGGCAGTAACGGCAAACTTATTTTGTACCGTAATTTACACAACGGTACTTTTAAAGATGTATCACAACAGGTGCAGCTTAATAACGTAAGCTTTGCGATGGGTGCAAACTTTGGCGATATTGATAATGACGGTTTTTTGGATTTTTACCTTGGTACAGGCAATCCGCTGTTTTCATCATTGATACCCAATAAGCTGTTTAAAAACGAGGCGGGCCAAAAGTTTACAGACATTACCATACCGGCCCGCGTAGGCAGCCTGCAAAAGGGCCACGGAGTGGCTTTTGCCGATTTAAACAATGACGGCAACGAAGATATATTTATCAACCAGGGGGGAGCTTATCCCGGCGATGCTTATCAAAACGCTTTATTTATCAATCCCGGCCAAAATAACGATAACCATTGGGTGAATATTTTGCTGGAAGGGACAACGTCAAATAAACTGGCCATTGGTGCCCGGCTCAAACTGACGTTTACTGATAATGGAATAAGGCGAAGCGTTTATAGGATAGTCAATTCCGGTGGCAGCTTTGGCTCTAACCCGTTGTTGCAACATATAGGGATAGGTAAAGCGCTTCAGATTGATACGCTCACTATTACCTGGCCCGTTACGGGCAAAACACAATACTTTAACAACATCAAAAAGGGTAACAATATCAAAATTAAAGAAGGGGTGGACAAATTAACTCCGTATCAATTAATCAGGCTTGATTTTGATAAACCCGCAGTGGCCATCTGTAATACAGCTAATAACTAATCAACGGTTCTTCAAAAAAACTAAACCAAATATCAAAATGCTCCGTTCACATCAATCTCTTTTGCTTTTAATGGCATGTTTAATTATGTCTTGTGATAGTCGCAAAGTTTCCATGCCGGCAGATAGCGACATCATTCACGAAAACGAGGATAAACTTACACACCTTATTATTTATGATGTATTTACACCACCGGTGGCAAGCCGTATCTATGCTTACGCGTCGTTGGCTTCATACGAAGCCATCCGTTTTCAGAATCCGCAATACAAATCAATAATTGTTGATTTAAAAGGGTTTAATGCGCCACCTGTTCCCATAAAAGGAAAAGAATATAATTTTACGCTCTCGGCCATCAAGGCATTTTTTACGGTGGTCCGGAAAGTTACTTTTTCTGTTGATTCTTTAAATTCTTATGAAGACGGTCTTTATAGCCGGTTTAAAAGCCAGCTTGATGATTCGACATACGCGCGCTCCGTTGCCTTTGGCGAAAAAATAGGCAAGGTTATTTTAAAGCGGGCCAGCACCGACAATTACCCGCAAACACGGGCTAAACCTAAGTTTTTAGGGAGTAGCGAGCCCGGTAAATGGCACCCTACGCCTCCAGATTATTTAGATGGCGTGGAATATTGCTGGGGAACAATGAAAACCCTGGTGCTTGATTCGTCCGCGCAATTTGCGCCACCACCGCCGCCACCATTTAGTAATGATAAAAAAAGCGAATATTTTCAGCAAAATTTCCGGGTGTACGATCAAAGTAAACACCTTACTGCCGAGCAAAAAAACATAGCCCGGTATTGGGATGATAATCCGTTTGTGATGCAACATTCGGGGCACATGATGTTTGCAAATAAAAAAATAACGCCCGGCGGGCATTGGATTGGCATTACAGCCATTGCCTGTAAAAAAACACATGCCGATGCTGTTAAAACAGCCCAGGCTTACGCGCTTACTGCGGTTGCTATGTTTGATGCTTTTATAAGTTGCTGGCAAGAAAAATACCGGTCATCATATATCCGCCCCGTTACCGTAATTAACGATAAAATTGATGCTACCTGGCTGCCTATGTTGCAAACACCGCCATTTCCGGAGTATCCCAGCGGTCACAGTACTATTACACGGTCGGCAGCGGTAATGTTGACACATTTGTTCGGCGAAAATTTTGCTTTTCAGGATACCAGCGACCTGCACTACATAGGCATGCAGCGGCACTTTAACTCCTTTATACAGGCAGCCAACGAGGCATCCATAAGCCGTTTCTACGGCGGTATTCACTATATCAACAGTGTAAATGCAGGTGCCGATCAGGGTAAAAAGGTAACGGAATACATGATAAAAAAATTAAAACTGTAGATTTCAACCATACTTAGATACGGCCATCAAACAATAATAATTGGTTTTCAACTTGTTATTGAAATTTATAATGTTAAATTTACATACCGTTATAAATTCAATAAACCTGGTTTTCCCCGCCATAAATTGAAAATACTTTAATTTTTTAATAATCACGTTACCGCCGTTGTATAATTTATGTTGTTTTCAACAATGAAAAAATATATCAAAACGCTTGTACCCGTACTAACTTTATTGTGTTCGGGCATCTGTAATTTGGTATTGGCGCAGGGCGATCAGTATCAGTTTTCTCGCCTTAATATTGATAATGGCCTGTCGAATAACCGGGTTACCTGCATTTACAAAGATGCAAGGGGCTTTATGTGGTTCGGTACCAAATCTGGCCTTAACAGGTATGATGGTTACAAGTTTAAAGTTTTTAAGCACAATTTAAATAATCAAACGTCCATCAACGACGATTATATCATTAGCATAACAACCGGACCTAACCAGAAGCTATGGGTGAAAACCCGCAACGGCTTTAATATTTACGATCCGTCAACCGATGGCTTTGATCATCATATTAAAGCGGCGTTGCAGCGTTACAACATCCCCGATTCGATGATTACGGCCCTCACAAAAGATCGTTTCGGGAATTTTTGGTTTTTACATGCCAACAAGGGTATATACGAATATATGCCGTCGGTAAATCAATCAATACATTTAACGCATTCATCCGCAGACACCTCGTCTGTACATGCGGGTAACGGCACGGACTTTGCCGCCGACGGAAATGGCAATATCTGGGTAGTTTACAGCGATGGCATACTGGAAAAATTAGACTATCGTACACATCGGGTAACCAGTCGCGTTTTTGGAATAAATAAAGCTTATCCCACCGAAACCATTGAGTATCATTTATCGGTCGACCAGCAAAATGATGTATGGGCTTATGCTCCGTTCCGTGGAAACGGCGTGTTTTTTGTTTGCGATAAGGTAGCTTGCAAGCACCTTGGTAAAGCTACCGGTGGTATTAAAATCAGTTCAGATATCGTATTCAACGTCATTCAGGACGATAAGGGGCTGATATGGATAGCTACCGACCATGGCGGAATAAACCTGTTAGATAAAAAAACCTTCACAGTAAAACAGGCCATTACCAACAGGCCTGATGATAACCGGAGCCTGGGCCAGGATTGTATTGTATCGCTTTTTAAAGATAACGCCAATATCATTTGGCTGGGAACTTTTAAAAAAGGCGTAAGCTACTATCATCGCGATATTATCAAGTTCCCATTGTACAGGCATCAATCGTCTACAAGTAATAGTTTAAGCTACGATGATGTTAACCGGTTTGTTGAGGATAAAAAAGGAAACATCTGGATTGGCAGCAACGGCGGCGGATTAATTTATTTTGACAGAGCTGCAGGAACTTTTACTACCTACCTGCATAATGATGCCAACCCCAATAGTTTATGTAATAACGTGATAGCAAGCCTTTACCTTGATCATGAACAAAAGCTTTGGATAGGTACCTATTTTGGTGGTTTGGATTGTTTTGACGGAAAGAACTTTACACACTATAAACATATCCAATCTGACGATAACAGTTTGTCGGACAATAGTGTTTGGGAGATTCTGGAAGACTCCAAAAAACGGCTGTGGATTGGTACTTTATCCGGCGGTTTAAACCTGTTTAACCGCGAACACCGTAATTTTTCCCATTACCTGCCAGGCAGGCCTAATTCAGTACCGCACCAGTATGTCTCGGGCCTTGTTGAGGATAATAAAGGTAATATATGGGTTGCCACTTACGGAGGCCTGGCTGTGTTGATTGACAAAACAAACAAGTTTGTATATTACAAACACAACGAGGCCGACAAGGAAAGCCTGAGTAATGATAACGTATCAAACCTGATGATAGATAGCCGTAACCTGATCTGGGTGGCTACTAACGAAGGGTTAAGCATGTTTGATCCGAAAATTGGTAAGTTTAAAAATTTTCAGCAAGCCGAAGGGCTACCAGACAATGCCGTGCTGACCATTGTTGAGGATAAGGCTCATAATTTGTGGATGAGTACCCTCAACGGGCTTTCAAACCTGATTATTACGCCTAAAAATAAAGGTGGCTATAATTTTGAGTTTAAAAATTACGACCAAACCGATGGGCTCCAGGGAAAGGAATTTAATGAAGATGCTGCTTTAAGCACCCGTAGTGGCGAATTGATTTTCGGCGGCGCCAATGGATTCAATCTGTTTAAACCCGATAATGTAAAATCAACAAGAGAAAAACCTGTATTGGTGCTTACTGATTTACAATTATTCAATAAGAGTATCAGTTCGGGCGAAAAGATTGAAGGCCATGTTATTCTTAACCATTCGATAACCGAAACCCACGAGTTGACGCTCCGCCACAACGAAAATGTATTTTCAATTGAGTTTGCCGCCGTTAATTTTTTTAATCCTGCTAAAATTAAACATGCCTATAAGTTGGCCGGGTTTGACAAGAACTGGAATATTGCCGACAACCGGGTACGAAAAGCAAGCTATACCAACCTTGACCCCGGTACTTATACATTTCAGCTCAGGGCGGCGGGCGAAGACGGCAGGTGGACCGAAAAACCGCTTACACTTAAAATAACGGTTTTACCACCAATATGGCGTACTGCATGGGCATGTTTGCTTTATATATTAATGGGTATTGGCACCCTGCTTTTAATAAGGCAACGCGGTATCAGGAAGCTGAAGGCCGATTTTGTGATACAGCAGGAGCGGCAGGAAGTACAGCAAATGCGTGAGCTTGATTTGATGAAGATTAAATTTTTTACCAACGTTAGCCACGAGTTCCGTACACCATTGTCGCTGATACTGGCGCCTGTAGATAAACTTTTGAAGCAAAGTACCGATGCGGAAATTAACAAGCACCTGCACATGATTAACCGCAACGGCAAGCGTTTGCTTAATTTGGTAAATCAGCTGCTTGATTTCAGAAAAATGGAGGTTAATGAGCTCAGGCTTCACAGTAAAAGGGCAGACATTGTTAAATTTATAGAAGATGCAGCTTATTCATTTTCTGATATCGCGGAAAGCAAAAAGGTAACACTTTGCTTTAATACACAGATAGAATCAATCATCACCAGTTTTGATGAGGATAAGTTTGAAAGGATATTATTTAATTTATTATCCAACGCCTTTAAGTTTACCAATGAGGGCGGAAAAATAGAGGTTAAACTATCGTTTGATGATTTTTTCGCGGTGGACAAAATGTTAAAAATTGAAGTGACAGACAATGGGATTGGTATTCCGGCAGACAAGCTTGACAAGATATTTGATCGCTTTTTTCAAAACGATACGCCCGGCTCTATGGTTAACCAGGGCAGCGGTATTGGCCTCGCTATAACCAAAGAGTTTGTAAACCTTCATCATGGGACCATTAGTGTTAAAAGTGTGGTAAATAAAGGAAGCACTTTTGTTGTTTTGTTACCTGTTAACCCGGCCCATGTTTTACAGGATACAGATAAAAATATTTTTATTAATCGTGATGCCGGCGCTTTGATTGACGAAACTGCCGTTACCAATAATGAACAAACCGAAAAAAAGCAGCAGAGCGATATTAAAAAGCCCTTGGTTTTACTGATAGAGGATAATGAGGATTTTAGATTTTATTTGAAAGATAATTTAAAGGAACATTACCGGGTAACAGAAGCTGTGGACGGCATAGATGGGTGGCAAAAGGTATTGGCAACACATCCATCATTAATAGTTAGCGATATCAGCATGCCCGGTATGAACGGCATTGATTTGTGCCATAAAATAAAGAACGACAGCCGTACCAAGCACATTCCGGTGATACTGCTGACAGCCATAACCGGCCAAAAAGAACAGCTGAAGGGACTGGAAACCGGTGCGAGCGATTATTTAACCAAGCCCTTTAATTTTGAGATCCTGTTATCAAAAATCAAGAATCAGCTTAGCCAGCAGTCTACTTTAAAAAAAACCTATCAAAAACAAATTGACCTGGATACTGCGGTTAGTTCTGTTGATATCAATCACGATAAGTTTATGGTTGATATTGTGAAGTTTATTGATAAAAATATTGATAACCCCGATTACTCTGTTGAAGAGTTAAGTTCGGATATGGCTATGAGCAGGGTAACGCTTTACCGGAAAACATTGCTGATGACAGAGCGTACCCCGGTTGAGTTTATTAAGTTATGCAGGCTTAAAAAGGCGGCGCAATTGCTCGCAAACAGCAATCTCAATATCGCTGAAATTGCTTATAAGGTGGGTTTCAATAACCCTAAGTATTTCGCCAAATCTTTTAAACAAGAGTTTAGCACCCTTCCAACCGACTACCGTTCCCTCCAAAAACAAAAAGACGCTCAACTGGCAGAGAAATAACATACCATTTTTAAAATAGCGTATTCGGACTGTTTTTGATCAATTGGAAACATTTTTAACACTAATCAGTAACATTTGCATCACCGTGGCCAATGCTAACTGAAACTATATTAGGAGAAATTTAAAAAGCCTCTCCTATATAACGAGTTATAAAAATGATCAAAGGAAAATCTGTTAATTACGTGATGATCTGCCTGGCCTTGCTATGCGCATCAAACCAAACAAGTGCCCAAAATAAAAACGAAGCAGCAATTGATCAGAAGATCGGCCTGATAGTAAAAAAAATGACCCTGGCCGAAAAGATAGCGATGCTGCATGGCAATGCTTTGTTTTCATCGGCTGGCGTTAAGCGCTTAAACATACCCGAATTAACCTGCGACGACGGGCCGCTCGGCGTACGCGAAGAAGTGTTGCGTTTTGATTGGAAGTCGGCCAACTGGACTACCGACTCCGCGACCTTTATGCCTAATGGATCTGCCATAGCCGCCACCTGGAATCCGGCTATGGCCAAATTATATGGCATCGTGATAGGAGAAGAAGCAAATGCCCGGAAAAAAATAGTGATGCTTGCGCCAGCCTTTAACATCTGCCGTGTGCCGCTTAATGGCCGCACCTATGAATATTACTCCGAAGACCCGCTGCTAAATGCTCAACTGGCTGTGCAGGCGGTAAAAGGTATACAAAGCCAACATGTTGCCGCCTGCGTAAAGCACTTTGCGGTAAACAGCCAGGAGGCTAACCGCAACACCGTAAATTCTGTAGTTGACGAACGGGCCTTACACGAAATCTATCTCCCGGCCTTTAAGGCTTCCATACAGCAGGGCAACGCTTATACCATCATGTCGGCTTATAATAAGGTAAACGGCAAATGGTGTTCTGAAAACGATTACCTGCTAAATAAAACATTGAAAAAGGAGTGGGGTTTTAAAGGCGCCGTTATTTCTGATTGGGGAGGCGTACACTCAACCATTGACGCGGCAAAAGCCGGCCTTGATATTGAAATGGGGAGCTCCGGACCATACAATCAATGGTACTTTGCTGCGCCTTTATTGGCTGCCGTAAAAAATAAACAGGTGGATGAGAAATTGATTGATGATAAAGTTAAGCGGATATTATGGGTGATGTATCATACTTCCATGAGCACCCAACATCCAGACGGAAAAATAGGTACGGCAGCGCATGCCCGGGCGGCGTATAATATCGCCTCGGAATCCATCGTACTTTTAAAAAATGAAGCCAATATGCTTCCGCTAAAAACAGCTAATATTAAAAGCATAGCCGTTATTGGCGACAATGCTACACGCAAATTTGCACAAGGCGGCTTTGGCGCCGGGGTAAAGGCGAAGTACGAGATTACGGCGCTTGCCGGATTAAGGAGTAAGCTGAATGCTAACATCGATATCAAATATGCGCAAGGCTACCAGGCCAATTACCTGGCCGCTAATACGCCCGAACAGAATGCCCAATCGGACAAGCCCGATACCGCGTTGATTAGCCAGGCGGTTGCCGTGGCCAAAAGTGCAGATGTCGCTATTCTTTTCATAGGCTCAAACCGCGAGTACGAAAGTGAAGGCGGCGACCGTAAAAACCTTGATTTGCCTTTTGGCGAACAGCAATTGGTTGATGCCGTTACGGCTGCAAATGCCAAGACCATTATCGTGGTGATAGGAGGGGCTCCTTACGACCTGAACAAGATCAAAAAGAACAACCAAACCATCCTATGGTCGTGGTTTAATGGATCTGAGGGTGGTAATGCGCTGGTCGATGTGCTTACCGGGAAAGTAAACCCATCAGGTAAATTGCCTTTTACTTTTCCTGCTTCGCTTAATGATTCACCTGCTTTTGCCCTGAATACTTATCCCGGCGACGACTTAACCGCTAACTACAAGGAAAGTATATTGGTTGGTTACCGCTGGTTTGATACCAGGAAAATTGAACCCTTGTACTGCTTTGGCTACGGATTATCTTATACTGATTTTAATTATGCCGGTTTAAAAACAGACAAAAAAAAGTATAACCTGAACGATAAAATTATAGTTTCTCTTGATTTAAAAAATAGCGGGCTCTTAGCCGGGAAAGAAACTGTGCAGTTATATGTCAATAAGCCAAATGCTAAAGTGATGATGCCCGAAAAACAGCTTAAGGCTTTTACCAAAGTAAACGTTGAAAGCGGAAAAATCAGTAAGGTAGCAATGGCTTTGAAAGTAAAAGATTTAGCCTATTACAACATAGAAAAAAAGGAATGGGTAGTTGAACCCGGTGAATATAAGCTAATGGTTGGGTCATCATCTCGCGATATAAGACAAACAGTGACTGTTAATGTTAATTAGCAGGTTATCCATTTTTTGTGCCAAACCAAGCAGCATGTAACTATTTTTCTCGGTATATCTAAAACAAAAAAGGGAGCCTTTAAAAAGCTCCCTTTGCATTTAATAATTAAATACTTTACAAATTTACTTCAGCCAGTACCGGGAAATGATCCGAAGGATATTTGCCATGATAGCTATCGGTTAAAATGCCCCATCTTTTCACATCTGCTTTACCTGTTGTAAAAATATGGTCGATGATACCGTTGCCGTTAAGCTCTTTCCCAAACCCATTAAAAGAAGCATTAAACGTGTATGGCTGCTTAGCCTGTGCAAAGGTGTCAACCAAATAATTGGAGGAGGCTAAGAGCTGGTACCAGCTGCTCTCGTGGTCGCCGTTCAGGTCGCCGGTAAATATCGCTTTTTCGTTTCCGGCAATTTGCTTTATCATTTTCAAAACCAGTTTGGCGCTTTCCTGGCGGGCAATTTTTCCCTGGTGATCAAAATGCGCGTTAAAAAAGTAGAATTTCTTTTTACTCACTTTATCCAGCAGGCATACCCACGAGCAGATCCGGTTGCAGCAGGTGGCATCCCAGCCTAAACCGGGCTTATCCGGAGTTTCCGACAGCCAAAAATCTCCCTTTTTTAAAAGCTTGAAACGATATTTTTTGAAGAAGATGGCCGAGTGCTCCCCGCCGTCCTTGCCATCATCCCGTCCTAAACCATACCGCTGGTATTCGGGCAAAGCATTGCTGATATCATTCAACTGATTTTTTAACCCCTCCTGGGTGCCGAAAATATCAAATTGGTGAAAGCGGATCAATGCCGTAGCAACCGGTGCACGGTTAACCCATAAATTACCGGTATCCGAAGGGTTATCGAATCTTAAATTAAAAGTGCCCACAATTAAATGCTGAGCCATGCCTTGCAGAGCCATTAAAACAAATAATGCGGTAAATAAATGCAGTTTGATTTTCATAATATATGTAATTGTAATTGTTACCAGCCAGGGTTTTGACCCAATTTGGGGTTTTGTAACCTATCGGTTTCAGGGATAGGGTAAAGGTAATATTTGTCATCCCATTTACGGGTAATGGTGGTTAGCCAGGTTAGCTCGTTTGCGCTGCTAAGCCGCTGCGGGTTTGCTGCTCCGCCGGTAAGGGTTTCGGCCACGCTTACATAGGTGACGCCAGCAACCTGGTTTGTTGGCAGGGTGGTGTAGAAACAAACATCGAGTACGCCATCTTCATTTAAATCAAGCGGAACATTCAGGGCGGGTACATAAAAACCATTCCAGATTTGATCCATCAGTTCGCCTCTTTTCCATCTTACAATATCATTAAACCTAAAACCCTCAAAGGCAAGTTCAATACCACGCTCACGCCTGATCTCGAGTAAAGACGGATCGGATATAGCCGGGAAGTAGTTGGTTTGCAGGTATTGATCTGCAATTACAGGCTTGGTGCTTGTATTGCCGGTTATGCCCGCCCTTCTGCGTAAAGCGCCTATCGTCATGTTCCAATCGGCATCGGTAAGTGTACCTAATTCGGCCTTTGCTTCTGCGTAGTTTAACAGCACTTCGGCGTAACGTATAATAGGTATCGAGTTGGTATTGCGTGTTCCGCCATCCATTGATGCATCATCCTGCGTTAACTTGATGGGCTGGTAGCCGGTATAGGTATATGAAAAAACCGGCGGGGCCGCCTGTTGGGTTCCTCCGTTTAAACGGGTGTAATTACCCATGCGGATGGTTTGTTGCAAGCGCATGTCGCGGCCTTTTACCTCTTGTGCAAAAGGCATTGTTTTGTACCCCGGCTTATCGGTAAAAGGAGTGCCATCGATATTAAGATAGGTATTGACAAAGGTGCGGATCAAGCTCACCCTATCGCCGTATGTGGCACTGGTCCAATACCAGTTCGAATCGTTATAAATACCCAGGGCTGGGTCTACTACTACGGCCAGGATTACTTCCGAAGCTACGGGTACCTGGCTGGTGAATAGTTGCCTGTATGCTTTATCCGTTCCGCCGGCTACGTTCAGGCTAAAACCACCTCCGGCTATTACTGCTTGCGCAGCATCCACAGCCTGGTTAAGCAGGCCGTTAACGGACGACTGCAGGCCATACTCGTCATGATACTTTCTGAAGGTGCCCTCAAACAAGCAAACCCGCGATTTAAAAGCGTAAGCGGTAAATTTGGTAATCAAGCTCCTGGTGTTATCTGTGGTATTGATATGAAGGGCGGCATAATCAAGATCGGCAATGATCGAGTCGACCACCAGTGTTCTTTTATCCCGGCCGTTGTATAGCGCGGGGTCATCAATCTTCATTGTTTTACCAATCCAGGGTACATCACCAAAACGTTTCAGCTTATCGAAATAAAACCAGGCCCTGAAAAAGCGCGCAAGGCCAATAAAGTGCTGGCGCTGGCTGAGCGAAATGTTAGGGTTATTACAGTTTTCAATAAAATAGTTAATGTTGCGCAAGCCGGTCCAGGTCCAGCCGCTGCTTTGCCTCGGGCCAAAAGCGCCCGGCCTTAAAAAGTCAGGAACGGATGTTCGTGCGGCAAAATCAGACATGGCATCGCCCCGTACGGCAGTTCCGGAATCGGGCAGAATGGTATAAAAGGAATTGGCATAAAGTTGCAAGCCATTTACGCTCCCAAACACTGCAGAATTGGTGGCTGTATCCTGCGGTACCTGGTCTAATTTTTTACAGCTAACCGTAATCATGCTCAAAAAAAGCATGATTACCGCTAAATTGATGTATGTTGATTTTAGAGAAAACATATTTAAGCTTTTTAAATTGTTTGTCATGGTAGTTGATTAAAATGTGGCGGTTATACCTAAGGTTACGCTCTTTAACATGGGGTAGTTGTTACCGTTACCGCTGTTACCATCCGTAAGCACCCTATCAGATCCATTGATGCTTTCAGGGTCAATATCTTTGGTGACTTTGTAAAGTGGCGACCAGGTGAGTAGGTTTTCGCCCGAAACAAACACGCGCAGATTAGCAAGCTTAATTTTTTGTATCAACTGTAGTGGTAAATTGTAACCCACCTGTACGTTTTTCATCCGCAGGTAGGCTGCGTTTTGCAGGTATTTGGTTTGCGCCTGGGTTAACTCGCCCGATCCGTTTTGTGCTACATAACCACGATACCTTGGGAAGTATGCATCAGGGTTACTCTCCGACCATATTTTACCCAATTGCGATACAGGCACCTTGTTGTATGGCCTGTTGTACTGGCCCCAAAAAACACTGGCTTCCGAACCCGGATACCAATCCTGTTTGGCTACACCCTGAAAAAAGGCCGAGAAAAAGAAATTGTTCCAGTCCGCATCCAGCCCTATGCCATAAGTATATCTTGGGGTGGAGTTACCAATTACACGCCTGTCGCCGGGTTTATTTACGGTTTGGTCGCCGTAGTCAATCACACCATCGTTATTCAGGTCTTTAAATTTAATATCACCCGGTAAAAGCTGCCCGCTTGTTGATGCCTTAATAAGAGTTTGCTTTGGCGAGTTAGCAATATCTTGGGCAGATGTAAAATAACCGGCTGTTTCAAATCCCCAAATCTCGCCTACGGTTTGTCCGGCGTAATAATCATTTAGCCTTTTATCCGGGTTGTTGTATTTGGTAATTTTAGCTGTATAATCGGCCAAGGTTAGCCTTAAACCATAGTTAAACGGCTTGCCGGTGGAGTTAAGTCTGTCGCGCCAAGCCACGCTTACTTCCCAGCCCTTGGTTTTCAAATCGGCATAGTTCCCTTTCGGAACATTGGTGCCAAAAACGGCAGGCAATGTCATCCCAGTGGTAAACATATTGGTTGTTTTGCGGATGTACGCATCGCCGGAGATGGTAAGGCGATTGGATAGCATGCCTAAATCCAAACCGATATTTTGCGTAGTGGAAGTTTCCCAGGTTAAGCCATCAGGCAACACACTTGGCTGATTGGTTTTTTGAGGTAGTATCCCATTGAGTATCCTGGTTGACTTGGAAATACTGAATTTCTCCTGAAACGCGTAAGAACCGATGCTGCCATTACCCAATGAACCGTATGATGCCCTCACTTTTAAATTGGTGATCAGGCTTTTTGATATCTTCCAGAACGGCTCGTTCGAAATTTTCCAACCTGCAGATACTGAAGGAAAGAATGCGTAACGCTGATTGGCCGGAAATTTTGATGACCCGTCGTACCGTCCGTCGGCCTCAACCAGGTACCTGTCTTTAAATGAATAATTTAAACGGTAAAATCCACCAACAATATCCCATTGATCCCAACCACCGACAGTAGTTATGGATTGACCTAAAGCAAGGTTGATGTCAGTAGCATCATCAGAAATTAATCCATTACGTACCACATCAAGCTTTTTTGATGTCGACTGCTCAAAGTTAAAACCAGCCAATGCCTTAAAGTAATGGCCATTACTTAACTTAGGCTCAAACTCGCCGTAAGTATTGGTGGCAATATACTGTGTGCTTTGGCTATAGATTTCCAGGTCGTTGTAAGCAGTACCTACATACTCAATTACGCCCGGTTTGCGGCTATAAGGTACCTGCACACGCTTGCGGTTTTGGCCGTTATCGGTATTTTGGAAAGTAAAATCGCCCTTAACACGAAATACGTTATCAAAAAACTGGGCTACAAAACCTGTGGTATTTCTAAATACCCGGTTATCAAAGTTGATACCGTTTTTGCCGTAAAAAAAATCGCCTACCGAATAAGCGGCTGAATAAGTTAACGTACCATCAGGATTAAATAAAGGCACCATATTGTGGCCTTCGTCCTGTAGGTTTCTCCACACGCTGCCGCCTTCACCCACGTTTAGCGGGTTATGGTATTTCACGTTAGAGTAATCGGCATTGTTATAGATATTCAACCATGGATACAACTGCAATGAGCCTTTAGCCCTTAAATTATAAACGTTGTAATCATCGGAGTTATACCTGAACAAGCCATCCTGTGCAAAATAGCGGCCAGTGATCAGGAAATCGGCTTTGCCGCTGTTGCCCGATACAGACAGATTATGCTCCTGAGCTTTGTTATGATCTTTGTATAGTAGCTTATACCAGTCGGTATTGCCGTAATACTCGTACTCACCGGCGCTGTTGGTTATTACTGATGGTAAGGAAGGATCGGCATCGTGTTTTCTCAACTCCTCTAAATAGGCTTGCGAAAACTTCACCGTTTTATTGATGTTTTGCGGTGTTTGTGCATAATCATTCCAGGCGCTCCATCCTTCGTTAAACATTTTTGCAAAGGTGTAGCCATCGGTAACAAATTGAGGTACCGTGGTTGGGTTTTTAATAGATTCGTTGAAAGAATAGCTAACGCTGTTTTTTTCTTTAGTGGGATTTTTGGTGGTGATGAGTACAACGCCGAAGGCACCCCTTGCACCGTAAATGGAGGCCGAAGCAGCATCTTTAAGTACCGATACCGTAGCCACATCGTTAGGATTAATGCGGCTCGGGTCGCCTTCAACACCATCAACTAAAATAAGGGCGCTGCCACCCTGGCCGATAGATGTGGTACCCCGGATGTTGTAAGATGGGGATTGAATAGGTTTACCATCCAGCGGAACAAGGTTAAGGTTGGGTAGAAGCCCCTGCAAGCCTTGGGTAAGATTAGGAAGCGACCGGTTTTCAAGTACCTTTGAAGTAATCTGATCAACAGCGCCCGTCAGGTTTTGCTTTTTTTGTGTTCCGTAACCAACAACAAGCACCTCGTTAATGGTACCCGATTGCGCCGCAAGCGTAATCGGTTTAAGCAATGTGCTCTCGCCCGATTTTACTTTAATGGCAGGTATACGCTTTGATTCGAACGAAATGAAACTTACCGTTAAGGTATAGGTACCCTCGTTGGTAGCTATGCTGAAGTCGCCATTTACATCGGTTTGTGTCCCTTGGCGTGTCTCCATCAACATAATCGTAGCCCCTATTAGCGGGTCGCCTTTTTCGTCAACAACTTTACCGGTAATTTTGCCGGGCACCGCTTTGGGCTGCGAGTCTTTTTTGTACAGGGTAACAGTGCCTGCTACCTCTTCTTTAAAGCCGATGATACTGCTGTTCAACAGTTTTTTTAATACATCAGCTAAACGCTCATTGTTAAAACTTTGATTTTTGATTTGAACATCTGCAAGGGCAATCAATTTTGGGTCGTAGGCAAAATCAATATGGCCTGCTATTTCGATTTTTTTTATGGAACTTAACAGCGTTTCGTTTGAAAGGGAAACGCTAACGCGTTTCTCAAAAACCTGTCCGGTGCTTGGGGCGGCTAACAATACACCCGCGCCGACAATCATCATGGTGTAAATCAGAAAAGTGATACGCATGGCTTTAGTTAAGCAACGTAGTTTTTTTTTCATACTTTTGGGTTCTTAGTGAATTTTTAACAGTGAAACTAAGGGCATAAGCAAATAGGGCTCAATCTATTATGCTTCGCAAACTATGGCCGGATCTGCTACAGACCGGCTTTTTTATTAATAAATGGTTATGTCATTGTTTTTCCTCCTGTAATTGTTTTTGTGGATTGAACAGATCAACTTCAAGGTTTCGTCAACAGCGTGTTGCTGGCTGATCACGATATTGTATTTATAGGTATTGGTGAGTTTGTTGTTGCTGGTTAATTTTACGCCGTAAATATTTTCGACAACCAGCGCCAGTTCCTGGAAGGAAGCATTGCTTAGTACGGTTCGGCCTTCCACCCAATTTTTACTTTTTTCGCCATTGTATGAACTTAGGCGGTAAGTATGTTCATTGATGAGATAGGTGGCTCTTTGGTTAGGCAGCAGTAGTGCCATTTTACCTTGCCTGTCTGTTACCGCCACATGGCCGGTTCTTAACGTTACCGAGGCATAGTTTAACCGTTTGTAAGCTTTAACATCAAACGATGTACCCAGCACGCGGGTGGTGATGCTATTGGTAATCACCAGGAACGGACGGGAAGGATTCCTTTTCACCTCAAAAAATGCTTCTCCCTCGTCTAAATAAACATTGCGGGTGGCTTTTTTTTCAAAACCTTCGCTTATCCTGACGCGTGACATGGCATTAAGCCACACGATAGATCCATCGGGCAGTTCCAGTTTTTTTACCTGGCCGGTGTTAGTTTTAAAAATGGTGAATGCTGTTTTTTGCTCTTGCCAATTATCCCTGCGTACAAACAGGCCAGCAACGAGCAGCACAATAGCGACGGCTGCAACGGCTGCATATCGAAGTACATTTAATTCCCTTGCTTTTGGTGGGCGGGTATCTATGCGCTCTTTTACAAAGCTGTAAATTTCGCTTTTTAACTGTTGTTCTTTTGCGGCAGGTAGTTGCTGATGAATATCATCATACGATTTATACCATGCGTCCAGAAGCTCACGCTCCTTTTCGGTAACATCATTTTTGAGGTAGCGGTCAATTAAATTTTTAAGCTCCGAAGAATCCATCCAGTTCTGTGCTATTTACAGGTATGTTGCACAAAACCCCCTTTACTACTTCTATTTTACATCAAGTTTATGTTAGGTTTGTGTAAACAAGATGGCGAGGCAAATAAAACAGTTCATATAACGGTCGGGATACTCCATTTTAAGGCGGCGTTTTAAACGCTTGAGTGCTTCGGTAATATTGTTTGATACCGTTTGCTCCGCAAGGTTCAGGTTTTCGGCTATCTCTTTTACCGTATAGCTATCACTCCTCAACAGGAAAGAGCGTTTCATGTTGACCGGCATTTCCTCTACCTCCTGGCTTACAATTTTTTCCAGATCAAAATATGAAGACAGCGTTTCTGCTCCATCGATAAGGTCGGCCATGCGTGCCAAGGCGTTATCCATGGCATTCTGCCGGATGGATTCTGAGCGGAAGTGATGTAATACTTTAAGTTTAACAGCCCCAAACAAATACTGCTCGAGCGTAGTATTAATTTGCAATTCATTTCGCTTTTGCCATACCTCAATTAACAAGTTTTGTACCAGGTCTTTTGCGGCCTCCTCGTCGTTCAGGCGGGTATGTGCTGCAACAAAAAGCAACTTCCAATAACGGTTAAACAATACATCAAAAGCAATGGTATTGTCTTCCTTTAGCATTTCCAAAAGTTCGGGGTCGGCCGTTGGATTGTCACATTGTTGCATGCTCCAAAATTAAACAAGCTACGTAAAGTAAAAGTTAAATAAAAACATCAACTGGGTGAAAAACGGAGAGGCGTGTTTGGGATCGCTTTTAAAGCTCATTTTAAAAGTTAAAGTGCTGGTTATTATTTTTTTAAGATATTAATTGTTTCGCTCTCGCTTTGTTGAGCACGTTATGAAGTACTATTGCACGATGCTTTTTTGTGGATTTTAACCGGATGGAGGTGAAAGAAAAATAGATTTGGTGTGAGAAACATTTTGATGGAAATTGAAGCTCACAAAGCTATTGGACGTCTGCTTGACGGTTTTGGCCTAAATAAAAATTTACAGATAGCGAAAATGAAGATAAGGGTACTGGATAGGTAGCCTGAATTTTTTATTAGGAGCATACCCGTATAAATATCGAACTTAGCTATTCCATGAATTTTAAAGGAAAAATAGCCTATCTGCAACGCGACCTGATACGGATACTGAAACTGATATGGCAGGCCGATAAGCAAACCGCGCTTATTAATATCGGGTTGCAGTTCGTGCAGGCATTATTGCCTGTGTTATCGTTGTATTTTATAAAGGCTCTGGTTGAGGCTCTGGTAAAGGGCAATGAACATTTCGGGAGTGTTATCACTATATTGATTGAATTTGGCCTGGTGCAATTTGTATCGGCATTGGCAGCACAATATGCCGGCTATATCAACACCATCCACCAGCAAACGCTTACCGATCATCTTTCGGCACAGGTTTTAAGCAAGGCTATTGAGGTTGATTATGAATATTATGAGAACCCCGACTATCACGATACCCTGCACCTTGCCCAGCAGCAATCCTTATTCAAGGCAACGCTCATATTAACCAGCTTTAACGCTATGTTATTAAATGGGCTGTCATTACTGTTTCTCATCGCTTTCTTTTTTACACTGCACTCGGTATTCGCATTGTTGTTCATGCTGCTCTCCATACCATTGGTGGTTATTAAATGGTATTCTGGTTTTGCACTTGTAAGAATGGAACAAAAATTTGCCCCCTTGGAGCGCGAAGCATTTTACCTGCATCATACCTTAACCAGTGTAGGATATGCTAAAGAGGTTAGGGTGTTTAATTTCGGGCAAAGGTTTATTCATAAATTTAACGTTATAAGGCATCATATCCATACCGAAAAAACAAAACTGCACGCAAAGTTAATCAGGTACAGTTTAATTGCCGAGACTGTAGAAATTATAGCGATGGTATCTATTTTTAGTTTATTAGCAAAATCAGCTTTCGATAAAAGCATTACAATAGGTGTGTTTATTATTTATGTACAAGGCTTTCAGCGGTTGCAAAGCACATCAAGGGGTTTCTTACAGGCAATGGTACAACTTGTTCAGCAGCGTATTTTCCTCAAAGACCTTTTTGCTTTTTTCGATATTGAGCATTTGGTGCCCGGTAACGGCGATAAGCCTTATCAATCTGCCGGCGAAGGCTTAGTTGTTAACAATATATCGTTTACCTACCCGCAAACCAACCGCCAGGTATTAAACAATATATCGCTTACTTGCCAGCCAGGAGAAATTATTGCCATCGTAGGCGAAAATGGTTCGGGCAAATCAACTCTAATTAAATTATTAGCCCGCCTTTACAACGTTCAAACCGGCAGTATACAAATCAACGGGCAAAATATTGGCGATCTGTTGGCTGATGATTTTCGTCGGCAATCTGTTTTCTTGTTTCAGGATTTTGAGAAATATTTTTTAACTATTTCCGAAAATATCACGATAGGTGACGATCATACCAATACAGCAGCACCAGCGGTTGAAAATGCAGCCAGGTTATCGGGGGCTCATCCCTTCATTATCAAATTAGCTAAAGGTTACCAAACCCGCATGGGCAGGCTTTTTGAGGGGAGCGAACAGATTAGTGGCGGCCAATGGCAAAAATTAGCTTTGGCCAGGTTGTTTTATAAAGACAGGCAGCTGATAGTGCTTGATGAACCCACCAGCGCATTGGATCCAACAGCCGAGTTTGAGTTGTTTAACAACCTGAAAAATGGCCTCAATAGCCAAATGATTATATTGATAACCCATCGCTTGTACAATCTGAAAATTGCCGACAGGATATTTGTGATGGAAAATGGCCAGATTGCCGAGGATGGGACTTTTGAAGAGCTCATCAGCAGAACCGGCCCCTTCAAAAAAATGTACGATGCGCAAAAGTTGTAGGCGGAACAGATGTTACCTGGTATTATTTTTTAGCTATAAAACCAATTAAAAGCCTGAAAGGCCGAAAAATAACAACCAGCGGTAGTAAAAATAGAGGTAAGTTAAGTTTATTTAGATCATAGGGCGATGGTAAAAAAGCGTAAAAAAAAAGCCTCAATGCCATATCTGCTTTACCTTTAAGGTTGTGCCGGTTCCAGATTAATATTAAGTTAGCTTTATTGGGTAAACTCACTTTTTTTAGCGGCGGGAAAGCCAGGCAGCTATTCAATAGGACTTTATTATTTTTGTATTCAGTTTGATATGGTTTTGTACTGATGTCTACGCCGAGCAGATCGTTTATGGTTAAGAGTGCTACCCCATAAAAGTTTTGATAATTGTATCTTTTCAATAGTTTAGTTATCTCTTCATGATCAATTTCCTGGGCGCTGGTTTTCAACAAGCAGGCTGCATCAATTACATATTTAAAACTGGTAAGCGGCTCCCTGATGAAGTGATGCGATGCCATACAAATCATATCGTTAGTGGGATTGAGTGCTTTTAAAGCATCTATCGCGTTATTACCTAACTGTTTCTCAAAATAATCAAAACCCGCAAATTTGCCGAGAAAGAAATCGATCAGCCTCCATTGTATTTCTACAGAGCAATTGATGTTAAGTTTGTCCTTAGGTGTTTTAAAAGCCAGTTCTTTAAAGAAAAATAAGGCATAATTTAAATATCTATCAGGTATATCTGCTTTTGCAACGAATTTGTTTTCATGAAAATATTTGCGCATTTGCTTTACAGAATTTCTGTCGACCAGCATATCTATATCGCTGCTCTCCCTGATTGATATGGATTCGTAATACTTCGAACCAAAATTAATCCCTTTATAAGGTATAGCTTTTACACCAAGTGAGGCAAAATCGTTGAGCAGTTGTTTTGTAAAATGTAATTGATGCAGATTTTGAACATTGATGTCGAGCGAATCTTTTTTAAGCCGGGCTTCAAAGCCGGAGTCAACCTTTAGCCCCCGGGTAGCGATGGTGTGGTAGATAAACGATCGTATATGGTGTGCCCGTATAATCCGATAAAGCAAATCCCAGTCAACATCAGCTTCGGCTATAAAGTTTTGTACTTGTTCTGTTTCCGCATTTTTAAAATAAACGCGAGAAATTAATACCACTAAAACCTTTTCGGCTGTATATATTTTTTGAAGTTGTGGGATTGAGAGCATTGGTGTTATAATTAATGTTTATCAGCGCTTGTTGGTAAGGTTTTCAAATTTATTTCTCTGATTTTTTTTACCCGCGCAAGCGTGATAATAATTTCGTTCACGCATTCATCAACCGATTTCAAATCTGTTTTGATATGGATGTCTGGATTCAAAGGCAAATCAAAAGGGCTGCTGATGCCAGTAAAGTCAGGTAGCATCCCGCTTTCGGCCAATTGATAAAGGCCTTTTGTATCGCGTTGCTTGCAAGTCTCAATCGATGTATCTATAAAAGTCTCTATAAAGCTATCGGGGCCTATAATGTCGCGCGCCTTCTGCCTGTCGTCTGCAAAGGGCGATATAAATGAAGCTATGCAAATTATACCGGCATCGTTAAAGAGTTTGCAAATTTCGGCTACCCGCCTGATATTCTCGCCCCTGTCTGCCCTGCTAAACGACAGGTCTTTGTTGATGCCGATGCGTGTATTATCGCCATCCAATACATACGAATAGTAATGGTTATCAAATAACCAACTATCTAATTCGGTCGCGATGGTTGATTTTCCGGCCCCCGATAGCCCAGTGAACCAAATGGTGAACGCGGCGTTTTGGTTTACCGTTTCGCGTTGCCTACGGGTAACCTTACTGGCTTGATAAAATAAATTGGCCTGATTTTGAGGTTTTTCTTGTTCGGTCATTTTTGGGTCGTGCGAAAGAAGGATTCAATATACTGCTTTCACAAGCAAACTTGCGAGCATTGGCTTAAATAATTACCATGATGAAAGGTTAATACGCAAAAGCCGAAATATTGCGTTTGCCTGCTTAAGCAGTTTAAAGTTTGTTTTTGTATGTCAATAATTGATTAACTAAATCTGGAATGTATGGTAAAACCTATCGATTGCTTAAAGCCGGTAATGTAGGTATCCTTAGCACGCAACCAGGCATGCCCCTTATACATACTATTATCTTTTTTAAACCCGATATACAGCGTACTGCCGATATGCCTGCGTTTTAGCAAAAGTTTGCCGGTTAATGACAGCGTATAGCACTCGGTAGGCCATAAAGCATATTTGTTGCAAAGCTCAAGTGCCTTTTTTACCTGCATGCGCGTATTAAGTGTTTGCACATCTGGGGTGTTTATGGTTTCAATGTTAACAGTGCCAAGCCAGGCCATTACCCTTTTAAACGGGAAAAAACAAAGGCTTAGCTTAACCCACGCAGATGTATATAAAGCTTCAATAAACAGCCATTTTGTATGCAATGGTACTTGAACAAATGTTTTGTATTTCCGTGCCAGTTTTTTGATCAGCATAGTGTTAAACAGAAATGCTGATCATGTGCTGCTCAAGCATTTGATTAAGAAATGCAAGTGTTTGTTTTTCACATTCTCCCCTGCTTACGTTGTATAAGGCCAGTAAATTATCAACAACATCATTGGCGGCGAGTGGCTGTTGCAGCATCTTCCATATATCGGTGCTAACTTCGTTCAGGCCTAAATAATCACCTGTATTTATATCCATTATTACGGTTTCGTTACCTAATTCACTGGCTAAAAAATTAGCGTCATTACGTTTGAGTATAGATTGTAGATTTACCATTCGCGAAAAAGTTTATAATTGTTGATTACAAATATAATTCTTAATTATAGTTCTTAGCCCGCAAAGTATTATAAACTTTAAAAACTAATACAATCATCATATTTTAATTTGTTTATTTGCAATACTAACCTATTATAAAATGTATCACTACTGGGGATTTGGATTACACATCCTATCGGAGATTGAATTTCCGGAATTATTGCCTTTTGAGTTTGATGTGCCTGATGTTACGATCCGGTTGGGGAAAACACCTGAAACATTGGAAGGGGATGACGTGGTACATAGGGTAAGAATATCCATGAGCCCTAATGAGTACTTGCTTAAAATTCATGATATAGCTAATTATTATGTAAGTGGTGGTAAGAAGGTATTGGTAGAAATATTTCCTGGCGCAGATGAAAAAAGTGTACGGCTGTTTATGTTAAGCAGCGCCATGGCGGCAGTGTTGCATCAGCGGAATTTAATTCCGTTGCATGCTTCCGGTATTTTTCATAAAAATGGCGTGGTGTTATTCTGTGGTCAGAGTGGTGCAGGTAAATCTACACTGGTCACTGCTTTACAGCAGCAAGGCCATCATATTTTCACAGATGATGTTTGTGTTTTATATCCACAGTCTGATGGTTCCATTAACGCGACATCAAGTTATCCGATGGCGAAATTATGGGCTGACAGCCTTACCCGAATAGGGATAACTTCTACAGAGGAAAACAGGATAAGACCACAACTGCCAAAATACGCTCGTTTTTTCCATGACTCTTTTGTTACAGATTCATTGCCGGTGAAGGCGGTTTTTGTTTTGGAGAGATCTGCCCAGATAACTAATGCTGAATTGACAGGGTTAAGCAAATTGGAAGCTTTTGAGAAACTTCAGGCTAACGCATATCGTCCTGCTCATATAGATGCCATGGGTAAAAGGAAACTTCATTTTTCTTTTACTTCTTCGCTGGCAGCATCAACCATGATCTATAAGATCAGCAGGCCGGATAATAATGATTCTGTTAAACAATTAATTGAATTAATTACTTCCAGGTTGATGTAGAATGGAGATACCTAAAAAGATAGTATGGTTGGTCTCTTATCCTAAAAGTGGCAATACATGGTTCCGGGCATTCCTGTCGGCATTGTTTAATAAAGGAGTAGTCGATATCAATGATCTGAAAACAGAAGGTATATTCTCTTCCAGGATCTTTTTTGAAGCCTATACCGGCCTTGAGTCTTCAGAGCTCACAGATGAGGAGGTGAAGATACTGCAGCCACAGGTTTTTAACCAAATGGCCGTGGAGCATCCAAAAGAAAGACTTTTTATAAAAGTACATGATGCCTATGGTTTTAACCGGCTGCAAAAGCCTATCATTCCTACAGAGGGTACTGTCGGCGCTATCTATTTTGTCAGAAACCCATTAGATGTGGTAAGCTCATTGGCCAATCATTATAGTCTTACGGTAGAAGAAGCTATTGTGATGTTGAATACCCCTGATTGCCAGCTATCAAGGCCCAGTGTTAATAAATGCTGGCGTATCCAGTTACAACAGGCAATACTTTCGTGGAGCGGACATCTGCAAAGTTGGATGGAGGTTAGTGCCTTTCCGGTACTGTTTTTAAGGTACGAAGATATGTATGCTGATACCTTTAAGGCATTTAAACAAGCGATTACATTCTTAGGGTATTCAAGTGTGAGTGATGATGAAATATTGCTTGCTGTACAGGCATCTGGCTTTACACAACTAAAGCAGCAGGAACAGCGAAAAGGGTTTGTAGAGAAGGTACATAATAACTATTCTTTTTTTAACAAGGGCAAGCCCGGTGGTTGGAGGGAATCCCTGACGGAAAGACAGGTTGAGTCAATCCGGGAGCATCATGCCCAACTCATGGAAACCTTTCAGTACTATCCATAAAAGAAAGCCCCTATTACTGGGGCTTAGATTACAGGAGGCTGTTGTTACAGTTTAAAGTAGTAATTAGCTTGCGGCAGAGTGCCCGTCATAATTTTGTCCGCTACCCCCTTGTACATCTTTCTTAGAAATGGTATTTAATTCGGGAGCTTGCCATTCTTTTTTAGCCGTCGTAGTTTCTGCTTGTTGTTGAGTTGAATCCATAAGGAGTGTTTTAATGAGGTAAAAATAACTAAAATGATTGGAATATGTCGTATAGCCTCATAAATCATTTGCCCATTTTAAGAAAGCATCGGCGATACCTGCTTGAGTAAGATAAAGTGCATTTGTTCTTTTCCCAAAGTCGTTATTGGCAATAATATCATTATAGTGCTTTTGTAATATTTTGATATTGAAACAATCGTTATTATTGTGATAATTCAGAAACCTTTCAAGATGGGCCTGCTGGGTAATCAGGCGGTTAAGAAAATCGGGTGAATACGCTTTCTTGTCTGTTCGGCTGATGATCTCGTCAGGTACTAATCCTTTCATGGCTCTGCGAATGAGGCTTCTTTGCTGATCCTGCAGGATCAATTGTTCTGCCGGCAGATCGAAATAGAATTCATTGATATTTTTATTAAGCAGGGGCATGTGCGTTTCCAGCTGATAAAAAGGGCTGAAGGCAGCAAAAGAATTGATGGTAAAGCCTAACGAACCGGAGTTGATCCGTTGCTGAAAATAGCGGTTATAGGGATATACTCTTAAATGGTTGGGGGTTATCGCTTTGGCTTTTTGCAGCAAGTGATCGGCTAACGGTATATCTTGTTTTTTAAAGCCTTTTATCTGGTGTTGCAAGGTGCGCAACGGAGTATTGGCAAGTATTTCTGCTTTAATAAGCTGTGCCAGCGAAAGTGGTTTGGAATTTACATCCCATTGTGTTCTCTTTACACTACGTTTCCATTGAAGATAATGCAGGGCTTTTTTTAATTTCCCCTGCATGAGCAATGCATAGATGACATCTTTACCAGGGTTCGAGATGTTCATGTCCCCTCCAAAGCCATTCAATAAGATACGAACCTGCTTTTCATGCGCAGCTTCACAAAAGGCTTTGTCTAAGTAATGAAATGAATTAACGATCTGTTCTGTTTGATCAAAGGCTGCTTCCAGATTATTCAGCGGCCCTATGCTTGCTGAAGGGCGTACAAAAGTTTGTACAATATTATTATACCGCTTGCCCATGGCCTCAATATAAAATTTTTCATCTTTCTCAGGTCCATTATATCCTTTGGGTTGAATAGCGGAAAATGCATACAGTGGTTTGTTTTGTTTGGCCAATATGCCCGCCATGATGGCTGTTACAAATGAAGAATCGAGCCCGCCGCTGAGGGTAACACCTACTGCATGGTCAGTATGCAACCTGTTCTGTATAGATTGAGTAAGCAATTCGCGCAGGCACTCAACCCAGTCTTCAGCTTTGGTGAATTTATATTTCCCTGATGGTTGTATCTGCCAGTATTGCTTTTTTAAAAGCGGTTTGCCAGGTTCCAACAGGAGATACCTGGCAGCAGGTAAAAAAAATATTTCTTTATCAAAGGTGATACCGGAATGATGCCGGGTGAAGGATTCTATCAATACGTCTTCATTAAAAACAGCGGGTGTTTGTTTAACGGCACGGATGCTTTTTATTTCAGTGGCCAAAATAAACTGGCTGGGTGTGTCGTAGTAATGAAAACGCCGAAAGCCAATATGATCAGTGGCCGCGAATAAGGTTTGTGTTTGTTTATTCCAGATAGCGAAGGCAAATTCTCCATCCAGGCGATCTGTACATTGTGGCCCCCATTTTTTATAAGCTTCCAGGATAATCAATGAATCGTGCAGGGATGGGTATTTGCCTGCATAGTCCAGGATGCGCGCCAACTCTTTGCGGTTGTCGATACACGCGTCGGCCGTAATCACATAGGTATCATCTTCATAGGGAAGATGTTCATTTATTTGGAAAATATTGGTGATGAGTTGTTGATGGCCTATTATTACCTGTTTGCTATGATAAACACCCGAGCCATCAACAGCCCTGTGTTGCATTGCTGTTTGCATGTCGCTGATGTCCGCCTGCTCTATGGGTTTTCCATCCTTATTGATTATACCAAATATCGCGC
Organism: Mucilaginibacter paludis DSM 18603; assembly: GCF_000166195.2. Classification (NCBI taxonomy): domain Bacteria; kingdom Pseudomonadati; phylum Bacteroidota; class Sphingobacteriia; order Sphingobacteriales; family Sphingobacteriaceae; genus Mucilaginibacter; species Mucilaginibacter paludis. The sequence goes on from NZ_CM001403.1 coordinate 4,421,163, forward strand.
CCATGTTATTGTTTAAAAGTTAAATCCTGCAAGCCAAACTGTATGCCTTTGTTTAGTCCCCACTGCCTGGCATCATAGGCGGGTACGAAGCAGTCATTCAGGAATAACATGTTTACATTGATTAGTTTACCGTCTTTACACAGGATATGTAAAGATTGATCATCGTTGATTATGGTGTCGGCCTGCAGGTTATCAGCGCTATCAATAGCGCTGATAACCTGGGCATCCATTAGCTTTACTTCCTGTTGTTGAAACCAGGTAAGGGCACCTTTGTTCCATGGGTTGCAGGCACGTACCAGGTTGCAGATCTCAATAGCGCTCATTGTTTGCCGGTTGATAAGTACATTATTCAACTGCGGGCGTTTCTGGTAAGCTGTATCATTGGGGTTGGTGGGTATTTCCGGAATAGGTAGTTTGTTTATGAACAAATGCAATACAAAGACCACGCCTTCTATACATAACTGGCTCAATACCTGGTTGGCCAGTTGATAATTGTAATGAGGGAGATTGTCTGTTGTTTTAGTCCACGCCATTGGCCCATCGTCAATTTTAGATGACAGATGATGGATGGTAAGCCCTATTTTATCAAGCCCTTTTTTTAATTGCCAGAATACAGGTACCGGACCTTTGAAGCCGGGTAAAACACCAAAGTGTATATTGAATAGCCTGGCAGGGTGGTTTTTTAGCCGTTCAAGCCGTATCAGATGCGGGTAGACCAATATAAAGCCAATATCATAATTGCCCTTTTGCAGCCAGGTATAGAGGTCTTTATCAGCATTGCGTTCTTCTGTAAAGGGTAGTTTGGTTTGTTGCACAAAAGCTTTTACCTTCTGCTGCACAAAAGCATCTTTGGCAGGGCTCAAAAAAATATGCACCTGCAATTGTTGCATTGCAAGTGTATACGCCATTGGGATAAAAGAATCTGAGTTAGAAACAATGCCTATTCGCATGCGATAATATCATTAGCACCAAACGTAAAACAAATTTTCGTATTGTGGTATAAGCATAAAGGCCGGAGGCAGTTGACGCATTAGAAATCGTGAATAGTTAATAATTTGAGAAGGTAGTCGTTATCCCAAGCTGCTTTAAGCCTTTTTCCTTTGGTGCTTCTTTTGCTTGATGTTTCGGCCTTAAGGATATTAAGCGCCATTTTTCTGACCAGGGCAAGATTCTCAGCATCTTGTCCGGACCTTGCCCTGGTGTAATCCTCACCGAAACTAACATTGAGTTGCCAATGCAGGTTGTTTTCAATGTCCCAGTGTTTACGTATCGATTCGTTAAAAAAGGCGGCATCAACTGTTAGGCTGGAGATATAATAGCGGGTTTGCTGACCGATTTTCTCGTTAACATCCTTGGTTGATTCGATTTTGACAATACTTTTCAGCCCTTTTCAGTTTTGCTTCCTTTCAATATTTCTTGTGCAAAACCTCCGATTTTTCCCTTTTTAGTGCGTCAGCCCTGCTTCAGGCCTAAATAATCACGGGTGTTCATATCCATGATTTCGGTTTTGTTATCAATTGATTGGCTAAAAAATTGACGTCATTACGTTTTGAGTATAGATTGTAAGTTGAGCATTCAAGAAAAAGTTTATAATTGTTGATAACAAATATAATTCTTAATAATAGTTTTCAACCCTCAAAGTATCATAAACTTTAAAAACTAATACGATCATCATATTTTAATTTGTTTATTTGTAATACTAACCTATTATAAAATGTATCACTACTGGGGATTTGGACTACACATCCTATCGGAGATTGAATTTCCGGAATTATTGCCTTTTGAGTTTGATGTGCCTGATGTTACGATCCGTTTTGGGAAAACACCTGAAACACTACAAGGCGATGATGTTGTACATAGGGTAAGAGTATCTATGAGCCCTAATGAATATTTATTAAAAACGCTTGGTATTGCCAGTTACTATGCCGCCAACGGGAACAAAATTATTATAGAGCCATTAGATGATGTAGATGAAAAAAGCGTTCGTTTGTTTTTGTTAAGTAATGCTTTTGCTGCTATACTTCATCAACGTAGTGTTGTACCCTTGCATGCTTCTGCAATTATTGCTAACGACGGCCTTATTTTAATTTGTGGGAATTCAAAAGCTGGTAAATCTACTTTGTTAAAAGCGCTTAATTTAGATGGCTTTGAAATTTTCTCTGATGATATTTGTGTTTTAAACAAGAGCAAAAGTAATGATGTTGTAGCTTATTCATCTTATCCCATGCTGAAATTATGGGAGGATAGCTATGATAAGATTGGGCTTGATGTACCGGATAATTCTTTAAGAATTCGTTCTGAACTTCCTAAATATGCTAATTTTTACCACGACAAGTTTCAAACAAAATCATATCCTATCCGTGGTATTTTTGTATTAGACACCGTAGATAGTTTTGATGAGATCAATTTAAGCAAGCTTAATAAGATGCAGGCTTTTGTAGAAATACAAAGAAATTGCTATAGACCGTTTCAATTACAGAGTATGAATAAAAAAGCCACCCTGTTGCCTATTGCTGCATATCTGGCTGAGAACAAGCCGGTATATAAGATGGTCCGGTCTGTTCAGTTTAATACAACAACCCGAATGGTAGCGCTTATCAAATCAATTGCAGCTGATTTATGAAAAAAAATATAGTTTGGCTTGCTTCCTACCCAAAAAGCGGAAACACCTGGTTCAGATCATTTTTATATGCGTTATTAACTGATGTATCTGTTGATATTAATAGGCTGAATGAAATTTGTTCTAATTTCTCGTATAAAGGCTTTTTTCGCAAAATGACTGATTTTTCGCCTGATTATTTTTATGATTCAGAAATTAAATGCCTTTTACCGGAGGTGTATCAGCAATACGCGTTAGACAGGCCGGATATTAGCTACTTTAAAATACATGATGCCTTTACATTTAACTTGCTCGGTGAACCCATTGTTCCGGAGCAAGTAACAATGGGAGCTATATATTTAATACGGAATCCATTAGATGTGTCAATATCGTTAGCCAGGCACTATGATTTTAGCATTGACGAAAGCATTGAAATGATGAATAATCATCATTATGTTATTGCCGAACAAAAAAACAACCTGAATGTTAAAACGCAGTTTCAGCAATTATTAAAATCGTGGCGATTGCATGTAGAAAGCTGGACCAGATTGCCAAATTTTCCGGTAGCTGTAGTTAGATATGAAGACATGTTAGATAAGCCACTGGAAACCTTTTCAAGAGCATTAAACCTTTTGGATTTAAAATTCACAAACGAACAGATAAACAAGGCTATTGAAGCAAGCAGTTTTTTCAAACTAAAAAAACAAGAGCAGGCGAGTGGTTTTATAGAAAAACCAGCCAAAGCCAAAATGTTTTTCAATGATGGCAAGAAGGATAACTGGAAAGAGATTTTACACAATAGCCAAATACAAAAAATTCTTCATGAAAATGAAGAATTAATGAAGTTGTATAACTATTGTTAATTAAGTATGGCTTATATTAACTATGAGTACTTCCTGGCCCTGCGTCAGATCCTGGACCTGAATTAAGCTGGATCAACTCTTTATCAATATTTACAATTTGGGGGCATTCCCAGGTTTTCTTTTTGTCCGTTGTGTTTTCCATAATTTTACTTTATTGGTTATAATCAAAAATAATGTTTTTTTTTAATATTCATTGTATGAAAACTAAAAATATTGATACCCTTTTTTTATCAACCACTGGGTATGCTCTTCAAATATGATAGCTTGTGCAAGCATCAAGCTTTTTACAGGGAAACGAAGACCTGGCTCTGTGGCAAAAAGCTCTTTACTACAATTACTCATTTTTTTCTTGTCAATAAACATAAAATCGAGTTCATTATCATCGTCTGTATTATTTATAAAGCGCTCTGCAATTGATCTTTGTGAAAGAAAACGCCTGAAAAAATCTGGCGTGTATGCCCTTTTATCATCACGGGTTATAATTTCGTTAGGCACAATTCCTTCCATGGCTCTTTTTAACAAACTACGACTTTGCCCATCAAGAATAAACTGTTCGGGAGGAACGTCGAAAAAGAATTCTGTCAGCCCCTTGTCCATCATCAGGGCGCTGTACTCAGTATTATAATAAGTTCCATAAGAATGCATCGTAGTAAAAAATTTGCCTATTACCCCCGAGTCTATATTTTTGATCAGATCTTTTCTATATGGATGCCCATAACTCGACTTATTATTGATTTTTAAATTAATGTGGTCTTTAAACACATACTCATCTTTTACAACAGCACGAAGTGGGTTATAAACATGTTTAAAAAACAAGGTATTATCCAGTATCTCAGCTTTAATAGCTTGCAGCAACGATCGAGATTTAGTGATTTCAAAAAGACTTCCTTTCCCCTTCTCTAAATTGAAGTATTTATACGCTTTTAATAGATTTCCACGTATGATAAATTCATATATTGAATCAATACCTCTGTTAGACACTGTCATATCCCCTCCGAAGCCAGACAATAAGATATTTACGTCTCTCTTCTTTACTTCAGAAAATAAAGCGTTATCTAAATAGTGATATTGAAACGGAGGGGTTGAGTATTTATTAAAAGTGTCTTCCAAATGGCTAAATGGGCCTATATTGGCATCGGGCCAAACAAAAGTTTGATCCATATTCTCAAAATGCTTACCAATTATCTTTATATAGTGCCTTTCATCCTTTTCGGGACCTATGTGATGCTCTGGGAGTACAGAAGAAAAAGAGTAAAGCGTTTTATTTTGCTTTGCAAGGATGTTAGCAGCAATTGATGCAACAAATGAAGAATCTAAGCCCCCACTTAATAGCACACCTACATTTTGATCTGTTTCAAGCCTGTTTGCAACGGCCTGAGTTAGTAACTCTCTTAAGCAATCACTCCAGTCATCATGTTTCTTAAATTTGTATTTATTTATAGCTTTTACAAACCAATATTTTTTTATTATCAAAGGTCTATTTACACCTACAGAAAGTTGACTTGCAGCTATTAATTCAAATATTTCGGTATCAAATGTAGCACCCTTATATGCCCTTTTAAAATGCCTTACAATTGAATCTGAATTAAATATCTTTTTGGTGAAATTGGCATCAACTATACCTTTGATTTCTGATGAAAATACGAACAACTGTGGCGAATCGTAATAAAACAACGACCTAAAACCCATGTGGTCTGTGGCCGCAAAGAGTTGCTTTGATAGTTTATCCCAAATAACAAATACAAACTCACCCTCAAGATAATCAGTGCATTTTTCCTGCCACTTTTTGTAACATTCTAAAATTATCTTAGAGTCGTGTAAAAAGGCATATTTCTTTTCATAACCTAACGTGTGAGACAATGCACGCCTGTTATATATTTTCGCATCACTAACAACAACAAATCGTTCATCTTCAAAAGGCAATTGCTCATTTTTCTGGTAAATATTGGTAATTAAGTTATGGTGGCGCAAAAAAACATTGGCTTGGTGATATTGACCAGAACTATTTACTGCTCTATGGGCTAATGTGTTTTGTATTTTTGCAATAGTTTCATCATTTGTATTGCGCCCTGTTTTATCAATGATTCCAAAAATAGCACTCATAGCTTATTTATTTTATATAAAATATGGGGGCAAAAAACAGTTTTTTTAATAAAAACATAAACCTGATTGGTATCTGGTAACCTAAAAGCAAAGATCATCAAAACTTGCATTTTGCTAATAAGTTATCCTAATTCTGTATCTTTATTTAAACCTAAATATTTGCATTGGTATCCAGGGATAAAGCACTCATTATAAAACAGCATGTTAATATTAATAAGGTTATCATCCTTACAATAAATCAATAACCTGTGTTCTGCTTCTACAATAGTGCCGGGTTTAGTTTTTGTTGCTAAATTGCTTGCTTGAGTAACAATAGTAGCATCTATCAATTTTATTTCCTGTCCGTTAAAAGACGTTAAAGCTCCTTTATTCCACGGATTACAAGCCCGCACCAGGTTGCATATTGCAACGGAGCTCATTATTTGCCAATTGATTAATACATCACTTAATACAGGCCTTTTATGATAGGCTGACGTTAATTTGCTTGTATCAATTTCCGGTATTGGCATCCGGTGTGCCAATAATTGTAATATATAGAATACGCCTTCTATACAAAGTTGACTAAACAGCTTATTAACCAATTGATAATTATAATGTGGTAAATCGTTAGTTTCTTTTGCCCAGACAACCGGGCCTGCGTCAAATTTAGAAGACAATTTATGAATGGACAGCCCTATTTTATCTATCCCGTTTTTCAGTTGCCAAAATACAGGAACGGGACCCCTAAATCCAGGCAACGGACCAAAATGGATATTAAATAATAGCGTAGGGCATTTTATTAGCCGATCCAAACGGATAAGATGGGGATAACCTAATATAAAGCAAATATCATAATTGCCCCCTTGCAACCAATGGTACAGATCATTATTGGCATTCGTTTCCTCTGTAAAAGATAATTTAGCTTGTTTAACAAAGGCTAATACCTTTTGATGAACAAAAGCATCTTTAGGTGGGCTAAAAAAAACATACACTTGCAGTTGTTGGGCTGCAAGTGTATAAGCGAAAGGAATAAAGGAATCGGTATTAGAAATAACACCTATACGCATAACTAAATGGGGTTATCTGTGTAAACATACAAACTATGAATGGGTTGGAAATAACCCGTTCATACATATCATGTAGCTTACAACAGCAACCGGCATTATATTACTATGGAATGACGAATTACCTGCTGGTGTAATTGCAGACTGATTTAATGCCTGAACAGTAAGACCAGCCGCATTACCAGGCAGATAACCTACCCCTGAAGCTGTAGGGGAACTAACCGAACCTAAATATGTAACTGTTGAAGGTACGTTTACACTAGGTGGATTGGTCACGGTACTCACCGTCATGGTATGTGAGTGGGCAGGTATTTGAGCTGTGGTTAATTGCACTTGTTCAGTACCTCCATTGGAGCCGATTGTCCTGTTGGTAAGACCAGCACCCTGTCCCATGGCTACTGCCAGGCGCCCCCTAAGATCGGGTATCTTGAAGGTTTGCACTCCATCGCCACCATAGGTGGTACCTATTAAGGCAAACAAAGCGTTATAGTTTGATATTTGCAAAAGTGATCCATCGCATATTAACCAGTCCTGGGGTGCGTATGCACCTGCGAAAGCCCTTATTTCTCCTAAATATGCATCTGCCATATTGGTAAGTTTTTATTAGTGATTAGATAGGTTAGGTATTTAATTTATGGTCTGGGTGGATAAATCCCCTGTATAGCAATACAGAAGTTTAATGTAAGGAATGGCTGAACATTGTTATGAGCCTCACTACCTCCAACGTTTACTATACTCTCCGTATTTAAAGTTGTTTGCGTTGTCGCATTGCTGTTATAAGTATTGATTTGAACACTCGGAGAAGCTGAACTATGTGGAATAGCCAAAATATCATTAGGCTCGTTAACTAAACCTTGCCCATTATACACTGCAAAATAGTGATTATGAGCGGGCATTTGAGGAGCGGTGAGTGTAACAGTTTCAACACCGCCAGCAAGACCCATTGTATAGTTTGTAGTTGTAGCACTACTCTGGCCCGTACAAATAGGTGTCCGGCTACGTAAATCCGGCAAACCAAATGTTTTTATGCCATCACCCCCAAAAGATTTACCGAGTAAAGAATATAATGCAGTATTTTGCTGGATTTGAAGAATTGCACCATTGCAAAGCGCCCAACCATCAGGGGCAAAATTGCAGGAGAATAAACGAATTTCCCCTAAAAAATTATCTGTCATGATAAGAATATTTTATAAATTAGGTTGAATGTATAGTTTAAGGCTTTACAGGATAGTATCCAACAGTACAGATATAATATGCTATACCGAGGAATGGCTGCCGATTTTCATGCGACGCAGTGATGCCATTGGTTCCGCCTGCCACGCTTATTGAATTGAGGTTGAGAGGCATATTGGGTGGACTTGGAGGGTTAGCAACATATCCTTGCGCAGGTGTAAAGGTTGTAGCGGTTGGTTTAAGGGCATAATTGGTAAGATAATAGGTATTGTCTACAGGCGCATCTTTACGTAGCGTTCCACCACCAACGGCTCCATTAAAAGTGTGGGTGTGAGCTGGCATCTCCAACTGAGATAAGGTAACGCCTTCGGTACCTTCCTTTGTAGGTATTTGGTAAATTATGCCGCTGGCGGTTGATTGGCCCGACCCTATAAGGGCATGCCCCATTAAGTTAGGCAAATTAAAACTTCCAGTTTGTACGCTACCGTATATGGTGCCAATAACACTATACAAAGGCATGTACTGATTCTGATTTACAGGCTGTCCGTTACAAAGCAACCAATCTTGGGGGGCCCAATTAAAGGCAAAGGGCCGGATCTCTCCAATAAAAGCATCCATTGTGATAAAATAATTTAGGTTAATAAAATAATTTAGGTTTAGCCTACCGTGTAGGCAAGAACTAAATTAGGTATTTTTTGTAAATAAAAAGTAATATTTTAAAAAAAATAATTGCTGATGGGCTTGCAATCTGTTTAAACAAAACATCACTCGTTTTAGCATTATTAAACGTATCGTGTATTAACCTTGGGCCGGTTTATTTATACTGAAAAACTGATGGGTGTGCTTTTTGTTGATTAACAAGTGGTTATCGCTGTCTTGTTTTGATTTTCGGGGCAATTGTAAATGGCTATTCTCCTACCAAGTCGCGCTGTTTTAGTAAAGCTACTCTGCATCTCGAAAGCCATAGGCCCAAGACCCTGATGGTATTTATTTATGGCTTGTTGTAACGGTAAATAATACTAAATAGTCATCCAATAGCAGTTTATCAAATATAGCTACGGTTTTGTATATGGTTAGAAAAGGGAAGCAGCTAATAATAAATCAAAACAACTGAAAATAGAAAGAAAGACTTTATTCGGCTTTATAGAACTTGAAAAGCCATTCTTATTACGGGCAAAGCAGACAAAGGGAATGTAGTTAGTTTTTTAGCTTCATGTTACTGGTTGCCAAACAGGATCACGGTCGAAAGGTGTTTTATGATTTGGACGATGTACCTTATCATCACGCCAAAAGACTAAAGCCAATATTGGAAAGAAATAAGCATCGCTTAAAACTCGTCTATCTCCCGCCCTACTCTCCGGACCTCAATCCGATTGAATGAGTTTGGTGGTATATGTGAAAGAAGACATAACCGCTACGTTCAAAGTCTGGAAGATAGAATCACAAACTTTGATGCGTTCATGCAGCAACTTAAGGTTGAAAACGGAATTGGTCTTAGCTTAATTGTAAATATTTAGTAGACCTTTTAATGGTATTTGTAAAATTACTTTATGTTTTTCACATACTAATGAGGTGTTATTTGTTTTGCTTACACATCCTTGAACTCGCTTGAGGTAATGTTCCCGGCATTTTTAATAGATTTTATGCCACCAAAGCTTCCAGGTACAATTAACGGTTGGCGGTAAAAACAACAACTTTATGGAGAGGGTAGAGGGGAATAGGAGCGTGGGCAACCACCGGAGTTTTTACGGTAAGGCATCCGGCATAGTCATTTTTCAGCTTTTCAAAATAAGGTGAAAACCTAACCCCAATGTAACAGGCCCCGTATGAACTGCAATTTGAAAACAAATTCGACAACTCTTGAGAGGGTTGTCGAATTTTAATATACGAGTAAATCAATTAGCAATAAATAAGTATTCAAACATTGTTATCTGTATATCAACAACAATTATTCTTCTACCATCTCACTATTGATGCTGCTTTCTTCAACCGTTTCGTGTTTAAAGTAGCGTTTTTGATTCAGAAGGATCAGGATAACACCGATAGATATGGCCGAATCGGCCAGGTTGAATATCGGCCTGAAAAATATAAAATCCTCGCCGCCCCAAAATGGCAGCCATTTTGGGAAGTACCCCGAGATGAGCGGGAAATAAAACATATCAATTACACGGCCATGAAAAATAGGGGCGTAATTATAAATAACGCCGTAAAACGTAGAATCGATAATGTTGCCCATGGCACCGGCAAAAATAAGCGATACATTCATGATGAGGCCCCGGTGGTATTTATGCTTTACCAGGTGAACCACACCATAGCCAATGCCGCAAACAGCCACAATGCGGAATAGTGTTAGTGCCAGCTTACCCAGGTCGCCGCCCAGTTCAAGCCCCCAGGCCATGCCATTATTTTCGGTATAATGCAACATGCCACGGTTGCCCATAAACTTAATTTCTTCACCTATATACATATGGTGCTTCACCCAGATTTTGATGATCTGGTCGGCCAGAATGATTAAGGCTGCAATAAAGAAAGGTTTGATATAAGCTACCTTCATTTATTACTGTTTAAGTTTAGCTTCCATGCTTAACGTGGTATGCGGTACTACGCGTAAACGTTCTTTAGGTATTAACTTGCCGGTTTCGCGGCAAATACCGTAGGTTTTGTTTTCAATACGTACCAAAGCGGCTTCCAGTTGTTCGATAAATTTTTTCTGGCGGGCTGCCAACTGGTTAATCTGTTCTTTCTCTAAAGTGGCCGAACCATCTTCTAAGGTTTTATAAGTACCGGCGGTATCATCAGTACCGTTAGAGTTGGGGTTACTTAACGATGAAGCTAAATTATTCAATTCTTCTTTGGCACCCTTCAATTTATCCAGCAGCAGTTGTTTAAACTCTTGCAGCTCCGAATCTGAATATCGGGTTTTTTCGTTTTCTGTCTTCATTATACTTTACTTATAGCAATCAATAATTCAATTTCATCAATCACGATGATGTCGCCGTCATTTATCTGATCATCAAGCACTAAGCTGTCAGCTAATATTTCGGCGCAAATATAGGATAAATTATTTTTCACCGCTTCGCTGATCAGGGGGTGGTTTGTTAAGCGAACATTAATTTTATCCGTTACTTCAAAATTCTTTCCCTTACGCAGATTCTGTATCCGGTTAACTAATTCGCGTGATGTGCCTTCCTGTTTTAACTCGTCTGTTATAGTAACGTCTAAAGCTACGGTTAGTTTGCCTAAATTTGCAACCTGCCATCCCGGTACGTCTTCGGCAATAATCTCAACATCAGTTAACAGTATCGAGTATTGCGTATTGGGTATTGCGATAGAACCCTCGGTCTCAATTTCTGCTATTTGTTCGGCGCTGAAATTGTTAATGGCTTCGGCTACTAATTTCATATCCTTACCCACTTTTTGCCCTAATGCTTTAAAGTTAGGCTTAATCTTCTTTTTAACAAAACCCGCAGTATCTTTAATATACGCTATGTTTTTGATGTTAGTTTCCGAGAGGATCAACTCTTTAACCAATTCAACCTGATGCTCAAAATTCTGATCTAATATAGGCAATAAAATCCGGCCTAAGGGTTGCCTTACATTGATGCCCACTTTTTTGCGGAGCGATAATACCAGCGATGATACATCCTGCGCTAACTGCATACGTTCTTCCAGCGCCTGATCAACCAAATCGCTTTGATAAGCCGGAAAATCGGCTAAGTGTACCGATTCCACAGTTTCCTTTTTGGTGATGCTGTTCAGATCGGTAAATAAGCGTTCGGCAAAAAACGGCGCCACCGGCGACATCAGCTTGGAGATGGTAACCAAACAGGTATATAAGGTTTGGTAGGCTGACAACTTATCGGCCGAATTATCGCTCCTCCAGAAACGGCGGCGGCTTAAACGTACATACCAATTGCTTAAATGTTCATCCACAAAATTCTGGATAGCCCGTGTTGCCTTGGTAGGTTCAAAATCGGCATAAAAGTCGTCAACCTCTTTAGTTAAAGTGTTGAGCAGGGAGATGATCCAACGGTCAATTTCGGGCCTGTCGTTCAGCGCTATTTCTGCTTCGCTGTACGTGAAGTTATCAATGTTGGCGTAAAGCGCAAAGAAAGAATAAGTATTATACAACGTGCCGAAAAACTTACGGCGCACCTCATCCAATCCCTCTAAATTAAATTTCAGGTTATCCCAGGGCGCGGCATTGCTAATCATGTACCAGCGGGCCGCATCAGCGCCATATTTGCTAATGGTTTCAAACGGATCAACGGCGTTGCCTAAACGTTTCGACATTTTGTTGCCGTTTTTATCCAGCACCAATCCGTTCGATACTACATTTTTAAAGGCCACGCCCGGGTTGCCAACCAGAGTGTTCACCGCTTTTACCTCATCGCTGGCTTCGCTCAGCATCACCGCTATGGCGTGCAGGGTAAAAAACCAGCCGCGGGTTTGGTCAACACCTTCGGCAATAAAATCTGCCGGGTAGGCATCGGCAAACTGCTCCTTGTTTTCAAATGGGAAATGCCATTGCGCGTAAGGCATGGCGCCGCTATCAAACCAAACATCGATCAGATCCGGCTCGCGGAACATTTTTTGCCCGGTTGAAGATACCAGGATCACATCATCCACATAAGGGCGGTGCATATCCTCCAGGCGGAATCCTTTCGGCATAAAACCGGCATCCGCAGCAGCGTCAATCTCTTTATTCAATTCGGCAATAGAGCCTATGCATTTCTCTTCCGTCCCATTTTCCTCGCGCCAGATAGGCAGCGGGGTTCCCCAGTACCGTGAGCGCGACAGGTTCCAGTCAACCAGGTTTTCCAACCAGTTACCAAAGCGGCCTGTTCCGGTGCTTTCAGGTTTCCAGTTAATGGTTTTGTTCAACTCAACCAACTTATCCTTAACGGCGGTAGTTTTAATAAACCAGCTATCCAGCGGATAGTATAATATCGGCTCATCTGTACGCCAGGAGTGCGGGTAGCTGTGCTCGTATTTTTTAACGTCGAAAGCCTTGTTATCGGTTTTAAGCTTGATGGATATCAATACATCAGTCGGCTTAAATCCAGCAACTTCGCGTTCTTCTTTGGTGTAATATTCTTCTTTAACGTATAAGCCCGCAAAATCGGTTACTTCGTCTACAAAACGGCCTTGCTTGTTTACCAAAGGTACTTCTTTGCCTGTTTCGTCGTGCACCATTACCGATGGTACGTTGTTTTCTTTACAGGCTCTAAAGTCGTCCGCGCCAAAAACAGAAGCGGTATGCACTATACCTGTACCATCTTCGGTAGTCACAAAATCGGCGGGTATAACACGGAAGGCATTTTTTTCCAGATCATCGTTGGTTACATAAGGCATCAACTGATGATAGTGTAAGCCAACCAGGTCGCTGCCTTTAAAATTAGCTTCAACCGTCCATGGGATAATTTTATCGCCATCCTTATAATCGGCAAACGGCGCATTCTCGCCTTCGGCCTTAAAATATTTGCTCACCAATACCTTGGCCAATACCACGCTAACGGGCAGGTAGGTATAAGGGTTAAATGTTTTTATTTTAACATAGTCGATGTTTTCGCCAACGGCCAAGGCACAGTTTGATGGCAAAGTCCACGGTGTAGTGGTCCAGGCCAATATCACGGTATCTTCGTCGGCTTCGCTGAACAATACCGGCATCAGCGGATGTTGCTGATCGGCCTTTAAATGGAACTGAGCCACAATGGTGGTATCCTTCACCATTTTATAGGTGCCGGGCTGGTTTAGTTCGTGCGAGCTTAACCCCGTGCCCGATTTTGGCGAATACGGCTGCACCGTATAGCCTTTATACAGCCATCCTTTTTTATATAATTCGCTCAGTATCCACCAGAGCGATTCGATGTATTCGTTTTTGTAAGTAATATACGGGTCGTTCAGGTCAACCCAATAACCCATTTTTTCGGTCAGGTCGTTCCAAACGTCGGTATAGCGCATTACCTCCTTACGGCAGGCTTCATTATAATCGTGGATAGAGATCTTTTTACCGATATCGTCCTTAGTGATGCCTAACGATTTTTCTACAGCCAGCTCAATAGGCAAGCCGTGGGTGTCCCAGCCGCCTTTACGTTTAACCTGGTAGCCCTTTAACGTTTTGTAACGGCAAAAAATATCTTTAATAGAACGGGCCATAACGTGGTGAATCCCCGGCATGCCATTGGCCGACGGCGGACCTTCATAAAAAGTGTAGGGCTTGCTGGCCGGCCTGCTACTGATACTTTTCTCGAATATGTTGTTCTGTTTCCAAAATTCCAGAACCTCGTTACCTATTTGCGACAGATTTAGCTGCTTATATTCCTTGTACATCAATACGTTTACGTCAAATTTAAAGAGGTGCAAATTTAAGGAATATAATATAAAAAGGGGAAGTTTTTTGGTGTTTATGCTGGTGCGGCTTATGGTTTTTTGGCAGTCTGCAGGTTCATTGATCGATAGTTCATCAACGGCTTAACCATTTATCGGTTATCAAACAATTAAAGTGTTTAGGGCGTTGCCTTCGGTCCGGGCTATCCATTACAAGTCCTCGCTCCGCTCCGGGCTCATTCCTATCCCTAACGCAGGAAGACGAAATAAAAAAGCAGAACTCCGCATACAAAAACAAAAACAAAATTGAATATTTTAAATTCGGCGCCAAAAACTACCTTTGCGCCATGAATCCCCAATACCGCAAACCGCTTATTTTATTTGTAGCCAGTTTTATACCTGTTGTAGCCGGTATGGCCTGCAAGGTAATGCATTGGTTGCCCGTAAGCGCCGGCGGAACATTATTTGGCGCGGGTATGCTGGTGCAGCTGTTTTCAATTTTGTGGCTGATAGCGGTGATATTGAAGCCACGGAAAAAAAATCAGGTTTAGGATAAAAGGAATTTTAAACAGGCGATTACCGGGATGGATCGCTATACAATAAGTACAACATTTTACCTTACCTAAATGAAAATAGTTGTCATGCTTATAGCTTTAATGGCCCTTTGCTCAGTAACTTTTGCCCAGTCAGGTAAAAAAACAGCTGGTTCCGGGCTGGTTTCAAAAAGCGTTAATGCATCAAAGCCTACAAAAAAACATCGGTTTGTCATTATTATCAGATCATACAACAATGAATACCTGGCGGATACCACCGAAAAAGGGAAGAATTTTCTTAAATTGATCAATCCTTTGTGGGTAAGCCGCGTGGATATGATATATCCGAAAGGCAAAACAGGGTTGTATGTTGGTGGGGGAATGGCTATTACGATTAATGATGAAAAATACCCAAATGCCCTCCGGATACTGATGCCACATTTAACCAAGCAATAATGAGACGGGTTTAAAAAGTATAAAGCAAACGCGTTATAACAGAAATTAACCAATAACGATTTATACAGAGCGGAAATGCTCAGGTGCGATTGCTTGACGCCTGCGTTACAAGTTTGCTTTAACCCGTTCCACAGAAGTAGTATATAGGGAGCACCTCACGGAGCTTAAAAAAACAATTTCCTTTTGCTATAAACAGGCCACTCCTAACGGAGTGAACTTTGGATTTTTGCTCCGTAGGAGCATCCTGTTTATAGTAACGCAATATAACCAGGCTCCGTGAGGTGCCTCCTTGGCTAACAGTACCCTTTCTCATTTTACCCATCAAGCGACTGCAAAAATTCCGTAAAGACGCGGGGCGGAGGTTGTAGTATGCTAATCCCACGACAACCTTTTATCACGATAATTCTGGTCATTCCGGGTTATAATTTCACTCTTCCCGGGGCCCAAAATGCGGCTTAGGATAAAACCTGACCTTTTTCTGTTTAAACTTTTTTGTTTGCGCGTTTAACACCCATACTTCGGGTGTGGTAGCCGTCATGTAATCATTCAGTAAATGATCCTTGGGTGGTGGATTTACAATCACCATTAAACTGTTTCTTCTAAAACTGCAACCACGACTTGAGAATGGCGCATCATAAATTTTGCCATCTTCCAAATCAATGATCGCGCTTTCCCGGCAGTCCGATCCGCATCCCCACTCTACAAAACTATAGTGCCCGGCAAAATTCAATTTGTTCTTTTTATAACCATTCCTGATCACCGTCCGGTAAAGCTTCATTTTCGGATAGCTTTTAAAATCAATTGTAGCTACCTTACCTGTGTAAATATTGTCGATCTTATAAGTGTTAAATGCGGGTAAGTATACCTTTATTTTCCTGACAGGCTCATCTTGTGCGAAACTGATTGTTGTATTAATTCCCAAAAACAAACTGAGTAAAAGGTTCCGTATCATCTCCTAATAAATCCCCCTATTACTCCCACCATCAACCGGAATGGTAGTCCCGGTAATATAAGCTGCTTGTTCTGATGCTAAAAAAGCCACCACGGCGGCCAGTTCTTCCGGCTTACCTATGCGCCCGGCGGGGATATTTTTTGTTTTTTGTTTGAGGGCTTCTTCCGGGTTACCTGCGGGCAGGGTTTCTTTGATGCGATCCGTAAGGATAAGGCCGGGTGCAACATTATTTACCGTAATACCATAAGGCGCAACCTCGTCGGCCAGTAGTTTGGCCATCCCCACTACGCCCATCCGCATACTGGTAGAGAGCACCGAATTATCCATTACCGATTTAACCGAGGCGCTAATGATGTTGATAATTCGCCCGCCACCGGCCTGCCGCATGTACGGAACTACCAGGCGGCTGGTACGTACAACACTGAGCAGGTTTTGGTTAAAGGTGGCCAGCCATTGCTCATCATCAAAGCTTTCAAATTTATTAAAGGGCGGCCCGCCTGCATTGTTCACCAAAATATCGATGGTGCCAAATGCCTTAATGGTTTCAATCACTATATTTTGCAATTGATCGGGCTGAGTTACATCTACCGGGACGGCTATCACGTTAACCTGCCGCGTTGAAGCTATAATTTCGGCAGCTGTTTTTTCCAGCTCCTGCTTATCGCGTGAGCCAATTACCACACTCGCGCCTTCGTTGGCCAAAGTAGTTGCAATGGCACGGCCAAGCCCTTTGCTGGCGGCTAATACCAGGGCTACTTTGTATTGTATTTTTAAATCCATAAGGGAGGAGATGTTTATAAACGAAGATAGCGAATGACATTTAAATCATCGCTGGTATAAACATTTCGGCAGCTGTTTTTTCCAGCTCCTGCTTATCGCGTGAGCCAATTACCACACTCGCGCCTTCGTTGGCCAAAGTAGTTGCAATGGCACGGCCAAGCCCTTTGCTGGCGGCTAATACCAGGGCTACTTTGTATTGTATTTTTAAATCCATAAGGGAGGAGATGTTTATAAACGAAGATAGCGAATGACATTTAAATCATCGCTGGTATAAACCGATCTTATTTCTCTGGTTGAGACTAAGTTATCGGGATGGATGGATGGATGGAAATGAAAAAGCCTTCCTTCAAAGCGAATCAATTAGTTCTTTCAGCGTAATCTCTTCCAACACTATCCTAACCGGAACCTGGTTATGGTATGCCCATTTAATCAGCCTGATGTATCCTCCGGCTATTTCTATCCCGGTAATATCGCCATCATCAAAACAACAGCAGCCGCTGTTAAAGTAACCTGGCTTATAGCCCAAAAAATCGGGAGCCGGGCTATTTTTTCTGATGCGCTTGTTAATCTCCTGCTCCATTTCTTTCACTACGTCCACATCGTGGCTGGCCCGGGCCAGTTCCATTTGCCTGTACAACCTTTCCAAGTGTGTTAACGATTCAAAAACCGGTTGATGGGTATGCCCTGTAATAAGCAGCAAGCCGGGTTGCCGGGCGCTCCATTGGTACATCATGTTGTTATGGATGGTTTTTAGATGATCATCCACGGATGGGGTGTTCAGGTTTAGCTCCAGGTACATTTGCAAGGGGCCCCACACATTGGCAATAAACCATTTACTGAACCAGTTGCCATCGCTTTGCAAATCGCCCTGGTGCCCATGTGTTAAAAATATCTGCAGCGGTTTGCCATCAATATCGGTTTGCAATATGGCGCCCTCGTAAATGTTTATTTTTTGCCCGTAAATCCGTTCGAGAAAGATGGGTGCGAGCGGATCGTTGTCCCAATAAAGATCATGGTTGCCAAAAATTTTCACAAAGGCGTTCCTGGTTGCAAAGTTTTTTTCGCGGGCAAAGCTCTGGCTGTTTTTTCGTTTTACCTTGGCAATGTTATTCTCCCATAGTTCTTCGCCATCTCCTAAATTGATATAGGTAAAATTGTTTTGGTTATAATACTCCAGTGCGGCAATGTAGTTTTGTTCGGCCGTCGCAAAAATATCCGACCCATTTTTGGTTCCTTTATGTTGATCTGAGAAGATAATGAACTGCTGCTGCGGGCCGAAACTCATCACAGGGCCTTTCTTTCCCGGATTGGTGAGGATATTTTGTTTGAGCTCGGTTAATGCCGTAAATACACGCCCGGCATCGGGCCTGGAATCATATTTCTCAGCTAAGCGGCCTATAGGTTTGGCGAGCAGTTTTTTTAAAAATTGATGAACCATGACCACTGATTTGAGGATGATTATTTTGATTACACTGATTTTTTGATTGTTATGACGTTTAAAATTAGTGTGCGACAAGCCGAATCAATCAGCAGGACATAAAAAAGAGCAGAATGTTTTGACCACTGATTTTAAATGATTTATTTGATTAGGCTGATTTTTGATTCCTGTGATGTTTAAGATTAGTATGCGGCAAGCCAAGTCAATCAGTGTAATCATATCAAATCATTTAAATCAGTGGTTAACGGTCAGTGCATAAAAAAAGAGCAGAATGTTCTTCTGCTCTTTTTTATCTGTGTTATCACTGATTTATAAATACGACTGCAACAGGTTGCTCCTTGAAGTGTGGCGCAAACGTTGTAAGGCTTTATCTTTAATCTGGCGAACACGTTCGCGGGTAAGGTTATATTTTTCGCCGATCTCCTCTAACGAGAGTGGGTAGTTATTACCTAAACCGAAGAACAATACAATAACCTCGCGTTCGCGCTCAGCTAAAGTAACCAGCGAGCGCATAATTTCTTGTGAAAGTGATTCTTCCATCAGGTAATCATCGGTTGTAGGCTCGTTGTTTTGCAATACATCCAGCAGGGTATTTTCTTCACCTTGTACAAAAGGCGCATCCATAGACACATGGCGGCCAGAGTTGCTTAATGAATCGCAAATTTTATCTTCGGTAGTTTCCAATATATCGGCCAATTCGGCTTGCGATGGCTCACGTTCGTATTGCTGCTCTAACTTAGAGAATGCCTGACGGATTTTGTTTAATGATCCGATCTGGTTTAATGGTAAACGCACAATACGCGATTGCTCGGCAACGGCCGAAAGGATAGACTGACGGATCCACCATACAGCGTACGAAATAAATTTAAATCCTTTGGTTTCATCAAAACGTTTGGCGGCCTTAATTAAACCTAAGTTACCTTCGTTAATTAAATCGCCCAGGGTAAGGCCCTGGTTTTGGTACTGCTTGGCTACAGATACAACAAAGCGCAGGTTAGTTTTTGTTAGGCGCTCTAAGGCCGCCTGGTCCCCTTCCCTGATTTTTTGTGCCAGTATAACTTCTTCATCAGCAGTTATCAAATCTACTTTGCCAATTTCGGTCAGGTATTTATCCAATGACTGAGATTCGCGGTTGGTAATGGATTGGGATATTTTGAGTTGTCTCATTTGTTAAAATAAATGAATAATTGATTGTACCTGATAGTTTGTACAATGTACTAAATAACTTTTATTATAGAAGTATTAACGGAATTAATTATATTAAAATTGTTTAACCAATAACACTTATTATCTATTTGACACAATCGTGAATAATTCCCTCCGCTTACAAACAATCTTACCTGATTAACCCTGCGAAAAATCGTGCTGAATTTCTGAATTGGGCGCTTTAAAAATTTATGTAATTAGTATGTTTAACGTATAACTATCCTAAATTGTTTTGTGGGTGCAAAGGTATGTTTAATAAATTAATTTATCAACACAAATTAAATGGTAAATTGTGGAAAAGATTTTTCCATGACACTGTCATCTTATCAACATAAATAATACTTTTTTTACTTATTAATGTGGGCATAGTGCAAATGTTAAAAGGTGGCCGGTTTTAGTTAAATGTTGTTAAAACGTGTTAAATATCAAGTGCTTTAACGGAATAAAACTGAAATTGGTTGCAATAAAAATATGGTAAAACTATACGCTCAACCAAAATGCGGTACAAAAAAATAAACAACGGCTTAGGCTGGCTTTGCTTTGCGATAGCTACGGCTACTTACATTTTAACGCTCGAACCATCAGTCAGCTTTTGGGATTGCGGCGAATTTATCTCCTGCGCCTTCAGATTACAGGTGTCTCATCAGCCTGGATACCCTCTGTTCGCCATGTTGGGTAAAGCCTTTTCCCTGCTCTCTATGGGCGACCGCACCAAGGTGGCTTATTGCACCAATCTGATGTCGGCGCTGGCCAGCGCCGCTACCATTATGTTCTTGTTTTGGACTATTACGGCGTTTGCAAAAAAACTAATATTGGAAAAAAATCACCGGCTAAGTCAAACTAATACGATGCTGATTATGGGGGCCGGTGTGATAGGAGCAGGAGCTTTTACCTTTACCGATACTTTTTGGTTTTCGGCCGTCGAGACCATTGTATTCGCATTGTCGTCGCTTTGCACGGCGGTAGTTTTCTGGGCCATTTTAAAATGGGATGCTCAGGCCGCGGAGCCGGGTTCTGACAAATGGATTGTCCTGATAGCTTACATCATCGGATTATCCATCGGTATACATCTGCTTAATTTATTAACTATCCCTGCTATCGCTATGGTATATTACTTCCGAAGGTACAGCCGGATTAATTTTAAAAGCGGTGTAGTTGCTTTTTTAATCAGTATTGCTATATTGGCCTTTGTACAGTTTGGTGTGCGGGGGTATACTATCCACATTGCGGCTTATTTCGATCTGTTCTTCGTAAATACGCTCGGCATGGCTTTTGGCAGCGGCGCGCTTACCTTTTTCGTATTATTAATTGGTGCATTAGTATACGGTATTGTGTATAGCATCCGCCGCCAAAAACCAATGCTAAACCTGGCTTTATTATGTATTGCGTTTATCTATTTAGGATACAGTTCATTCGCCTATATTCCCATCCGTGCGGCGGCCAATACCAACCTCAACAATACTCATCCGGATAATGCCTTTACTTTGTATAGTTACCTTAACCGGACACAATACGGCGAAACACCCCTGTTATCGGGCCCATACTTTGACGCAAAGATTATTGACCAGGCCGAAGGCAACCCCATTTACCGGAAGGGAAAAACGAAATATGAGCAAGCTGGCAAACGGGTAAGCTATACCTACGACCATATCAGCCTGCTGCCACGCATCTGGAGCACCGAGCAGGACCCGCAGTATGCTGCCAACGTACAGTTTTATAAACAATTTTTGGGCATGGCCGATGGACAATCGCCAAAATTTGCCGATAATATGAGCTGGTTGTTTAACTGGCAACTTTACCAGATGTATGCCCGCTACTTTTTATGGAACTTTGTGGGGCGCTATAACGACCTGGACGGGCAGCAGAATGCCAAGGCCATTAACGGCAACTGGACCAGTGGTATTTTTGATGGCGGCAAACATTTACCCCGGTCGGTTACCAATAGCATCAACTATACGCCTTTGTATGCCGTTCCGTTTGTGTTGGGAATATTCGGGATGGTTTACCATTTCAGGCAGAAAAAACGCGATGCGCTTATTATTGCCTTGCTTTACTTTTTTACGGGCATTGCCATAGTGCTGTATGTTAACCAAACATCCTTGCAGCCGCGCGAACGCGATTACTCTTACGTAGGTTCATTTTACGCCTTCGCCATTTGGATAGGGCTGGGGGTTATAGCACTTGCCGAGATGTTTCGTAAAAAAATGAATGCACGGTTTGCGGTAATGGGGTCTTTTGTAATTTGTTTAATAGTGCCCGTATTGCTGGCTACCAAAGAGTGGCGCAGTCACGACCGGTCGACCAAGATGACACCGCATGATATGGCCTATAATTTTTTAATATCGTGCCCCCAAAACGCAATCCTGTTTACCTATGGCGATAATGATACCTACTCGTTGTGGTATGATCAGGAGGTTGAAGGCATCAGGCCGGATGTGCGCATTGTTTGCCTGAGCTTGTTTAGTAGTGATTGGTATATTCACCAGATGCAGGGTACAATGAATCAATCTGCCCCGCTACCCATTACCCTCAGCTTCGATCAGTATAAGGACGGCGTACGCGATGTAATTTATTATAACGATGCACACATAGCCGGGCCGGTTGAGGTGAAGGATGTTTTTGATTTTATTACCTCTGATGATAGCCGCACTAAAGTTGAATACCAAAATGGTGAGAGCCTGAATTACCTGCCCACCAAAAATTTAAAACTGACTATTAACGCGGATGAACTTATTAAAAAAGGCGTAGTTAAGCCGGATCAGAAAGACAAGCTTGCTAAAACGATGGAATGGAAGTTTAACGGAAACTACCTGACCAAAGATAACCTGGCCATATTGGATATACTGGCGCATAATAACTGGGAAAGGCCCATTTGTTTTACTGCAACCATGAACACAGAGAGCATGGCAGGCCTGCAACCCTATTTATATAAGGAGGGCTTTACTTACCGGTTGATTCCCTTAAAGCCTGATACCACGGTACAAGATCAATATAGCAAAACCAATAGCCTGGTGATGTATCACAACGTGATGGGTAAGTTTAAATACGGTAACTATAAGCACGCCCGTAACCTCGATAATGTATCAACCCAGCAGTTTTACGAAGTAATGGAAACAACCTTTATTAACCTTGCGCAAGGGTTGATTAAAGATGGCTACCCGCAGCTGGCGCTCAATGCCTTGCACCAATTTGACGCGCAAATGCCAGATATTAATCCCGATATTGATACGGCAAGCAAAAAATATTTTCTGGCCGAAACTGCCTACCGGCTGCATGATGCCGCCTTGGGCGGCAGGTATATTAAAAGTGTTAACGATTATATCACCGATCAGCTGGATTATAACTACGCCCTGCTTCAGCATAATCAACAGGAGGGGCTCAATATTCGGGATATACAAATATCAATGTCGTTATTAAGCGCCATGGTTGATACCACCAAAAATAATAACGAAACCCAATTAAGCGGACAGTTGTATGCCCGGTTGAAAGATTATAGCAGTAAGTTTTCTGTATTGCAGCAAAGATAGCACAAGCCCAAAACCCAATTAACAATGAAAAAGCTTTTAGAGAAATCTGAAGGCTTTTATTTTTTATGCCCGCATTAAAACCAGAGTACGCTATTAGCACGTAATTGATGGTAGAACAAAGTGTATCAGGCTTTGTTAATGATTTTGTACAAAACATTGTAAAACCCATGAAAAAATTAATATTTACTTTAAGCATCGCCCTTGCCGGGGTGCTGGCAGCTAAAGCGCAAAGTACGGATAGCGTAAAAAGCAACAGTTGGTTTAAACATAACGTAGCCGGAGCGGCACAAATACAGGTAACCTACCGCAAAAGCAACCTCAATCAGTTAAATGCGGCGCTTAATAAAAATGGTTTCCCTTCGTTATCAGAAAACAGCATCTGGATTAATGCTTCCATGAGCCATATTCACCAAAAATGGCTATTTGAGGATGGTATAGGCTTTACACCACTTTCAACCTCGGAAGTTAACAATATAAAGGCAAGATATAACCAGTACCAGGTATATTTTAGGGCGGGTTATGATATCTCAAAAAACGCAGATTTTAGATTGTACCCTTTTGCCGGCATTAATTTATCGGGGGCAGTACTTAACATACAGGACAAGGCCCGCCAGGAAAATGTAAACGATTTTTCGCAGGAGTTATTGAACAGTACATCAAGCAAAACCCTTTATCAGCCTAATTTTGGTATTGAACTGGGTGCCGGTTTTGATTATTTAATCAAGATGAAAACCAAACAAATGGATTGTTTCCAGATCCAAAGGAGTATCCCGGTAGGTTTAAGGCTCGGCTACTATATTAATGCTTCGGCAGGCGATTGGAAAATAGATAGCTACACGCTTTCAAACGGGCCCGGTAACAAACAAAGTGCAGTTTTTGTGTCCTTTAATATTGGCTTGGGCTACATGATCAGGAAGCAATAAAGTTGCGCGTTGGATAGGATTTGAAGCTAAACGGTTTGTTAGTACAGCTGATGTTGGGCTTGGCAGCAGCTGTATTACACCATAATATAAAACACGTATTTATAACACCGCAAATCCGTATAAATTACATTGACAGGTAAAAGCTATACGCCCATTTTTGTTTTATAATCTATATAAAACAAAGTGTTATGCAAATAGCCGCCGGGAAAATTTCTTATTATTGTTTTAATAGTAATTGCAAAAGTTCTGTGTTTTATCTGAGAACAACAAAAGTTACCGATTTGCCCTTTGAAGTTAACTTGCTTACCGAAAAGCATAGCTGTGAAGCTTGTGGTCATGAGTTAACGTCGTTACTAAATATCGAAATCAAAAAAGCTTTTCTGGATGCCTTTCTGGGTATTTAAAATAACTGTCCTTACTCCTTTTACCAACATGATATCTTGCTGAAATATATTTAGCCCGTGGTTAACTTTGTATATTTGTTATATATCAGTATGTTTATCTTACCAAATGGTAATTATCGTTTGGTAAGTACTATTCCAATCTTAAATTTCATAACCATGCAGGAGCTGGGTAAAAACATTAAGTTGCTAAGGCACGAAAAAGGATGGTCGCAAAGTGATTTTGCAGCTAAGTTAGGTATATCTGTACCCGCTTTTTCAAAAATTGAAAACGGACTAACTGATCTGCATTTATCAAGATTGAATAATATCGCTAAAATATTAGATATGTCGATAGTTGAGCTGCTATCATTTCAAAAGTCTGTTAGAAATAATGATGCTAACGAGCTCGACTCTGCCAAAGAGAGTATTAAAAACTATATGGAGCAGATACTTAACCTGCAAAAGCAGGTGATTTTACTCCACGAAGAAATTCGTAAGCTTAGTAAGGCGCCTAAAGACGTTCTTTAGCATCTAAACCCCTCTTGTTATTTAATTAAACCATTTTGTAAGGCAAATCTGATTAGTGAAGGCGTGTTTTTAACGCCTGTTTTTTCAATCAGGTTTTGCCGGTGCCCTTCTACGGTGCGCCTGCTGGTAAATAGCTTATCGGCAATTTCGTTGTTTGTATAACCTTCTGATATTAAATCAAGTACCTCTTTCTCTCTTTCCGATAGTTCTATAGCTATTATTGTTTTATGAGGCTCGTTAATGGGTGAGTATCCCGAGAGTTTATCAAGCAATTTAAAAGTAAGCTCCATACAGATGTACTTGCCACCGTCGGCAACATGCCTTAGCCCAAACAAAAGCTCATCCTTATTGATGCTTTTAAGCAGGTAGCCGTGGGCCCCGGCGGTAATGGCTTCGATTACATAATTTTCATGATCAAGCATTGACAGAATCACGGTAGGCATATTAGCTTTCATTTCTTTAATCAGGCCAAGGCCGTTTAGCCCGGGCATGTTCATGTCGGTTAGTATCAGGGTAGCACTATTTCCCTCTGCAAGCCATGATAGTACCTCGTTGCCATTTTTAGCCTCGAAAACTACTTCCATATCCGCTTCATTATCTAAAATGGATTTGATACCGTTCCGTACGATATTATGATCCTCAGCTAAAATTATTTTGATCAATTGCTGCCTTTTATCTATTAATATCCAAACCTATTGATTGTTTTACATAATTTTACTTACGCACATTAAAATATCATTTTAAGAAATATATCTATAGGTTACATGGCTAAAGTAAATAAAAATAAGCTGTTTCCGGTTATCGGGATGGGCGGTTCGGCTGGATCCTTCCAGGCGTTCGAGACCTTTTTTAAGCATATGCGCCCCGATAGCGGAATGGCATTTATTATCATTATGCATCTGGGCCCCAATCAAAAAGGTAGTATTGTGCAATTATTTCAAAATTATACCTCAATGCCCGTTTTGGAGGCCGTTGATGGGATGGTTATTGAACCCGACAGTGTTTACATTATTCCGCCGAATGCCGATTTGGGGATACACAACCATAAATTATTGATTTTAAAACCGGCAAAACTTAGCGGGTACCGCATGCCTATAGACTATTTTTTGCAGAGCCTTGCCGAAGATCAATGGAATAAGGCAGTTGCTATTATTTTCTCGGGTATGGGATCCGATGGGGAAACCGGTGTAAGGATGATCAAAGAAAAATTGGGTATGGCTATGGCGCAGGATCCGGACACGGCGCAATACCCAAGCATGCCGGTAAGCGCTATAGAAACTAACCTTGTTGATTATGTATTATCGCCAGAGGAAATGCCAGATAAGCTTTTACAATATATCAACCATCCGGTTTTAGCCGACGATTCTGACGAGCAATCCATCAGCGAAATTAAAAATGCTAATTCGATACAAAAGATTATGATGCTGTTGCGCTCGCATACCGGGCACGATTTTTCTTTATATAAAAAAAGTACCATCACGCGGCGCATTGATCGCCGCATAGCTTTTCATCAACTGCCAAACTATGGCCAATATGTGAATTACCTGCGTGATAACCCCCATGAAATTGATGTTCTGTTCCACGAACTATTAATAGGTGTTACCAAGTTTTTCAGGGATATACAGGCTTATGAGGCCCTGCAAAAAAGCCTGCATCCGCTGTTAAGCAGAAAAGCAGATGGCGAGCCAATCCGGGTTTGGATAGCAGGCTGCTCAACCGGCGAGGAAGCTTATTCGATAGCTATTCTGATTACAGAATATATTAAAACATTAACCAGCGTACACATCCCTAAAGTGCAAATTTTTGCGACCGATTTGGATATGAATGCCATTGAACATGCCCGTACCGGTATTTACAGGAGCAATATCGTGGCCGATGTATCGCCCGAGCGGATTGAGAACTTTTTTATTAAAAATGAGGAATGGTACACTGTAAAAAAAGAACTGCGTGAGATGATTGTTTTTGCGCAGCATAACATTTTAAAAGACGCACCATTTACCAAGCTCGATTTGCTATGCTGCCGCAATGTAATGATCTATCTTACTGCCGAATTACAGCAAAAAATTATTCCGGTATTCCATTATTCGCTTAACGTAAAGGGGCTGTATTTTATGGGCCCCGCTGAAACCTTAGGCGGTTTTAGTGATATGTTTACAACCATTGATTCTAAATGGAAGATATTTGAACGCAAAGATGGCGCATCCTTTTTTGGCAAAATGGCCGACTTTCCTTTTCATACCGCCAGGCAGCCCATCATACCCAATAAAGTTGATATGACTGACAGCTCTCCCCGCAAAAAAACATTAGGCGAAATATTTAATCAGGTACTGATAGACCATTATACACCGACATCGATATTAATTAACGATAAAGGGGATATTGTATACAGCAACGGTAAAACCGGCCGTTACCTTGAGTTGCCTGCTGGCGAAGCCGTGATGAATATCTATCAGATGGCCCGCGAGGAGTTAAGATACGTTTTAAGTAATGCTATTCATCAATCAGTTACACAAAAAGGGCCTGTTACTATTAACGATATTAAGTTAAAAGAAGAGCAATACATCAGGCTGGTTAATATTAAAATTAACTTTTTAGAAAACACGCCGCTACAAGGTTTAATATTAGTGATTTTTGAGGATAAGGGCCAGTTAAAAAAGAGCAAACGAAATGCCCCGGAAAAGCTAAGCAGCCGCGATGCGCTGGTGGAAGAAATGGAGAAGGAGCTGATTTATACTAAACAACAGCTGTATACCACCATAGAGCAGATGGAGACCTCGCTTGAAGAACTAAAATCAACCAATGAGGAATTGCAGAGTACCAATGAAGAATTGCAAAGCACTAATGAGGAGGCCTTAACCACTAAAGAGGAAATGCAGTCGCTAAACGAAGAACTGATGACCATCAACATGCAATACCAGATGAAGGCCGATCAACTCACTTTGTTGAATAACGACATGAAAAACATGTTGGACAATACGGAAATAGGTACCATTTTTTTAGATAACAACCTGGATATATTGCGTTTTACCCCGCAAATAAAAAAGCTGTTTAATGTAATACCCAGCGATGTGGGCCGGTCTATCACCCATATTGTATCTAATTCCGACTATCCATCCATTGAAAGCGATATCCGCGAGGTGATAGAAAGGTTAACGGTTAAGGAGGTGGAAATTAAAACCAAATTAAAGGAGTGGTATAACTTGCGGATAATGCCCTATCGCACTATTGATAATTTTATTAACGGCGCGGTTTTAACCATTAACCGTATTACACCATATAAGCAGCTGGAAAACACCTTGCATGTGATTATGAAATATATGGAACATTATATTGATGTGATAGAAGATGGAGTAGTGATACTTGATAAAAATTTGATTATTGTTAGAGCTAATCAACACTCTGTTGATATGCTGGCTGCCTATAAGTCTGATATTGTTGGCTTGCCTTTCAGCCAGGTTATTCCAGTTGAGTGGCGAAGCAAACAGATGGACTACCTGTTACAGCAATGTACCAAGACAACGGTTAGCACCGAGGTTGAATATGGTGCAGGCAAAGCAAAAAACGTAAAGTTAACTGTAACAGCATCTCCTTACCCCGATCGTAACAGCAAAGAGATATTTGTAAATTTAATTTTTACAAAAAATTAGAAGGAGGATTATTTTGGCGAAAAAAACGGTTCATGATAAAGCTGGCGATGCCCTGTCGCGATTGCGAAAAGAGGCCGAAAAAGCCATATCAAAAGTGGGTGGGATACCGACTCCCGAGTTTTCGTCGATGGAGGTTAGCGATTTGTTGCATAACATACAGGTGCAGCAAATTGAGCTTGAGATGCAAAACGACGAGCTCCGGATATCAAACGAGCAACTTGAACTTCAGAGAGCCAAATTTGCCGGGCTGTTTGACCTGGCCCCGGTTGGTTATTTTATATTGAACCATTTTGGTATCATTGAAGAAGTAAATGCCATTGGGCTGCAGATGCTGAACGTTACCAAAAATTTAGTTATCAATAGGCGGTTTCAAAATTTTGTTTATTTAAACGAGACTGAAATATTTTCGAGTTTTTTACAGAGCCTGCGCTTTTCTGATTACAAGCATAGCTGCCAGATAACCTTACAAACCTATGGTGGCGATACGTTTCACGCGCAACTGGAAGGGATCTCGACACCAAAAAATCCCGGTGAAAATATCCGGTTTTATATTGCTTTGTTTGATATTACCGAACGTACTAATGCCGCGTTAAAACTGAGCAACGCAAATGAGCGTTTAAATATCGCGCTTAGCTCATCAGCCGCCGGCACATGGGAAATTAACCTTAAAACCGGCGAAATATTTCTGGATAATTTTAGCAGGGACATTTTCGGCTTTCAGGATGAACAATTTGACGGGCGCTCCGAAACTTTTTTAAGCGCGATTTATCCCGACGACCGTAAAATGGTGGAAGAGAAACTGCAGGAGGCTTTAAGTCTGGAAAAAGAGTTGGATATTGAGTATCGCGTAATTTGTCAAGCCTATAAAATATGCTATGTGGCCGCCCGAGGGCACGTGGGCTATAATGAACAAACTGAGACGCGTAATTTTGTAGGCATTTTAATTGATATCAGTCAGAAAAAGCAATTGGAGCACGAGGCTGACGAGCTCAGGCTGAGTCAGCAAAAAAATATTATGGCAGCTACGCTGCAAGCCCAGGAGAACGAAAGAAAAAGGATAAGCGAAACATTGCACGATAGTGTGAGCCAGTTGCTGTACGGCATTAAACTGAACCTTCAAAACCAGCATCCGGAAAACGACCAGTTAAAAAAGGTTAACCAACTAATTGAGCTATCGATACAAGAAACCCGTAATATCGCTTTTGAACTGGCACCTTCCGTTTTAACTGATTTTGGCTTAGCCATCACTATCGAAGAGATGTGCAAGCGGTTAAGCACGGCTACTTTAAGTATTAAAGCCACCTTAGCCGGCCTAATGCAGAGGCTGGATCCGGCAATGGAAATCAGCATTTTCAGGATCGTTCAGGAGTTGGTTAACAACAGTATCAAACATGCTCAGGCAACCGTTATCAACATTACCTTACTAAAAAAAAACAATCATATCGCTATTGAAGTTATTGATGACGGAAAGGGATTTATATATATTGAAACCCACAGAACCTATACTGGTTCGGGACTGTCGAGTATTAAAAACAGGTTAAGCGTGTATAACGGTACATTGGATATTGACACCATGCCCGGCAAAGGGACTAAAGTTTTAATTGGATTGAAGGAATAGCTGGTATTGTTGAATTTGCAAAGGGATTTCATCATCAAAGCCGATGATATCAAATAGATCCCGGCAATCGTTAAAATCCCGATCAATAATAAATCATCCAATCAATAAAAAATAATAGCTAATTTCGCTAACATGACAACCATTGCGGAAGAATTTGTAGTTTCGTCTGAGAATAAGGTATTTGATACAGATCACCGCCGTATTATTAATTACAATATCGGCAAATATGACGTGGCTGTTAAGAAGGGATTATCCGCTTTTAGTAACCTGGAGCATGCAAAACGCAAGGCGCATGTAATTAAATGGAAAGTAATTGAAACTCTCGACAAGGTTCTGCCAGACTTTGAAGCCAATTTTCAAAAGCGTGGCGGCAAAGTGATCTGGGCGAACGATGCCGAAGAAGCGCAGCGCGAAATTCTGGCTATAATGCAAAGGGCCGGAGCAAAAACTGTTGTTAAATCAAAATCGATGGTTACCGAAGAAATTCATTTAAACGAATTTTTAGAAAGTAACGGCATCGAATCGCTCGAAACCGACCTGGGCGAGTATATTGTACAATTGCTGGGCCAAAAGCCTTATCATATTGTTACCCCGGCTATGCATCTGTCTAAGGATGATATTGCCAAATTGTTTAATGAGCGTTTTGGCACACCCATAGATGCTACATCAGAGCAGATTGTACTGAAAGCGCGCGAACTGCTAAGAGAGAAATATTTAAAAGCGGATGTCGGCATTACCGGGGCCAATTTTTTAATAGCCGATACCGGCAGCATCGCCATCAGTGAGAACGAAGGTAATGCCCGTTTAACTACTACATTCCCTAAAATACATATCGCCATCGTAGGTGTTGAGAAGGTTATCCCCTCTATTGCCGATCTTGATTTATTTTGGCCCATGCTGGCTACCCACGGAACAGGGCAAAACCTAACGGTATATAACACGATATTGAGCGGCCCGCGCCAGCCGGATGAAACCGATGGGCCCGACGAAATGTATGTAATCTTGTTAGACAATGGCCGCACCAAGTTGCTGGCTCAAAAAGAGCAGCGCCAGGGTTTATACTGCATCCGTTGTGGTGCTTGTTTAAACGCATGCCCCATTTATAAAAATGTAGGTGGCCATACTTACAATACACCTTACAGCGGCCCCATAGGCTCGGTAATAACGCCCCACATGCGTGGGATGGAAGATTTTAAACATCTTAGCTTTGCATCGAGCCTTTGCGGACGCTGCTCTGAAGTTTGCCCCGTAAAAATTGATATCCATAAAATGCTGCTGCTTAACCGGCGAGACGCGGTGAAAGATAAACTGGCCGAACAAAAGGAAGAATGGGGTTGGGTCGTATGGAAAAAGGCGATGCTGAGCCGGAAGCTAACGGACTTTTTGGGTGGCGGAATTAAAAATTGGCTGCTTAAAACCTTCTTCAAAAAAACGTGGGGGCAGTTTAGGCAGATGCCCAAAGTAGCAGCAAAATCATTCAGCAAACTTTGGCAGGAGCGTAACAAACCGGAAAGCTAAAAGGACTGTTTGCGCCAATAAATTTGTTTGTAAAAGCAAGCCTCACAGTGTTACGGCTCAATTTGTATATTTGGTGAAAATAAATTCAATGATAGCACACCACGTTTTATTCTGGCTAAAAGCCGATACCTCCAGCGAGCAGAAAGCAGCATTTTATAAAAGCCTGCAAACGCTTCAAAATGTCGAAGTTGTTAAAACATTCCATATCGGCACACCGGCACCTATAGAGCGCGCCGTTGTAGATACCACCTACACCTTTAGCCTGATTTTGTTTTTTGACGATCTCGCCGCGCACGATATTTATCAGGTACATCCATTGCACAAAGCTTTTTTGGATGAGTTCCGTGTGTTTTTCGATAAGGTGGTTATTTATGATGCCCAGTAAGGCATAATCCATCTTGATTTTTCCTGGTAGCCTGTAGCTTACGATGGGTATTATACGGTCGGGCTGTGGGTTATCAGTTGTTTTGCGTTCTAAATTCTCCTCATAGATGTTAAACTAATCAGCAATGTGATTAGTGTTTTTGTTGTGCTTTCATGCTATCCGCTGCTTTCGCTTAATAAATAACTTAATGTGGTACGTTAGGCCCCGGTCAGTTTATCAAAATCATATTGAAATATATTTTAGTTCAAATAATGCTTTTATTATATTAGGGAACTTACAATCTGCCTTAATACAATGTTTAAACTTGCATTCGCGGTAACTACTATTCTTTTTTTCGGGGTGCTTAATGTGCTTGGCTTACCCAAAGATAAAAACGTTACCATCTCTTCTTCCAACCAGAGTTACGAGTTTGTTTTCAATGCTAAGACCCAGCAAGTTGAGATTAAACAAAAATTAATTACCAATTACTATTGTAATGGTTTTAGGGAAGTTATCCCCATAACCGAGATGTATAACGACCAGGTTTCTATCGACGATGTAGATTTTAATGTGGATGGCAGACGCGACAGAACCATTAAGCCCGAATACACTTATTACAAAATAAGGGATGTTTTTTACTCGGACGAACGCGTTTGCTACTTCCCCCTCGCACTCGAAAAAAAAGGAGCTACCGGCAAGGTTACTTTTGAAGAGACCGTTAAAGACCCTAAATACTTTACGAGCATATTTTTCCCCGAACATTACAAGGTGCTGCATAAAGAAGTTACGATTAAAATACCGCGCTGGATGAAGGTTGATATAAAGGAGTTAAACTTTGCCGGAGCAGATATTACCAAAACAACCCGTTACGATAGTCATAACGATGCGGATGTTATTACCTTCACCATCAATAACCTTGCCGCCGAAGAACAGGAAGATAATAGCCCGGGGCCAACTTATGTTTTACCGCATCTGCTTATTCAATGTAAATCGTCGTCGGCTAACGGTAATCAGGTTACCTATTTTAATGAGCTGAAAGATCAATATGCCTGGTATCATTTAATTACAAAAGATATGGGCAATGATAAAGCGGTGCTAAAGGCTAAGGCTCTGGAGATAGTAAAAGATAAAACCGCCGATATGGATAAAATAAAGGCAGTGTTTTACTGGATGCAGAAAAATATCCATTACCTGGCTTTTGAAAATGGCATGGCAGGCTTTAAGCCCGAAAAAGCCGATGAAGTGTTAAGAAAAAATTATGGCGACTGTAAAGGTATGGCACATTTAACTAAGGAGTTGTTATGTGCCCTCGGTTATGATGCCCGCCTGTGCTGGATAGGCACCAACCACATCGCTTATGATTATAGTACGCCCTCGCTCGCGGTAGACAATCACATGATATGCGCTTTGATTTTTAAAGGGAAAACATACTTTTTGGATGCTACCGAAACTTACAACGGTTTTGATGAGTACGCCGAAAGAATACAGGGACGCCAGGTTTTAATTGAGAACGGCGATCAATATATCCTGACACATGTACCCGCTACAACCTTTGCGCAGAACCTGGATAGTGAGAAGCGCCGCATCAGCATTGCCGGTACCGATATCCAGGGAATAGCAGAACATGTATGGAAGGGTGAGGAAAAGGAATACATGCTCGGAAATCTCAACGATATGCAAAAAAACAAATCGGGCGAGGCGCTGGATAAGTACCTGTCAAACCGCAATAGTGATTACGTGATCAGTAACCTGATAACATCGGATTTAAACGACATCGATCGGGATTTAAGCATCAGCTACACCTTATCTTTTAAAAATGGTGTTTCGCGCTTTGGTAAGGATTATTATGTTGATATGGATCAAAGGAAAGAGCTGAACGGCTGGAACATTGATACCGCCCAGAGATCAAACGATTACTGGTTTGATTATAAAATGAACATCAGCCGCCAAACAGAGCTAACGGTGCCTGCCGGATACCGGGTTACATCCCTGCCACCAAACCTGGCTATACAAAACAACAATTATGAGTTTACCATACAATATAGTAAACAAAATGATAAAGTGCTTTATAAAAAGAGCATCGTTTTAAAAAACACGCGTATTGCAAAATCGCAATTCGCCCTGTGGAACAACGATATTGCCAAGCTTACCGAAGCCTATAACCAACAACTTGTTTTAACCGCCCAATAAAATTTCATGAAAATTTTTACCTTATCATTTTTATTCTCCTTAGGTGTTTGTATGCAGGTATCTGCACAAAACAAAGACAAAGATCTAACTTACGCGCAGAAGGCCGCAGATGTTAATGCCAAAGTATGGGGCGATCAAAAGCCTGCATTTGATATTAAAACCATCCCTGCCGGTATGGAAAAGGAAAGCGCGGTTATCATTGCCAAATATACAAACGTGGAGCAGTCGTCAAACAGCCGCCTTAAATTTGCCTTTGCCAGGACTACCAGCGCAACACGCACCAACCGGGTAACCACTTATCGCGAGCGGGTAAAAATAAACGACAAAGCC
The DNA here is from genome assembly GCF_000166195.2 of Mucilaginibacter paludis DSM 18603. Lineage (NCBI taxonomy): Bacteria > Pseudomonadati > Bacteroidota > Sphingobacteriia > Sphingobacteriales > Sphingobacteriaceae > Mucilaginibacter > Mucilaginibacter paludis. The sequence continues at coordinate 4,455,667 of NZ_CM001403.1, forward strand.
GCGCTCGAGGATTATGCAACTTTATCGTACCAAAAAAGCCTTGATAAAACGCAAGGTTTTATCAATAAAACGTACGACAAAAAAGACAATTACATAGGAGCTAAAATTATAAAGGCCGATGGACGGGAGATTATAGTTAACACCAGCGAAGAGGTACTTACCAAAAACGAAACTAAAGATAAGCAAGGCAAATTGGCCATACCGGGTCTGGAAGTTGGCGATATACTGGATTACTATGTTTGCAAAGTGGAAATTGTTGAGGATTATGCCGCAAAGGGCGGCAACAGCAATTACTTGTTTGTGCTAAGGGGGGAATATCCCATTCTTAATTACGAGTTAAGCCTGCAATATAACAGTAAGGTTACCGTGCATTATATTAGTGCCAATAAAGCGCCTGAATTTAAAGAAAGTACAACTGATAACGGGGATAAAGTTTACAATTTAAAAATGACTAATCTGCCTAAATACGAAGGCCAACTTTGGACTTCTACCCTGAGGCAATATCCGTATATTGAGCTTAGCGCCAATCTTCAAACAAATCGGGGAATATTTTTCAGCAAGAAAAAAGATATATCCAGAATAGATGAAGCTGTGCAAACCTATGAACTTTTTTTTTCTACGGGTAAAAGGTACGTTTATACCGATTACAAATCGGCCCTTAAAAAGTATTACGATTCAGCCAAAGAGTTTAAAGCAGCTCCTTTAGATAGCCTGATGCGCATTCTGTACGATAAGTGGAAATATAACATGTACATTGTTGCTGTTGATAATGACAAACAGGTATATGTAGGCACCGAGAGAAATAAGATCCGTTTTCCTAACCGGTATGCCGTAATGGAAATTGCGCATACCTTGTTTGACATGGAGGTAGACTTTGATGTACTTTTAGCATCATCTCGCAACAGCAGTTCGTTAGATAACGTTTTTAATGAAGGAGATCTGGATGCCATGATCAGGATCAATAATGGCAGTAAACACCTGTACATGTGTTTTGACGACATATTTACCCAGTTTAACGAAATCCCGGAGATTTACCAGGGCGAGGAGGCTATAGTGCTGTCGCCCAAAAAACGCAACTTTGATAATTTTGAATTAAGCCACACTACCATACCGGTAACACCAAGTAAAGATAATTATTCGAGTAGCAAGCTGATGGTTTCATTGCTACCCTCGAATATGCAAAAGGTAAAAATTGAGCGCACGGTTAATGAAGCTGGAGCTTTGAGAGATAACCAAGCCGATTTATTATTAACTGCAGATATTTCGCCTGTGTTGAAAACGGCGTGTTTTCCGGATGTTAAAAAAGAGAACAAGGTAAAAACAACCAAACTGAGTATTGAAAGAGCCAATGCCAACGTTAAGGCAAGAGAGGAACTGGCAGATAACTTTAAGAACGAAATATCGGGCGAGTTTGGCCAGGACCCACAAAATTTAACTGATTATAAAGTAACCAATGTTGGTGTTACCAGTGCATCGCCTGTTTTTAGCTATACCGGAGCATTTGAGATGGATAACTTTGTAAAACGCGCCGGCAATAATTATATTTTGGAGGCGGGCAAGTTAATGGGCGCCTACACTAAAGTAGAGGATAAAGAAAGGCAGAGAAGCGTTGATGTTTATATGCCAGCAGCCCGTACATTCAGTTATGATATCAATATTTCCATCCCGAAAGGTTACCAGGTTAAGGGTTTTGAGGAATTGAACCATACCAGTAAAAATGATGCAGGCTTATTTACCGTTGTTGCAGGAGTAAAAGGTGATATGTTAACTATCAAATTAACGAAGATATATAACCATAATTTTGAGAAAGTAGCTCAGTGGCCACAATTACTGGAATTAATGGATGCTACCTATACTTTTAACACACAAAAGGTTTTGTTTGAAAAAATATAAAGAGTAAAAAAAGAATCCTTGGGCCTACTCAGTCGGCCAGGTAAGTAGCCATGCCTTTTTTTCTGATCAGATCACATCTTGAAATATCTAATATTGAAAACGCCAAAGCCCATCATATTCAGGGCTTTGGCGTTCTTGGTTTAACAGAGGTAGCTGCGAATTATGTTCCAGCAACAAATTGTAAATCCAGGGTTAACTACCCGTGCTATTTCGTTTAAACGTTCCGGTAAACTGATAAACCACTCCTGAAACCGTATAATTATAAGTTATCGTAAAAGTGCCTGTTTTCGGATCGTACTTCCCTGAGCCACCTGTTAAAACCAAGGTCCCATAAGGGGTAATAGTTAAGGTATTGTCGTCATTAACTTTTACCTTTACACCATACGGAATAGCATTGGTTACTGCTTCGGCATTTGAAAGATGATAGAAGCGAACGGTGTTGTAGTCCAGTGCCTTCATCACTCTTGGAAGGGATAAGGTTACGGTATCACCGGGCCCGCTCGTACCCAATTTATAGTACTTCCCCTGTACCTGGTAAGTGTTGGAATAGGCATTGGTGAGTGCGAATGAAATCATCAGCACCGTATCGGTTTTCCTGATCGAAATATAATTGGGGTCTGATACCGATGAAATTTTAACCGTTACCGCATAAAGTGAGTCGGGTTGCAGATTAGCTGTTTTAACCCTTAAAGCAGTAGTGCCATAAGTTTCGCCTGCATTAACTTTCACCGTTTTGTTGGGTATGCTGTAAAATGCAGGATCCAGCTTTTGATACTTGATGTCTGTAGTTTTATAAAGGTACAGAAAATTGTATCTCGCTATATTAGCCGTTCCGGCGTCTGCCAGCGTTGCGGTTATATCACGATCAATATTCTGGCTCCCCGAAGTGGCTACGGAGATATCGGCTATCTGTTCCTGATCGGCCGTTTGCGAATAGGGTAGGGTCATGATAGAAAGCCCCCCATTATTTGAATTGTTTGCTCCTACGATGTATATCTGTTTGATATACTGTTCGTTGTCGAGTGGGTTTTTTTTCTGGCACCCACTAAAAATTGCCGATAAGGCAATTAATGGGATTATGATGATGTCTAATTTTTTCATTTCTATAGATTTTAACCGGCAAATACCAGGCTCATAGAGCCATTGCCTGAGCAGCTTTTTTAATTAATTAACTTACAGTGGCAACTATTACCAGCCTGGGTTTTGCACTAACTTGGCATTTTTGTCAATTGATTCCTTAGGTATGGGCCAGAAGTACATTTTAAAGCTCCAGGCCCTGTAAGTCAACGGTTCGCTTATCGTGGTTGGCGTATAGAACCTATCTCTTTGCGTGCTTGTTGTTTTTACATTCATACCGGTAACCGGTTTGCTATAGGCCGTTGGCGCGTCTAACCATCGTCTCAGATCGTGATAGCGGCGGCCTTCGCAGGCAAACTCAACTTTCCTCTCTAACTTAATCGCATTTCTGATGCTCTCCTGGCTGGCTAACTCTGCTGTAGATAATCCCGGCAAACCGGCCCTAAACCTAACCCGGTTAAAGGCAGATTTTATTTCTTCAAGATTTCTGTCTACTGTAATGCTGGCGTTTACATCTGTATATGAGCTGTTCAATTCATTTAGCGCCTCAGCATAATTCAAAAGAATTTCCGCGTATCTGAAAATCGGGAAAGTTTTATTGGTAATTGCAGCGGTAGCCTGCATGTTATCAAACGGATGATTATACTTGATACAAGTGTATCCGGTATGATTATAGTCATTTGGATAGTTAACAGTAGGAGCCGCAGTGCCATCGGAGTAGTAAGTTACTTCGAGGTTTTTGTAGGCGCCGGATCCGGTGTAAGATGTGCCCTTCCAATAAGAATGGCAAAAGCCGATAGTGGCATAAAAACGCGCCTCGCGGTTATTGTACATTTTTGCCGTGTTTGAAACTAATTGTACATCAGAGATGTTTTTAGCAGTTCCGATAGGCTGATAGGCGGTGCTACTGCCTGGGTAAGGAAATGTGGTGCTTGAGTTATTAATATCAAAGCCGTCCTTCATTTTATATGAATCAACAAGATCCTGGGTTAGGTTTAAGCCATTTCCGCCTCCCAATTGCGCAGGGGTAGACAGCCATAAGGGCGAATCGCCGGCGGTTGGATTAACCCTGGTGCACCAGATCACTTCGCGGTTACTATTGGCCGGTACCTCACCTATAAAAGTATATTTATAGGAGCGATACGGATCAATTCCACCGGCACCGTTGGGGTAGGCTGCCGTAGGCACGTTGTAAGCTAATGGGTCGGTGTCGGCACTAATTGGATAGGTATAAAGTTCGTAAAGCCCTGTTTGCATAATACGTTTTGCCATTACAGCTGCCTTTCCCCACTTGGTATTATCCCTCGTTTGCGAAATAAATGGTGTGCCATCCGATTTTTTCCAACCCGAATAGGATTGATTGCCATTATACATTGGGCTTGCCGCCTCCAATAGCAAACGGGAAAGAGTAGCAAGCGCAGCTCCAGACGTTGGACGATAAATATCTGACAAGGCCTCTTTTGTTGCAGGTAAATAAGTGGCCGCCAACTCCATATTCGTAATTACATAGTTCACACAATCATCATAGCTGTTTCTTTCCTGGGATAATTCTGTGGTGTTGGAGCTAACGTCCAAAACGTTATCAGGCGGAATCACAGCCGGGCCATATTCCTGTAACAGCAGGTACATAAAATAACCTTTAAAGAAATACATCTCGCCCAAATACTGCCGTTTTGATGTGATAGACAAGCCCCTTGTCTGGTCAATTTTGGCAATAACCGTATTGGCTTTCCTGATCCCTTTGTACCATGTGCTATAATTGTTGAAATAGCTGTTGGCCGTATATGGCGTAATCTCGCCAAGCAACAATTTAATACCAGCATGACGATCATCATCCCAGGAGGAAAAATTCTCATCTGAAGACCCCTGGAATGGCGACCAGGATGATGTCCATAACTTGTCCTCATCAGGAAGATAGGAAGCGATACCATTAACATACGTTAAAAGTTTATCCTGGTCAACAAAAACACTATCGATGTTGGTCATATCGTATAGGTATTCATTCACATTAAGATAATCTTTCTTGCATGAGTTTAAGCCGGTGCAAATAATACCTGTTATAAACAAGAGCGCGAATAGTATGTGGAGTTTTGATTTCATCTGAGTGCTTTTTAAAATGATAGAAACATTTGCAAAGTGTACATTCTTTGCAGTGGGTAAACGGCGCCGTTACTGGATGCCTGTTCCGGATCCCAAAGTTTAACTTTATCCCAAACGGCCAGGTTGTCGCCAACAAAACTGAAGGTAGCCGAACTGATTCCATAACGTTTCAGGAATGGTGTTTCCCAACGGTAGTCTATTTCTGCATTTTTGAGCCTCAGGAACGAAGCATCCGCCTGCCAGAAAGTTGATGCCTGGTTATTGTTGAGGTTCTGTCCATAAGTTAGCCTTGGAAAACGGGCATTCGGGTTTTCGGTGGCTGTTGTGCCTGAGTAAGAAGCAGGTGTCCACCTGTTACCTTGATCGGCTACGATGCTGAGCACATTTCCTGTAGTTCCACCTTGAAAAGGATAATAACCGTCTCCGCCAAGGAAATAGCTAACTTGGTTTTGGCCGGTAAAGAAGATATTAAACGTCCATTTTTTCCAGGTTAACGAAGCAGCGAAACCATAAATTACACGCGGTACGTTTGAATAGTTCAACGGGACAACATCGTCGTTATTAATTACGCCATCGCCATTAACATCCTTGTATTTGATATCTCCGGGCTGATAATTGTTGGTGAAGGTTTGTATGGGGCTGTTGGCTATATCTGCCTGATTTTTAAATAAACCCAAAGCGATAAGCCCGCGCTGTACACCGTATGGTACATCGGTGTACGATTGATAAGGGTAGCTTATGCCTGTTTGCTCCCAGTGCGTAACCTTGTTTCTGGCAAAAGTAAAATTACCCCTTAAATTCAAAGTAAAATTTTTCCCCAGCGGTTGCAGGTAGTTTAAGTTACCGTCGGCGCCCCAGCTGTCCATTGAGCCAACATTAAGATACGGGGCTTGCGCTACCCCAACCTCATTCGGAATAGTTACCCTTTGTTGATAGATATCCTTGGCCTTAGTCAGGAATCCGTCAATTGTTAATTCGAATTTTTCCTTCAGGAATTTTACATCGAGCCCTAAATCGTATTTGGTTGAAGTTTGCCATTTCAGCCCATCAGTACCAACTTTACTTTCGGTAAGGGTTGTACCCCAATCGTTGCTGCCCGAAGTTAAGATGGTTTGGTATGGAAATCTTACCAGCAGCCCGTTAGAGTTGGTTATCTGGGAGTTACCAACTTTTCCCCATGAACCCCTGATTTTAAAATAATCAATAAACCGCAGGTTGTTTTTTACCCATTCGTATTGCGTTGGGATCCATCCCGCGGATAGCGCTGGGAAAAAGCCATATTGATCACCCGGCTTAAAAGTTTCAGACCCGGAATAGCCTGCGTTTGCCTCGAACAGATAGGTGTCTTTATAAGAATAAGTTACCCTCCCTGAAAGCGCCTGGTAACGCAGTGGAATGATGCTCATGTAAGGAAGCTCGTAGGCTGTAACAGAAGAGGTGATATCCTCTTGCCTGTAAACGTGCACCAAGCCGGTAAAAGTGTGATCTTTGTTAACTACTCTGTTATAGTTTAACTGCCCCTCAATATACATTTGGCGGGTAATTAATGAACTTTGTGAATAGCCTGCATCAGAACTGGCCACCGTTCTGGTAGTGATTAAGCTTCCATCGTTTGCCCTGCCGTTAGCAATATAAGCCGCTTCGCCTATTTTGCCGTGAGTGGCCGTGTTGGTTCCATAAAACGTCCATGAGAATAAACCCTTCGCTGTTAAACCAGGTGTTATAAACTGAAGGTCTTGCTGTAGGCTTAACTTCGCGTTCACGGTATTGGAATTTGTTTTTTTGAAACCTGTGTAATTTAGCAAGGCGTAGGGCGAAAGCGAGGTGCCCGAGCTGCCAAACGCAGCAAGTTGGCCGTTTGAGTACCTTAACGGTATGCTCACAGGGGTAATGGATGCTTGTGATGTCCATAAATAGCTATTGTCAGAGCTATAGGCAGGAGCATTTTGCAGCACGATGGCATCATCCAGATTCAGGGCCAATTTGGTTGTTTTGGTTAAATCGATATCAATGTTTGCACGAAAGTTGTATTTATTATAATTGGTGTTTACATCATATTTGTTGGCCGACTTGTCCTGGTTGAAGATCCCCTCCTTGTTCATGTATCCCAGGCTCATATAGTAACGTGCACTGGTGCCGCCGCCCGAAGCGTTTAAATTATATTGGCTATATCTGGAGTAATCTTTCAGGATCACGTCGCGCCAATTGGTATTGGGATACAAATCGGGATCTAAACCACTTTTGAAAAGCGTAACCTCTGTGGGGGTATATACCGGCGTTAAACCCCTAACTACCCGGGCCTCATTGGCAAGTTGTGCATAAGTGCCTGCATCTACATAATCAGGCATCCTGGCAGATTGTGTGAGGGTGCTGTTTGCCTTAAAGTTGAGCTTTAAATTACCTGCTTTTCCTCTTTTTGTGTTGATCACCACAACGCCGTTCGCTCCGCGGATACCGTACACCGCCGTAGCAGATGCATCTTTTAGAACGGAGAAGCTCTCGATATCTGATGGATCCACATTATTCAGATTTCCTTCTACACCGTCAATCAGGATCAATGCTGATGAACTCGCTCCAAAGGTGCTGATCCCTCGTATCCAAAACTCCGAAAAATCGTTGCCCGGTTCACCACTGCGTGTTACTGAAACAATGCCCGGAACGCGGCCACCGAGCATGTTACTCAAAGATGTTGCCGGAACTTGCAGATCTTTTACATTAATGGTACTTACTGCGCCTGTAGTAGTAATTTTACGCTGAGTACCTAAGCTCACTACCTGCACCTCATTAAAGCTTGTTATTTTTTCTTTAAGTACAATTTTAACTTTTTCTTTGGATGCTCCAGGGGTAAGCTCATACCGTTCATAGCTAATCATTGTAAATACAATGGTGCTGTTTTTGTCAATATTCGCTATACGGAACCTACCGTCCATATCCGAGGTGGTTCCCGTTTTCGGATTGGCTTTTAGGAAAATTGTTACGCCCGGAAGCTCTTTTCCCTGTTCATCCATTACAGTTCCCGTTATGGTGATTTTGGAGCTATTTTGAGCCAATAAGCTGGCATTAAAACTGACTAAAAAAATAAAAATCAGGTATACTATTTTTTTCATGAATTCATTTTTGCTAAATGTTTTATATTATTAGATTTTAAAGTACCTGCTACTATTCAATTGCAAGCTTGCGGATGGTACATCCCCAACTTTCTCCAATAAAGATGTTATCGTTATTGTCTGTCTGGATGCAGTATGGATAATTGAAAGACGACAACCTGGGTACACCGTTTGCGCCCCCGAAAACACCCGCAATACCCGCTATAGTAGATACATAGCCAGATTTTCTGTTTATTTTTCTGACGAGATTAGTGTTTGAATCGACCACATAAATATTCCCCTCGCTATCCGTGCAGATTCCGGCTATCGAATTAAACGATGCTGTGTTTTTCGCTGCATCCAACTGACCCAAACCGTTAAAGCCGGCGTACGTTTCTACGGTTTTACCGTCTTTGCTCACCTTATAAACCCCATTCAGACTTTGTACTGTAAGATAAAAGCAATCGTCTGTTTTGCTGTAGCATAGGTAGGAGTAATCTGTTCCGCCAGCGGTACCGCAGGTAGGGTTCAGCACCTGGATATTTGTTGGATTGGCAATTTCAAGCCTTCCAAAAACTCCATTCTTATCTCTGAAATACAACCACTGTTCGGTATCGTCTAAAGCAGCCGAAAAAATTAACCCTGCTGCTGCGGGAATCTGCGCTGATAGAATTTGGGGCTGCCAAAGGTTGCTTTTGCTATAAGCATAAACTTTATGTGGTGCGGCCCTGCCGATTGAGTACATTTTGGTACGGGCCGCGTTAAGAGCAGGTTGTGTACCGTCAAATCCTGTTTGTAACGTGCTGATCTTATTGTCTGTTACAGAAATGTAGCGCACACTGCTCGAGAGGGTCTCAAAACTGATTAATTCATCATTGCCCAGCGCAGCAATTCCAAATGTTCGCTGTATCCGGCCATCAGAAAGGGAGCCATTGATTGATCCGGCCACACCCGTTACACCTACTATATTAGAAACACTCTGCGCTACTGTGTATTGGAAAGTTTTTTTTGCAATAGTTGTACTCGTACCAATAATTACTTTAATATTATTGATTCCGCCGTTTTGCTTAGGTACCAGGCAATAAATAATTTCATTGTTTACCCCGACAATTGTGGCGGCTCTGTCTTTTTCATTGTCGGTAAAAAAAACTTTGATGATAGATTTGTCTGAGCCGAAGTTGGAGCCGAAAATCACAATTTTTGTCCGGATGCCGCCCGAATCAGGCGTAAACGAATTGATCAGAACAGGTAAATTGGGATCGTATTTAGTTTTGCTCGTTGTTCCGCTTTTTTTACAGGCGAAAATAAACGAGATCAAAATAACTGGTAGTAGGCCATACCTTATAGCCATCCCTGTTTTTTTTAAATAATTGTTCATAATGGTTATTGGTTTAAATAATAGTGCAGTTGAATACTATGTGGTGTTTTTCTTCGTTCAACTTATCTTATTGTCTTTTAACATGCGTTAGCATCAGGTTTTGATATAGGCCCTTGGCAAGGAATTATTTGTGTGGCTTATATACTGTTGCTAATAATTGATATAGGATGATTGTTGTGGTTTGTAAAAGCCTTTGATTTTGAAAAGCTGTTAGGGTGATGAACCTTGAAGTTGTGAGGATTTTTAAGGAATTTTCATTCATATTATATTGGTTTACATTGTTTTGTGGTTATAATTCCTTTTTATACCGCATTTTAAATTTTATACAAGCATCAGTAACCACCGCGAAGCGTGTGGTAAGTTTGCATTATTTAAAATTGACAAGGTCAAAGTATCCATAGTTTAGATGACGATATGTCAAATCGACACTTAAGCAGATTGGGCAAAAAATCCCAGTTCCAAGTGAATGATTCTCAAAGAAGTCAAATAACTTAAGCCTTGTCTTTACGGTATTGGTTATCTTTTAGTCTATCTTATTCGACAACTAATTATTTATTATAATTGGTATTATAATTCAAATATGAGCTAACAAAATGGAGTTAACGGGGGGCTAACTCGTACTTTTAAGGGGGGTAATTCGAATAAACAATCTATACCAGACTGTATGTGTTCTGCTTTAATTTAATCTTTAATATATAGAGATATATGTAAGATTCATATTTACAGATACTTGCGTTTTGGGATTCCTGCAATTTGCCGCCTAACCATTAACTATATATAAAATTCTATCAATAAATATCTTGGGATAGTATCTGCCAGTGCTGCTTTGCCTGACTATGATGTGAAATATTTTTTTTAAGGCATACGTTTTGCAGCCGGGTAGCTTTTATCCATCTGTAGAATCTTTTGGTACTAAGGGGCATGGCTATCAACAACTTCCATCCTTTCAGCGAACATTAGTTCAATACCCCTTCAGTATCGTTTAATAATCAAAAAATTAACGGTCAATTCGGCTAATAGCTTGCCCCTCAATCACCCTCATAAATCACTCCTGATGTAGGTGTTTCCTTCAACTCTATTTTACTTAAAGCGGGGAGTTCAGGTTTGATTTTTTTCCACAGCCATACAGCCAATAATTCGGCAGTAGGATTTTCTAAGCCCTCTATATTATTCAACATGGCATGATCAAGGGTTTCAATAATTGGTTTAACCACACTCGTCATATCACCAAAATCAAATACCCAGCCCTCTTGTTCCTTAACATCACCTTCGGCGTAAACCGTGAGGTGATAAGTATGGCCGTGAATGGCTTTGCATTTATGCCCATCAGGTACACGCGATAAAAAATGAGCGGAATCGAAAGTAAACTGTTTGTAGAGGATCATAAAAATAGCTCGTCTGGATAAGGTAGTTGCCTAAAGGCCTTTCAACCTTATTCACATATTTAAGTGAAAATTAAATGGCCAAATAACCGCAAATACTGCGGCTTAAAATATGACGATCGTCATTAACTGGCCAATTGATACAATTTTAGGGATGGCAGTAACTGGGGAGAGTAAGTTTATATTGCCTTATAGTTATCGGCTTTAGTTTTATAAAAGTTGTTTTTTAAGTCAGAAAATATGCGCGTGATGAGAAAATAAGGAGTCTAAATCAGATTAACAAGCAATATCAATCACATAGAATTAATAGTCCGGTATTTTTATTTGTTGAATAGGGTCTTGAAATGGCTGATTCAAACAAGCCCATGTCCCTGATTCCATCACCCCCTCCAAATCGTTGAAGTAGTATCCGATGGATTTTTTGAACTTCGGCTAAATGTTGGTTATTATTTAATCAAAGTCATTCATACTTAACCAGGAATTCCGATTTTTTTAACTCAAGACTCCGGACTAAGTACTCCTGACTTAATTACTAATCGTTTGTATTGCCTTTAGCCCAGAGTTCAATGTTTTCGGCCACTGGCTTAAACAATTTTTTAAGATGCCTCCTCCTCCTGCATCACATCGCCTACCTGTTCAAAATTACTTCTTACAAAATGGCACCAGTCGCATTCCTTTTTGCCGCAACCTACGCTAAACTCATGGTTTAAAATTTTCTGGTAAACTGTTTTAATTTGTTCCCCTACCTGTTGTACATCCTGTGGCGTTATCACAACCTTTTCTTTATGATATTCGCCTTCGCTAATGGGTTCTACAAATTCAAATTGGGTACTTATTACGTCCCAATCGTTGGTGAGGTCATGGTCTATCAATATCTTATAAAAAACTGCCTGACGCCAGTAATCGCCGCCGTTAGGGTCACCACCGTTAGGGCGGTCAAACTTCGACCGGGCATTTTTAAACTTGCCGGTTTTATAATCTACCACGTTTACCTGCTTGCCGTTAAACTCAATCTTATCCAGGTTACCCTTAATCGGGATGCCTTCAATCTCCACGTTTTTTATAGCCTTTTCGGTAATGGCGTTTTTATTCCATACCTCAATATTTTGTTCGTAATATACAGGTAATATGCGCTCTCCATATTCCAACCTCAGCTTATAGTCTTCTTTGGTGAACGAGTCGCGGTTGCGGCGCATATACCAGCGGTAGTGGTCCATAAATTCCTGAGTTAGCGGGAATTCGTCGTTATTGTCTTTCAGATTTCTGAAAGCCTTATTCAGAGCCCAGTGTACCGCCTGCCCAAAGGTAGCTGCCGGACTTTTGCCCGATGGAACCCGGATCAGGTTCTGGAAATAAAACCTTAGCGGGCAGTCCAGGTAATTGCTCAAGTGCGTTACCGATAAAGTATAACCCTGTAGCAACTGGTTAATATAGTTTTTATCTATCAGTTCTACCTTAGGCTTATCGGCTTCGCTGAACTGGGTTGAATAAAAATCCAGCATAGCATCTTCGCCCACCTGGGGGTGTTTTACCTGTAAATGCGTTTCGGCTAATATTTCGCCTATAAATTGCGATGCTTCCTGGTCTTTACCGTTTTTATCCTTACCTGCGTACGATATCATCAGGCATTGCCTTGCACGGGTAAGCGCCACATAAAACAATCTTCGCGATTCTTCCTTTTGGGCGATATCATCTGCAGGGGCCTGCGTTAAAGTATCCGGATAGCTAAAGCCCATGTTACGGCCCTTGCCATCCCATATTTTTTTACTGCAGCCAATTAAAAAAACGTGCTCAAACTCTAATCCCTTAGAGCCGTGGGCTGTCATAAAGTTAACACCGTTTTCGGTGAAGATTACCTGGTTCAATTCCAGGCTGATTTTATTTTTCTTCATCAGGTCGATAAGGGCTACAAAATCGGCAGCGCTGATATCCGGTTTTTTGCGGCTCTCATCTTTCAAAAAGTTGAAGATGCTGGTGAGAATCTGCATATACCAACCTTTGTTGGGTTGCTGCATAATGTATTTGAGGATGCCCGTTTTGGCTATCATTTGCTGAAAGAACTGTTGCAGCGTTAAGCTTACAGCGGCTTTAAGCAAGTAATCTACATTGCTTACCAGGTACTTCATTTCCAGGTTGGGCACCGGGTCAAATAAACCGGTTTGCGTAGGTGTGCGCATTTCGGCAATGTGCCTGCGCAAGGATGTTTTTGATAAGCCGCTTTTATAGGTGCCGAAATTATCTTCAGACACCTTGATGCTTGCTTTGGCAATTTCAATGGGCGGTATATTGAAAAAATCATAGTGCATAATCTCGAAAAGTAACTCATCGCCGCTATAAGGCGAATCGAGCTCCATGGCCAGGTACCGCAAAATGTTGATGATCTTTTCGCCGAAGGGCTCCTCAATGATATTAATTTTCCGTTTGGTGCTTACCGCGATATTTTTTTGGTCCAGAAAGTGCACCAGCTCATCTACCTGGCTATGGTTGCGGTAAATTACTGCTATTTCGCCAGGCTCTGTGCCCTTGCTAACCAGCTTTTCAATCTGCATAGCCACATCTACCACTTCCTGATCGGGATTGGCATACTCCTGGATAGTTGGCTCAACTACCAGATCCTTAAACCTGGGATGTGCGGCCTGCAGGTTTTTATCAAGTGATAACTGCTTGGTTAGCCGCTCGTTGTTATTATCGATCAGCACTCTTGAAATATCAAGAATATGTTGGTTAGAACGGTAGTTATGCTTTAAAACAACGGTATTAAGCGTGGCTACGTAATCATTGGCAAAATCCAATATGTTTTTCATGTTGGCTCCCTGAAATTTAAATATCGATTGATCGTCGTCGCCAACTACAAACACGTTAGGTGTTTCCCAATACGCCAGCATAAACTTTAACAGCTCGTTTTGCGAACCGCTGGTATCCTGAAACTCATCAACCAGGATGTATTGATAACGTTCCTGGTACCGGCGCAAAATTTCCTCATCCTCCCTAAAAGCTTTCAATACCCAGATAATCATGTCATCATAATCATACTTGCCGTCGCGCTTCATCTTGGCATCGTAATTTTGATATTCGCTTACGGCTGCCAGTAAACTCTTCATCTTCTCGGTAGCGGCGTCAATATCCTTTTGCTTGGGGTCGCCAATTTTAATACCGGCTTTGGCATTGGCACGTTTGTATACAAACTCATCGCGAAAAGGGATATCGGTCAGATATTCTTCTACAGCCTTCTGTATCATTGCCACGCCCCAGCCCTCACGCTTCATGGTTGAAAACAAACTCTTCAGCCGTGGCACATCGTAGTATACGTCGCCTGTAAAACGCTTCAATACATGGTCGTTCGGCAAATCATCCACCAGCTCGCGAAAAAGCAAGGCAGCATCCAGATCCGACAGGGGCTCCAGGTTCATCTTGCCAAAATAATCCAGGTTTTCCTGTATCACTTCGTTACAAAATGCATGGAAGGTATAAATATTTACCCGGTAGGCATCAGGGCCAATAAAATCGAATAAGCGCTTGCGCATGGCTACGGCACCAGCATCGGTATAAGTGAGGCACAAAATTTCGTGCGGGAGGGCATCGGTTTCGGTTAGTATTTTACCTATCCGTGCGGCCAATATTTGCGTTTTACCGGTTCCGGGGCCGGCAATTACCAGCACAGGCCCATCCATTTTATTTACGGCGGCCAGTTGTTGCGGATTAAGATTATTGAGCGCCTCCTGAAATTTGGCGTTGTATTTTTGATGTGCAGATTGCATAGCGTAAATTTACGAAGATTAGTCGGGAGTGGGAAGTTCACACAGCGTTCCGCCTGGATATACGCCTGCTTTTCGTAAGCTACCGTTTCCGCCGCAGCGTTCCTGATCCTGTTTTATTAGAAGAAACATTTAACCTATCGTACACTAAAATAAGCATTTGCAATATCTGTATTGTTTATATAAATTAGCCATTGCTAATAAATGTCAATCAGACATTTTAACCAGATTAAACCTTTATGAAAACAAAACTTGCACTACTGGTGCTATTGCTAAGCACCAATTTTTTAAAAGCGCAAACGCCCAAGCTTACCCTCGATTTAAGCAAGCCGGGTGCAGATGTGAGTCTGAAACTGTTTGGGCTTATGACAGAAGAAATCAACCACTCCTACGATGGTGGCTTGTATGCAGAACTCATCAGGAACCGGATTTTTAAAGATAACCCCAAAGCCCCGAATAACTGGAGTGTTTTGGAGCAGGCGGGCGGAAAAGGTAATATCCAGTTAGATACTAAAAACCCAGTTAACAATGCGCTTACGGTTTGCTTAAAGTTAGTGGTTGAAAAAAGCGAAGGCCAAACAGGCGTAGTTAACGAAGGCTACTGGGGAATACCTGTAAAACCGCAAACAAGCTATAAAGCCTCGTTCTACGCTAAAGGGACGGATGCGGCAATTGGCCCGCTAAGTGTTAGCATTGAAAGCAATGATGGCGCTACCAACTACGCCACAGCACAGGTAGTACTAAGCAAAGGCGGTTGGAAAAAGTATTCGGTGACGCTTACTACTGCCAGTGATGTTAAACCTACAACACAGGCACGTTTTGTAATATCAACCAGCCGTGCGGGCACTTATTGGTTTAACCTGGTTTCTTTATTCCCACCAACATTTAACAACAGGCCTAACGGCAACCGCCAGGATATTATGCAGCTGATGGCTGATATGAAACCTGCTTTTTTGCGTTTGCCTGGAGGTAATTACCTGGAGGGAGATCTGTTTTCAACCCGTTTCCCCTGGAAAGCCACTTTGGGGCCGATAGACCAACGCGCAGGCCACCCCGGCTGCTGGGGTTATCGCTCGTCGGACGGGATGGGTTTATTGGAATATTTGGAATGGTGCGAGGATTTAAAGATTGAACCCGTTTTGGCCGTGTTTGCCGGATACGTTTTAAAAGGTGATTACCTGCCAGCCGGGCCTTTTTTAAAACCTTTTGTTGATGAGGCTTTAGAAGAAATTGAATATGTAAGTGGCGATGTTAATACCAAATGGGGAGCGGTAAGGGCCAAAGACGGGCACCCCAAACCTTTTAAACTAAACTATATTGAAATTGGTAACGAAGATGGTTTTGATGCATCCGGAAGTTATGATGGCCGCTTTGCCCAGTTTTACGATGCTATTAAAGCCAAATATCCTAAACTACAACTGATATCAACCATCGGTGGCCGCGATGGGCTGGGTAAAAGGTTTAAAATTAAAACCCGCCGCCCCGACGTGATTGATGAACATTATTACCGCTCGGCCTGGGAGATGGAAGAAGATGCAGCCCATTACGATGATTACGACCGTAAAGGCCCCAAGATATTTGTGGGCGAATGGGCCACACGCGAAGGCTCGCCAACACCTAATATGAATGCCGCCCTGGGCGACGCCGCCTGGATGACGGGGATGGAACGTAATGCCGACCATGTAATTATGTCGTGCTATGCACCGCTTTTTGTAAACGTTAACCCGGGAGGTATGCAATGGAGTTCTGACTTGATCGGTTACAACGCTATATCGAGCTATGGCTCGCCATCTTATTACGCCGAAGTTCTTTTCGGTAACAACATTGGCAATAAAACGGTGCCTGTAAGCGGCGAAAATATCCCCACCCAAACACGCAACGCTAACAAAAAGGACAGTATAGCCGGTACAATGCCTAAGCCTATCCCTGCTTTGTTTTATGTAGCGAGTAAAGATACCAAAACCGGAACGCTTTATATTAAGGTAGTGAATACGTCCGGCAAGGCGGAGGATATCACAATTGATTTAAAAGGCATTAGTAAAGTATCTGCTGATGGTGTACAGATCACTTTAAAGGGTAGCAGCCCCGGCGATACCAATACCATAACAGAACCGGATAAAATTGTGCCGCACACATCTAAAATAACCGGGCTGGGTAAAACCTTCACTAAAAATTTTGATGCGTATTCTATTAATGTAATTAAGCTGCAAGTGCTATAATAGAAGCTATAAGCAAGCGCTGCACATTAAAAAATCACTTGGAACACATGGATCCTCCGGCTTTTTTACCGTGGTGTCCAACATGTTACAAGTGATTTTTTTATTGATTGCAAATAAACAGTATCCGGAAGCGCTTATCTACATACCTCCCGGTTTAATTGATTATTGCTGTGTTGTTACCACGATTTTACGGATCATGTTATTATAGTAGTCAACCACGTAAATATTCCCCTGTGAGTCCAGCGTTAAGGCTTGTGGCCCATTAAACAAGGCATTGATGTTTGTTCCGTTGGCAAAACCGGAAGTACCAGCAACACCCGCTAACGAATAGATGATATTGGTGGTGACATTAATTTCCATCACCTGTCCGCTGGCATCAGTTATAAATAAATTACCGGAGGCATCAACATAGATACCTGACGGAGAAGGGACAACTTTGCTAAGTATAGGATTACCTATTATTGTTGTTGTTACGCCAGCTGAAGTTACTTTACGGATGGCATGATTAGCCAGGTCTGCCACATATACGTTTCCGGAGGCGTCAACAGTTACGCCGCTGGGCGAACTAAATCGTGCGTCGGTATTGGTGGTTGCATCAACTTGTCCGGAGGCTGCCGCACCGGCTAATGTTGTTACAACACCGGCCGATGTCACTTTGCGTATGGTATTAGTTCCCTGGTCTGCTACGTAAATATTACCCGATGCATCTACAGCCAGTCCGGCCGGCGATTTGAAAACTGCGTCGGCTCCGGTACCATCAGCATAACCCGCGCTACCTTTTCCGGCAAGGGTTGTTACCACACCAGCTGCACTGATCTTCCTGATCATATTATTACCCATATCGGCTACATAAATATTGCCTTGCGCATCGGCGGCTACGCCCTTTGGCGCGTAAAACTGGGCTGTGGCTGCGGGGCCATCCAAATAGCCTAAAGTTCCGGTTCCGGCATAAGTAGTGGTAACGCCGGCGGCGGTAATTTTCCTGATCACGTTGTTATACGAGTCGGCAACGTACATATTACCTTGTGCGTCGGTACAAATACCCTGCGGGTTATGAAATTGGGCATTTACTCCCGTACCATTAACAAAACCTCCACCGTTAGCATTTCCTGCAAAGGTGCTTACCGTTGCTGTTATGGCAAACGTAGCGCTATTGGTTTTAAATTTCACCACATTTCCGTAGCCAGTGCCTGCACTGTTGGTAGCATAGGCCCTTACATAATAAGTGGTATTAGGTGTCAGGCTGGTTAAATTAGCCGAGAAAAAAATGGTATCAACACTGCTGCTGCTTTTAGTATCAGATATGGTTGGCGTTTGGTTGGTTGAACTCCAGCAAAGCCCGTTAGCTGTTAGCGTAGCGCCGCCATACCCTGTTACCGCTGCATAAGCCTGGGCGGCGGTGGTGGTTACTCCGCTTATTACACTATATGTTGAAATAGTAGGTACAGTGACACCACTATCGCTCGATTTGTTACAACTGATACCAAAAATGGCAATCAACGAAATAAAGGACAGAATTGTAATGGTAGATAGTTTTTTCATTTATATAATTATTTAATTGTAATGAATTTTCTTGAGTTCTATTTTTCATTACTTTTTATCTGCAATGCCTAACAGGCACCTCGCGTGTGTAAAACTCACCATAAAAAATGAATTTTCGATGAATTTGCAATTAATTTAACGCTTTTTAACTAAACTTAAACTTCAAATTAATGTTAAAGATACGAAATGAAAATTGCTTGTATAATCACCACGTTAATGATGCCTGTAATTTTACTGGCGCAAAAACATACACCACTACCTCATGGCATGACCTTTGGGCAACAGGTTAACTCGCGGCAGAATATACCTGCAGCTAATGTAGAAGCTTTTATGGGTAAAAAAACGCGCATATCTACTACATTAACCGGCAAGGTATTGAAGGTTGATCATCCTAAAGGAGGATGGTTCAGGATGGATGCAGGCAATGGCAAAATTATCCGGGTACATTTTAAAGATTATAACATTACCATACCAACCGCCTTAAAAGGTAGAACGGTAATGATAGAGGGGGTTGCCCAAAAGGAATTTATTGCAGATGATATGCAGCACTTTGCCGGCGACACAGTTAAAGGGAAGAAGCAACACCAGGTAAAAACTAATCCTCGGCAACGCCTTACTTTTGAGGCTACAGGGCTGATGGTAGAGGAGTGAGGGAAGTCGTTGGTGTACTATGGTCGATAGACCATAGTACATGGTTTTTCAGTTTATGATTGATGGTTCATTGTAGCTAAGCATGGTTTATAATTTATAGTCGGCGAATAAACATAGTTTCATCGCCATTAAAAAAAAGAGCCCATAATCATTTGCTGACTATGGGCTCCTGACTCAAGGCTCTCGACTCCGCACTTTGGACTCAAAACTCCCGGATCAATGCTTTATTTACTCAAATACATCGATTTAGTGCTATACAAGTGCCTGAAATAAGGATCGTTTAGATCCGGAATAAAACGGATGGCTTCGCCGGTTGATTTCATTTCGGGGCCTAACTCTTTCTCTATTTCAGGGAATTTATCGTAAGAGAATACAGGTTCCTTGATAGCGTAACCTTTCAGTTTTCGTTCGATGGTAAAATCCTTTAATTTGTTTACACCCAGCATTATTTTGGCTGCAATGTTAATGTAAGGAACATCGTAAGCCTTGGCTATAAACGGAACAGTACGTGATGCGCGTGGATTGGCCTCAATTACATAAACCATTTCGTTTTTGATAGCGAATTGGATGTTCAGTAAGCCGCGAACGTTTAATGCCTTGGCAATCTTTACCGTATGTTCTTCCATCTGCCTGGTTACGTTCTCTGACAGGTTGAATGGCGGTAATACCGCGTTAGAATCGCCCGAGTGGATACCGGCCGGTTCAATATGCTCCATCATCCCGATGATGTGCACGTCTTCCCCATCGCTGATCGAATCGGACTCAGCCTCTTCGGCACGGTCCAAGAAGTGATCGATCAGTACACGGTTGCCCGGAAGGTTCTTCAAAAGGTTAACTACGGCAGTCTCCAGGTCCTCATCGTTAATTACGATGCTCATACCTTGTCCACCCAAAACATAGCTGGGACGAACTAAAACAGGGTACCCAACATGATGAGCAACCTCTATGGCTTCTTCAGCATTTTCGGCAACCCCATATTTGGGGTAAGGAATATCCAGGTCTTTCAACATATCCGAGAAACGTCCGCGATCCTCAGCGATATCCATATTGTCATAAGATGTACCGATGATCTTGATGCCATGCTCATGCAGCTTTTCGGCCATCTTCAAGGCCGTTTGGCCGCCTAATTGTACAATTACACCTTCGGGTTTCTCCAGTTCGATAATCTCGCGTACATGCTCCCAGAAAACAGGCTCAAAGTACAGCTTGTCAGCCATGTTAAAATCGGTAGAAACTGTTTCGGGGTTGCAATTGATCATGATCGCCTCAAACCCCGACTCTTTAGCGGCAAGTAAACCATGTACACAACTGTAATCAAACTCAATACCCTGGCCAATACGGTTAGGCCCCGAACCTAAAACGATGATCTTCTTTTTATCCGAAACAATCGATTCGTTTTCGCCCTCGTAGGTTGAGTAGAAGTATGGTGTTTTAGCCTGGAACTCGGCGGCGCAGGTATCAACCATTTTGTATACCCTATTGATGCCCAAGGCCTTGCGGCGCTGGTAAACATCCTCTTCGGATGTATTGCCTAAAATGTATGCAATTTGTATATCGCTGAAGCCCTTTTGTTTCAGCGTAAAGAAAAACTCTTCGGGTATGTTGCTTAACGAATAGCGGCGCAGTTCGGCTTCTATGTTAATCAGTTCCTGTATCTGGATTAAAAACCATTTGTCAATTTTGGTAGCCTTACGGATAGATTCTATCGGCACGCCTAAACTCATGGCATCATAGATATGGAACAGCCTGTCCCAGCTTGGTTTTTCAAGGCTGTGCATAATTTCTTCCAGGTTGCGGCTTTGCCTGCCATCGGCGCCTATACCGGCGCGGCCAATCTCTAAACTTTGACAAGCCTTTTGCAAAGCCTCGATAAAGCTGCGGCCAATGCCCATCACCTCACCTACCGATTTCATTTGCAAACCCAACTCGCGGTTGGCGCCTTTAAATTTATCAAAGTTCCAGCGCGGGATTTTTACAATCACATAGTCCAGGGTAGGCTCAAAATAAGCTGATGTGGTTTTGGTGATCTGGTTTTCAATTTCGTCAAGGTTATAACCTATGGCCAGTTTGGCAGCAATTTTGGCGATAGGGTATCCGGTAGCTTTTGACGCTAACGCGGATGAGCGGGATACGCGGGGGTTAATTTCGATAGCGATAATTTCATCGTTAACCGGGTTAACCGAAAACTGCACGTTACAACCGCCGGCAAAGTTGCCAATGGCGCGCATCATTTTAATAGCCTGGTTACGCATATCCTGGTAACAACGGTCGCTCAATGTCATGGCCGGTGCCACGGTGATCGAGTCGCCCGTATGGATACCCATTGGGTCAAAGTTTTCAATAGAGCAAATGATGATCACGTTATCGTTACCATCGCGTAACAGCTCGAGCTCAAATTCTTTCCAGCCTAAAACAGCTTGCTCAACCAAAACTTCGTGTGTTGGCGAGGCTTGTAAGCCGCGGCTTAAAGCGGCATCAAATTCTTCTTTTTTGTGTACAAAGCCCGCGCCTTTGCCACCAAGCGTATAGCTCGGGCGAATAACCAACGGGAAGCCGATTTGCTGGGCTGCCTCTTTACCTTCTAAAAAAGAGTTGGCAATTTTTGATGTGGCTACACCTACACCAATGTCAACCATCAATTGACGAAATGCCTCGCGGTTTTCCGTTTTTTCAATGGCAGCTAAATCAACACCAATAATTTTAACGCCGTATTTTTCCCAAATGCCCCGTTCTGCTACACTAATGCAAAGGTTAAGGGCTGTTTGGCCACCCATGGTAGGCAAAACGGCATCAATTTTTTGTTCTTGTAAAATTTTTTCAATACTTTCAGGTTCAAGCGGCAGCAGGTACACATGATCGGCAATAACCTTGTCCGTCATGATGGTGGCCGGGTTACTGTTGATGATTGAAACGGAGATTCCTTCGTCTTTTAACGAAAGTGCAGCTTGTGAGCCGGCATAATCAAATTCGCAGGCCTGGCCAATAATAATTGGTCCTGAACCGATAATCAGTACTGATTTAATGGAGGTGTCTTTTGGCATAGGGCTTTTTTATAAAAAAGTCTAAAGTTCTAAGTCAACAGTTAAAAAGCAGAGGACTTATTGCTATGCGCTGAAGGGGGAAATTCCCGATTCTTGCATTCGGGATGCAAAGATAGGTTTTTGTATGGCTTGCTGTAAAGTTTTTTTGTAATTTAATGATCTTCTTTACATTTTATCGGAAATGACATAAATGCTTTTATTGGCACCCCACATAATAGACAAGGGCTCCATTTTCTGCTAACAGCTGTTAATATATCAGACTTTGATACATCATCTAATTTTCCGATTATTTTTAAGTCAAGTACTGCCCCATCTTTATCTATATAAAAGGTTACTTCACCTTGGTTTTTACTGATTGGTTGTTTACTATCTAAATTAAGGGCTTTAAATAAAGAACCATCATCATGAATTTGAGTAGCTGATTTATAGTGAATGTTGTAGGAATAAAATTTACCGTTTTTATCAGTTGATTTGCCACTGATTAATTTGTCATCTCTGTAACTTTCCGTATAACTGATTTGATTACTGTCTAAAGTTTTACCTTTCCATATACCGTTTTTTACACCGTTTTTGATAGGGCCTTCCTCAAAGATATTTTTGAATTCGTCATCATAAGTTATCGAATATCCGTTACCTTCAGTAACTAAATTTTTACCAGTAGAATCATTAGATGTCTTAATTTGGCAGCCGTTGTAAATTAAGAGACCGCGAGCCTTGAAGTAGTTATAATTAATAATTCTATAAATTTTTCCGTTGGGATAATAGGTGTAAACATCTCCAACCAAATTACCCCTATAATACGTACCCATTTGTGATCTTTTACCAGAAGGATAAAAGGATACAGACGGGCCTTCTAACACAATTTTATCAAATTGAGTAGCTTTTCCAATGAATTTAATTTTTCCATTGACATAATACTCTTTGATATTAAATAATGTAGTACCCGAATCAGGCTCACTTATTATTCTAATAAAATCAGCACTATCGCGGGTTTTAACCTCGACTCCATTATTTTTCAGAAAAAAAATACTTTGATTTTGAGCAACAGCCCATGAGACAGATAGAAAAAAAAAGAGAAAAAAATAAATTCGTAAACACATGGCAGGAACAAATAACTTATGCCAAAATACAAACTTATTTAATCAATCTATTATCCCCGTCCGGGAAAACTAATATCGGTTGGTATTGACGTGCCTCATCCATTTCCATGTATGCGTACGACATGATGATCACAATATCGCCAACCTGTGCCAGCCTGGCCGTAGCCCCGTTAAGGCAGATGGTACCCGTGCCACGTTCGCCTTTAATCACGTAGGTTTCAAAACGGGCCCCATTATTATTATTTACAATCTGCACCTTTTCATTCGGGATAATATTGGCTGCTTCTATCAGATCCTCATCAATCGTAATACTCCCCACATAATTCAACTCCGCCTGTGTTATTTTAACCCGATGGATCTTCGATTTTAAAACTTCAATTATCATGCTGCAAAATTATAAATATTGCCTTGGCTTAACCTAATACAAATGTCAGTCTAAAATAATGTTATCTATCAGGCGGGTGCTCCCTACTTTTGCAGCTACCAGGGCTACCAATTTTTGGGTATCAGGGTTTGGCTCAAACAAGGTATCGGCGTCAACAATTTCAAAATAATCAAGCTGTATGCTGGGGTTGGCTTTTAAAGCATCAATAGCTATCTGCTTTAATTCGCCAGTTGAGTGCTGGCTAAACTGTTGCTTTACAAGAGTTAAAATTTCCGACAAGTCCTGTGCGTTCTCATGGTCTTGCGCGCTCAGGTGCACGTTTCTTGAACTCATGGCCAAACCGCCAGGCTCGCGAATGATGGGGCACATCACCATTTTAACCGGCAGGTTTAACAGTGCAACCATCCGGCTGATCACCATCACTTGCTGATAATCTTTTTGTCCAAAAAATGCAAAGTCGGGTTTGATGATATCGAAAAATTTGTAAACTACCTGCGTTACACCCTGGTAATGCCCGGGGCGGTATTTACCTTCAAGTATATTTTCAAGTGGGCCTATATCCAGGTGCCAGTGCTCGTCGGGGCCGTACATCTCGTCAACCGTGGGGTTAAACAACACATCACAACCAGCCTCGTTGAGCTTTTTAATATCACTCTCAATTGGGCGTGGGTACTTCTCCAGATCCTTCGGATCGTTAAACTGCGTGGGGTTAACAAAGATGCTGCAAATCACTTCATCGGTATAAGTTTTTGCAGTGGCTAATAACGAAACATGCCCATTATGCAATGCTCCCATGGTGGGTACAAGGCCAAATGTTTTCCCGGCGGAATGCCTTTGTGACAAATAATCCTGAAGGCTGATCCTGGTAGTAAAGATTTTCACGGCTACACTTTATAAAAGGTGGCAAAGATTAACAATTGCTTAAATATTACCAAAACTACTTGCATAAATCGTTGATATATCATAAGATAATGCTTATATTTGCAAACTCAAATTTTTTGACTTCTTTACATAAAATTAATACTGACTAGAGATGGGTAAATCTAAGCTTTTGTTCATAACTCATGAAATGTCTCCTTTCTTAGAACTCACTAAAATTTCCGAAATTACAAGGCAACTGCCACAAGCTATGCAGGATAAGGGATTTGAGATCCGTATCCTGATGCCTCGTTTCGGTAATATTAATGAACGCAGGAACAGGTTGCACGAGGTGATCCGGTTATCGGGTATGAACATTATAATCAACGATAATGACAATCCTTTGATCATTAAAGTTGCTTCTATACCTGCAGCTCGTATGCAGGTGTACTTTTTAGACAACGAAGAGTATTTCCAACGCAAACAAGTGTTTGGAGATAAGGATGGTAAATTTTATGCCGACAATGATGAGAGAATGATCTTCTTTTGCAAGGGCGCACTGGAAACCGTTAAAAAATTAGGCTGGGCCCCCGATATTGTACATTGCCACGGTTGGATGAGTGCGCTTGTACCCGCCTATTTAAAAACAACTTATAAAGACGATCCAACATTTAAAAACTCAAAAACAGTTTACTCTATTTATGAGAATGATTTTAAAGAAACATTGGATTCTGATTTCGCACGCAAAGCAGTAATGAGCGATATGACCGAGACAAATACCGAAGTGTATAAACCGGGAACAAACTCATCATTATATGCCGGAGCCATCCATTATTCTGACGGGATTGTTTTAGGTAGTGCTAATATCGACCCTGAGGTGTTAAATAATGTTAAAAACAGCAATAAATTGACTTTAGATTACGAATTCACTTCAGATTTCGAAAATTATTACAATTTTTACGACGAAATTACCAACGATGAATTGGTACACGTTGCATAAGAAAAAACTATATATGAAATTTTTCAGAATAGACTTATTGACACTGTTAATAAGTCTTTTTATTTTAGGCAGTTGTAAAAATCCTGATAGTATAGGCTTGCCTATCGACTCGAGCAAAGCGTTGGAAACCACGCTGATCGATACATCTACAATTATTACAACCACAGTGCCGGATGATAGTGTAATGACTACCAATATAGCCAAGGTACCGTTAGCGTATTTTGTGGATCCTATTTTGGGTACAACCGAAACCAACATCGCGGCAGCCTTAAATTTGCCAAGCACATCTGCTTACACCTTGCCTACAGGAACAATCACTATTGATTCGGCCATGATCGTTATGAAGTATGCCGACGGATTTTACGGCGATTCGTTAAACACCAATTATAAAGTGAATGTATATCAGTTAGCAGAGCCCGTTTTTAGTAAATCGTATTACAACAGAAAGGTGTGGTCTTATAATTCAACATTATTAGGGACATTATCATTCTATCCAAGGCCAAAAACAGCTATTACGATAAATGAGATTGTTAGCGGAGCCGCAGATACAGCTAAGAGGGTGAAGCCTCAAATACGTATCCCGTTTGATAAATCGTTTGTTACCAATAAGTTTTTTAATGCCACCAGCAACCAGTTAAATACAAACTCGGTATTTCAAAACTACATCAAAGGGCTGTATATAACTTTGGATAAGGCGCATCAATCCAATAATGTTGGCGGAATTATGTTTTTCCAAATGGCGGGCGATTCTACCAGCCTTGATGTTTACTACCATGTAGTTAATGGCAGTACTATTGATACTGCCCATATAGTGCTGCCTTTGGGTACACCGCATGCGGTACAAATCAAGCATACTTATCCTACAGCTTTACAGGCTCAATTGGATAATCCCAAACCATCTGATGGTACGCTTTATTTACAAGGATTATCGGGTTTAAGGGCGAAGATCAGTTTCCCGTATTTAAAAAATATTTTAAAGGCGCAAACCACCGCAACCACCGATATTGTGTTAAACCGCGCGGAATTGGTTGTTACCCCGGTTACGGGTACTTATGTGCCTTTTCAGCCTACGCCACGTTTAACCATGTACAGGTATGATATTGCCCTGCAGCGCCAGTTAATACCTGATGCTTATTCAGGTGATTTGCATTATATTGCTGTTGGCTCTTTCGGTGGGTTTTATGATAACTACCACAAATCATATCATTATGTAATTACAGGTTATATTGAAGACCTGATGCGCAGTAAATTGGTTGACTATGGTACTTTTATAGCACCAACAGATACCGTTGGATCATCATCGGGCTCCGCTACAATCAGTGTGTCTAATGCTGCCGACGTTGGCGCCCGGGTAGTTGTAGGCGGTGATAAAACATCCGCTTATAAAATGAAGCTAAACATCATCTATAACAAAGTATCAAAATAAAGATAGTAGTTAGTATCATCATAAATTATTCGTCTTAATTAAGATATTAGCACCACTTTTGTGTCCAACAAAAGCGGTGCTTTTTTTTTATTTATTATAAAAATATTTCTATGTGCGGAATTGTAGGTTATATAGGTTACAGGGATGCTTATCCTATTGTAATAAAAGGACTTCACAGGTTGGAGTACCGGGGGTACGACAGTGCCGGCGTTGCGCTGTTTGATACCGATTTAAAGGTTTACAAAAAAGCCGGTAAAGTTAGTGATCTTGAAAACTTTGTTAAAGACATTGATTTAAAAGGCAGGATAGGCATGGGCCACACGCGCTGGGCTACACACGGCGCCCCGAGCGACCGTAACTCGCACCCGCATTCATCCGGCGATCGTAAATTGACTATTATACATAATGGCATTATTGAGAACTACGCCGTAATAAAGGAGGCTTTAATAGCCGGCGGCCATGTGTTTAAAAGCGATACCGATACCGAAGTGTTGGTTCACCTGATTGAAAACATCCAAAATGAAACAGGCCTGGACCTGCGCGAAGCTGTACGTGTTGCACTTAACAAAGTTGTTGGTGCTTACGCCATAGTAATTATGAGCAGCGATGAACCAGATCAGCTAATAGCGGCGCGCAAAGGCAGCCCGTTGGTGATTGGGGTTGGTAAAGGCGAATACTTTGTAGCATCGGACGCTACACCGATAGTTGAGTATACCCGGAATGTGATCTATTTAAATGATAACGAAATAGCTTATATCCGCAAAGACGATCTGCTGGTTAAGAATATCGACAATACGATTCAAACGCCGTATATCCATGAGCTTGATATCAAGCTGGAAATGCTGGAGAAAGGCGGTTATGATCATTTTATGCTCAAAGAGATCTATGAGCAACCCCGTTCCATACGCGATTGTTTAAGAGGTAGGATATACCCCAAAACAGGTAAAGTACAGCTTGGCGGTATTAAAGAATATACCGAGAAGTTAAAAAACATTGACCGTATTATCATTGTGGCCTGCGGAACATCATGGCATGCCGGGCTGGTTGGCGAATACCTGATTGAGGAGTATGCACGCATACCTGTTGAAGTAGAATATGCATCCGAATTTAGGTATCGCAACCCCATAATAACCGAAAAAGACCTGGTGATAGCCATATCGCAATCCGGCGAAACCGCGGATACGATGGCCGCTATTGAACTGGCTAAAGAAAAAGGAGCAACCATTTTCGGAGTATGTAATGTGGTAGGTGCCTCTATACCAAGGGCCAGCCACGCGGGTGTTTATACCCATGCGGGCCCCGAAATCGGTGTGGCCTCTACCAAAGCCTTCACTGCCCAAGTTACAGCGCTTACCCTGATTGCATTTTATGCCGCCCAGCAACGCGGTGCAATTACGCAAAGCAAACTGATTGAGTATCTTACTGAACTAAACGAAATACCTGAGCTGGTTGAACGCGCTTTGGAGTGCAATGAGCAAGTTAAAAGCATAGCCGAAAAGTTTAAAGATAGCAACAATTGCTTGTTTTTAGGCCGCGGAAGCTCGTTCCCTGTTGCCTTGGAAGGTGCCCTGAAGCTGAAGGAAATCTCGTATATCCACGCAGAAGGTTACCCGGCTGCCGAGATGAAGCATGGCCCTATCGCCCTGATTGACGAGGAAATGCCGGTTGTGTTTATCGCCACCAAAAATTCCTCATACGAAAAAGTGGTGAGCAACATCCAGGAAGTAAAGGCGCGCAAAGGTAAGGTAATTGCCATTGTATCAGAGGGTGACATAGATGTAAAAGAAATGGCTGATTATGTGATCGAGATTCCACAAACCAATGAAGCCTTTGTTCCATTGATTGCCACTATACCATTACAATTATTGGCCTACCATATTGCAGTTATGCGTAATTGCAATGTAGATCAGCCTCGTAACCTGGCCAAATCGGTTACGGTTGAGTAATATGAAGATGTGAGGTGACAGATTTGAGATAGGGGCGGATGCTTTTTAGGCCTGCTTCTGTTTCAAATCTACATCTTGAAATCCGTCTGTTAATTTAGGCATACATAATCCTCATGCACATAGTACCTTCAAACAGCAGGTAGGCGATATTAAAAAGGAAGAAAATTAATCGTCGATAAACTTAAGTAACTCGTTTAACTCTTTGTTTGAAATATTTTCCTGCTCACTCTTGTCAAAAATATTTAACAAAAAAACCGTTTCCCTGGTGTATTTAAAGTAGGTAATCACCCTCGACCCGACTTCCCCTTCCCTTTGCTCGTAATTGACATCCGAATTTTATAGCATCCGTTACCTAATGGGATGCCTTGAGTAGGATCTTGTTTTAATGACTCTAAAAGCAATGAAAAATCCGACTTAATTGAAGGATCTTTTTGGCAAGTCGTTTTAGCTCCTTTTCAAATTTAGGTATAAATTTAACACTATAGCTCATTTAATAGTTCGTCAGCATCTCTGGCTTCCAGCTTACCAGCCAATACCAGGTTCAGCTCTTCTACGGATTCCTTGATATCTTCCAATACTTTAGCCTTATAAGGCGTCAGCGGCTTAGTCTTTACGTACGGCAGGTCATTCAGCAAAGCCATTAGCATTTCTGCCTTGCTTTCTTTAACTTCCACTACAAATCTCATATATCAAATTTAAAAAATATTTTCAAATAAACATTGCGTCTATTTATAAGGTGGGCTATTAAATCCATTCCAGGTTCTTAGCATCCTGTGACAATAAACGGGGAATCGGATTCAAGTAATGAACGGCTGGCTAAAGGCAACACCGTATATGTAATGTGATATCCAAATCATTTTAAAAAAGTAAGTCGGCCATTGGCCGCCTTACACGCTATGACATGCTAACTTTACAATAGAAGGTCGCCGCTGATCTGGCACCCGCAAAGGTTCCCTCGTACCTCGGCATGACAGGTTGGTGTGATGGCTTGAAGAAGCTGCGGTCTGCATGTTCCAATAACCAAATTTCACAAAATAAGGCGGCTAATAGCCGCCTTATAAGTTATAAGCAATAAATCGCTAACACCTTAAACTTGCACCGGCATATGCTTCATTGTTTCCTGCAGGTTTAAATTTAGCCCCTGCGCTATAGCCATTCCTAAATTCATATCGGCCCTAAACCAGTGGCAAAGCTGGCGGTTTACAATAATTTCCTTCTTAGGGCCATCAATACCGCTCATTGAGTTAACAATGTTTTTAATCAGATCCTGTTTGGCTGTTTCGCTCATTAACCTGTACAGGTTTCCGGGTTGAGTATAATGGTCGTTTTCTCCTTCGGCATTGCGGTCGTACCAGTCGGCCACCTGGTTGCGCAGGTCCCAGGCGGGTTCTTTATATGCTGGGTCGGCAACAATGTCATCGAAACTATTAGGGAAGTAATTTGGGCTGGAGCCATGGTTGCCATCTATCCGCATTTGCCCGTCGCGCTGATAATTGTTCACCATAAAAGGGCAACGATTTACAGGGATCTGCTCGTAGTTGCCACCTAAGCGGTAACGGTGCGCATCAGGGTATGACAGTAATCGCCCCTGCAACATCTTATCAGGCGAATAGCTGATGCCATCAACCACATGGGCCGGGGCAAAGGCTGCTTGCTCAACATGCGCAAAATAATTATCCGGATTTTCGTTCAGTTCCAGTACGCCCACATCAATTAACGGAAAATCGGCATGCGGCCAAACTTTGGTAAGATCGAATGGGTTGAATTTGTAGTTGCGGGCTTCTTCCTCGGTCATGATCTGAATTTTCAGGCTCCATTTAGGGAAATCGCCATTATCAATGGATGTTAACAGATCGTGCTGCGCAAAATCAGGTGCTTTACCACGCATTACGCCTGCCTCTTCGTCCGTAAAGTTTTTAATTCCCTGTTGGGTTTTAAAGTGGAACTTTACCCAGTAGCGCTCATTATCAGCGTTGATGAACGAAAACGTATGGCTGCCGAAGCCATCCATGTGGCGGTATCCGTAGGGTGTGCCCCTGTCGGACATTAGAATGGTAACCTGGTGTAAACTCTCAGGATTTAACGACCAGAAGTCCCACATCATGGTTGCGCTCTTGCAATTGGTATAAGGGTCGCGTTTTTGGGTATGGATAAAATCGCCAAACTTTTTAGGATCCTTCACAAAAAACACCGGCGTGTTATTCCCAACAAGATCCCAATTACCCTCTTCGGTATAAAATTTAATGGCAAAGCCCCGTGGATCCCGCTCGGTATCGGCCGAACCCTTTTCGCCACCAACGGTCGAAAACCTTAAAAACACTTTGGTTTGCTTGCCTATGGTGTTAAATATTTTAGCCCGGGTATACTTAGTAATATCATGCGTAACGGTGAAGGTGCCATAGGCTCCCGATCCCTTGGCGTGCACAACACGCTCGGGGATACGCTCACGGTTAAAATGAGCCATTTTTTCGTGCAGGATAAAATCCTGAAGCAAAATGGGGCCGCGCGGACCAATAGTCATTGAATTTTCATTCTCTGCATAAGGGATACCCGCAGCTGTGGTCAGTTTTTTCTTTTGATCGTCCATAACAGGAGGTTTTAGTTTATATCAAATCTGGCAATAATTAATTTATAGAAAAAATCAATAATTATTATATTTGTATAGATTTTATCTATATTTTATGACATTAGTACAACTGGAATATATTGTAGCGCTTGATAGCTACCGGAGTTTTGTAACAGCTGCCGAAAAATGCTTTGTTACCCAGCCAACACTGAGCATGCAAGTGCAAAAATTGGAAGACACATTGGGTGTAAAGATATTTGACCGAAGTAAGCAGCCCGTTGTACCTACTGAAATCGGTATCGAGATTATTGAGCAAGCCAGGATATTATTAGGCGAGAGCCAAAAAATAAAGGAAATTATTAGCGACAGGCAAAAGGATTTATCCGGCGAATTAAAGATTGGCATTATCCCTACCATTTCTCCTTATTTATTGCCAAGGATAATTAACCGCTTTATTGAAAAATACCCTCAGGTTAAACTGATAGTTTGGGAACAGACTACCGAGCAGATTATCCAACAGGTAAAATTAGGGATGATTGATTGTGGCTTACTGTCGACACCTTTGCATGAGGCCTCGTTATTGGAGATACCGGTTTTTTATGAAAACTTTGTGGCCTACGCCTCAAAAACCAGCCGCCTGTTTAAAAAGAAAAGCATCAGTCCGGATGATATTGATATGGAAGAGATCTGGGTACTGAACGAAGGGCATTGCATGCGCGAGCAGGTGCTTAATATTTGTCAGCGCAGGCGCTCAACCAAAGGCTTTCAACATTTTGAATACAATACCGGCAGTGTTGAAACATTGAAACGGATGGTTGATCAGAATAGCGGAGCAACAATATTGCCCGAGTTGGCGCTATCTGACCTGAGCGAAAAACAACTCGATAAAGTGCGTTATTTTAAATCGCCGGAACCGGTGCGGGAGGTGAGTATCATTATCCAAAAAAATTATTTAAAACGCCGGATGATTGAGGCACTGAAAACTGAAATATTGGAGTTTGTACCCAAACGCATGCGCAGCAGGAAAAAGAAAGAGGTGATGGAGATCCAATAAATCACCGCTATTTAGACTAATTACAAATAATTTCGGCAAGAATGGTTTGCTTTACTATTTTTGCGCTGTTTATAATCGGTCTAAATAAATATGAAAAAACAACAACCCAAAACTCATCTCAGTTACTACAGCTTATTATTATCATTTTTTCTGATGTTTGTCTCATTTTTAACGCTTGCCCAGTCACCATCGCGCGGCGTTATCAAAGGAAAAATTGTAACAAGCAATAACCAACCCGTGGATAATGTAAGCGTAGTGTTAAAGGACACTCGCTATGGTACCCTATCAGACGAAGATGGAAACTATGCTTTCAAGGTACCCGCCGGAACGTACACCATTGTGATATCGCATGTTGGCGCCCAAACCGAAGTGAAGCAGGTTAGCGTACAGGTAGGGCAAACCACCAAAATGGAGCCCTGGATATATCGTATATCTGCAAGCGCGCTGGGCGAAGTTACCGTTAGCGAAAACAAAACAAACCCGTTTGCAAAAAAGCAAAGTAGTTATGTTGCCAAAATGCCACTCAATAATTTAGAAAACCCACAGGTTTACACTACTATTTCTAAAGAATTATTAACTGAACAAATTAATACAAATTTTAATGATGCCTTAAAAAATACCTCTGGACTGGATAAACTTTGGACATCAACCGGTCGTTCGGGCGATGGAGCAGCTTACTACTCACTGCGTGGTTTTACCATACAGCCTACCTTAATTAATGGTATAGCCGGCTTAACCAACGGCGACCTTGATCCTGTTAACATTGAAAGGATCGAAGTGATCAAAGGCCCATCCGGCGCCTTATTTGGTGGCGCACTTACTAATTTTGGCGGCTTAATAAACGTTATTACAAAACGCCCTATTGATACCGTAGGCGGACAGATAGGTTATTCTACCGGTAATTTTAGCTTGAGCCGCCTAACCGCTGATATATATAGCCCTATTAATAAAGACAAGACGCTTTTGGCCCGCGTTAACGCCGCTTATCATTACCAAAATAGTTTTCAGGATGCAGGCTTCAGGAGATCGTTCTTCATAGCTCCATCATTAGAATATCGCGCCAGCGACAGATTGAAATTAAATTTAGATGCCGAGTTTTACAGTTACGAGGGCACTAACCCTTTAATGGTGTTTTTAAACCGTAGCCGACAGTTGATAGCCCGCACACCGGATGAACTTAATTTTGATTTTAAACGATCTTATACAAGTAATGATCTTACCTTAAAAACGCCTACTACCAATGTACGTGGTTTAGCTACTTATAAATTGTCAGATCAATGGACATCGCAAACCAGCTTTTCCAGCAGTAACCGAAAATCTGATGGTTATTACCAATATATTATGTACATCGGCGCGAGCGATACTTTACTAAACAGATATGCTTCAATCCTCAACTCAACCAGTACATCTGTTGATGTGCAACAAAATTTTACAGGCGATTTTAAAATAGGCAATATGCGTAACCGCCTCGTAGTGGGCCTGGATTTTCTGAACCAAATTACAGATAACGATAATTCGCCATACATTTTGTTTGATCAGGTAAACTCTTCCCGTAATGATTCGCGTTACACAGGCATTAATGCTAACACGCTACTTGCACGCATCGGTGCATCTACCGCTGCCTACACTAAAAACGAAACAATCAATAATGTTTACAGTATTTACGCTTCGGACGTATTAAACATTACAGAGCAATTACTGGCAACAGCAAGCTTACGTGTTGATCGCTTTGATAACAAAGGCACCTATACCATGGCAACCAATGCTACTACAGGTAATTACAATCAAACAGCAGTATCACCAAAATTTGGCTTAGTATACCAACTGGTTAAAAATCAGGTTTCTATATTTGGTAACTATATGAATGGTTTCCGAAACGTAGCCCCGGTAACACAACCGCTCGCGGATATTTCGGGTGTATTTAAACCACAACAGGCTAATCAAATTGAAGGTGGTATTAAGGTAGATGCTTTTACAAATCATTTATCCTTTACGGCAAGTTATTATGATATATCCGTAAACAACATGACCCGTAACGATGTTTTGGTACGATCCGGTCAAAGCTATAATATAACTATACAAGACGGCACACAAAAAAGCAAAGGCTTTGAGCTTGATTTGATAGCTAACCCCTTTAACGGCTTAAATATAGTAACTGGATACAGCCACAACGATAGCAAAATGACGAAGTCAGATCCGTCTGTATTAGACCGAAGACCTGTGAGTGCAGGCCCGGCCAACCTGGTTAATGCGTGGATAAGCTACACCCAGCCCAAAGGTAAATTTAGCGGAGTAGGCATAGGTTTCGGTGGTAATTACGCGAGTGATAACATCATAACAAATAGCGTTGCCACTGGCGAGTTTACTTTACCAGCCTACACCGTGTTGAATACCACCGCATTTTATAATACAAAAAAGTATAGGATAGGGATTAAGGTTGATAACCTAACCGATAAGCAATACTACAAGGGTTGGACAACGATTGAACCACAACAACCCCGTAGTATGGTAGCTAATATTACCTATAAGTTTTAACTAAGATATAGACAACAAAAACGCGATGTCGTCATTTAAAAAAACCATGCTATTTATGCACCGCTGGCTCGGATTTATATCCGGGCTTGTGGTGTTTATTGTAAGCGTTACCGGATGTATTTTTGTTTTCCAGGACGAGATACAGGATGCGCTTTACAGCTATCGAAAAGTTGAGATACAGCAAAAGCCCTACCTATTACCCTCGCAAGTAAAACAGCTGGCTCTTAAACAGTATCCGCTTGGCCAGGTAAGCCTGATAGGTTATTATGGCAATGACAGGCCTGCCGTTGCCATGGTTGCCATACCCAAACTGGGCACTCACTATGTATTTATGAATCCTTATACCGGGCAGTTTTTGCACGACGAAAACGTAGCCCGTAACTTTTTTATTGTTGTTGAATATATTCACCTTTACCTGTTGCTGCCTCCGGCAATCGGCAGGCTCATTGTAGGGGTGTCTATCTTAATATTTGTTTTTCTGCTGATAAGCGGTATCATCTTGTGGTGGCCCAAACGTAAAACCGACCGAAAACGGAGCCTCACCATTAAATGGAAGAGCCGCTGGCGCCGCGTAAATTATGATTTGCATAATGTGCTGGGGTTTTATGCCTGCAGTATAGCACTTATTTTGGCCATAACAGGGCTTTCCATGGCGTTTGATTGGGTTGAAAAAGGAATTTATTATACCGCCAACCTGGGTAAAACCCACGCTTTTGAGAACAGCATCGTTAAATCGGACTCACTTAAAAAAAATATGGACCCTACCCGCCAGATTATCGACAGGGCCTTTGAATATGCTGCATTACATTCGCCACAGGCCCAAATGTTTTTTGTTGTCGAAGCAGGTAAACGAGCCAAGAGCGGAGTATCGGTAACGGCCTACCACCAGTCGATGCATTTTTACAAGAGCGACTCCTACATTTTTGATCAATATAGCGGCCAACTGCTCAAAGCGCTTCCTCACACTCAAAAAAGCCCAGGTATGAAAATGAATAACATGAACTACGATTTACACGTTGGGCAAATACTGGGCTTAACCAGCAAAATAATCGCTTTTATGGCCAGCCTTATTTGTGCAAGTTTGCCCGTAACCGGTTTTATTATCTGGCTGGGTAAACGCAATAAAAAAAGATACAAAAAGCCAAGGGCGAAACTTGCCGTTTAGAATGCTAAGGCCAGAGTACTTAGCCAGGAGTCAAAGTAGGATTTTCTTGTCATTGATAAGTTGCCCCAGTGAACTTATACCCTCGCGAAACTTACAGACCAACCGCTGGATAACGCTGTGAACAAGGGATCGAAGACCAAAAAGACTAAACAGTTACGAAGCGAAACTAAAAAAACTCAATCACCACATCGTCAGTCGCCGGGTGTCCCGTACAGGTCAAAATCCATCCGGCATTCAAATCCTGATCTGTCAATACATCGTTTGCAGACATTACTACCTCGCCACTGCGGCATATTGCCGTGCATGTAGAACAGATACCCGCACGGCAACTGTACGGTATTTGGATATTATTTTGCAGCGCCGCTTGCAGTATAGATTGATTTTCGCCCACTACTAAATCATAGGTGGTTTTTTTTATATCAAGCTTAATAGTTCTGGGTGGGAAAGTGAGGCTGTTGGCTACTACGGATACAGTTTCGAGCACAAAGTTTTCTTTACGGATCTGTATAGGATCAAACCCCATATAAATCAGCGTAAGCCTGATCATCCGCATATAGGTGAAGGGGCCGCAAATTAAAAACTCGGCCGTGTTCGCTTCATGATGCAGGTGCTCACCAACCAGTTGTGCTACAACATCGTTATTTAAACGCTTGCCGGGAGAGTTGTTTTCGCTTACGCTGAAAAGATAAATTACTTTAAATCGCTTGGGATGTGCATTAGCGAGTAAGTTAAGATCATCATAAAACAACGCCGACCTTAAATGATGGCTGCTGTATACCAGGGTGATCTGACTATCTCCCGGCTGTGCTAAAATATGCTTGATCTGTGAGTAGCAAGGCGTGATACCGCTACCCGCCGCAAAAAAAAAGATATCTTTAGCCGCGATGTAATCGGTCACCGTAAACTTACCAGCTGGCGCTAAGGCATTCCAAACATCGCCTACCTGCGTTTTGCTAAGCAAGAAACGCGATATCTCGCCATTTTCCATTCGCTTTACCGTGATGGATAGTAAACTTTCGTTCGGCGACGAACTCAGCGAATACGACCGCCGGATCTCTTTTTGATGATGAGCAAAAATGAGCGTAATAAACTGTCCGGCCAGGTAAGTGATGCTGGCGCCGTTAAGCTCACTCAGAAAAAAAGTTGCCGTATCGCCGGTTTCCCATCGAATGGCTTCTACTTTGAGCTGGAGCATAAAACGTTAGGAAACTTTTAAAACTATTTTACCAAACTGGCTCGATTTTTCCATCTTGGTTATCGCTTCGTTAGCGTGTTCCAATGGGAATACCTCATCAACCACGGGCACTATCTGGTGCGTATCAACCATATCGAGCATGGCCTTAAACTCATCGGCTGTGCCCATCATAGACCCTAATAGTTGTAATTGTTTGTAAAAAAACTTTCGCGCGTTAAACGCTGGGAAATCTCCTGCTGTGCCGCCAAAAGTTACAATACGTGCGCCCGGATTACAGATATCGGGGAGTTTGGCAAAGCCTTCGCCCAAAGCACTGTCAATCACCACATCAAAGCCGCTGGCCAGGGCATGGAGTTGCTCAGCCCAGTCGGCATCTTTATAATTAACGCCTGCGGTGGCACCTAAACCTTTAGCCAGCGCTATCTTTTCGGCCGAGCTGGATGTTACGTATACAGTAGCTCCCGCAGCAACCGCCCACTGTATGGCAAAGCTACCTGTACCGCTGCCCGCGCCAACTATCAATACCTTATCCCCCGCTTTTAATCGCCCTTTGGTGAACAGGGCACGATAAGCTGTTAAACCCGCCAGCGGAATGGCCGCTGCCTGCTCCCAGCTTAAATGTGCAGGCTTGGTGTATAAGTATTCTGCCTTGGTTTTTACATATTCGGCAAAAGTGCCGTCCTCCGGCAGGCCAAGTATCTTAAAATCTTTACCCTGAAAATCGGGGTTATCGCCATAATCATGGCTCGGGTTAAGGATAACCTCTTTGCCTATCCAGGCCGCATCAACACCTTGGCCAACCTCGCTTACTATTCCAGATCCATCCGAACCTAAAATGGTTGGGTATTTAATGCCCGCGTATTTACCGATAGTGATCCAGTAATCGCGACGGTTTAGCGCGGCTGCTTTAATTTGAACCAGCACTTCACCGGCTTGCAGTACAGGTTTTTCAACTTCCTTTAAGGTGTTTTTTTCGTTAGCTTCGAGTACGATGGCTTTCATGGGTAGTGGTTATGAGTTATTTGCCATGCTATTGGCAAATGATAAGGCATTGTATGTATACTTAACAGAAAACTGTTTTAAAAAGAAAAACGGCAGAAGTTTAAAGTTCTGCCGTTTTAATAAAAAAACTAATTGCTTAAGCTATTGCTTTTTTGTAAAGATCGGCAACGTGTGCCCAGTTGATTACATTAAAGAAAGCTGCAATATAATCCGGACGTTTGTTTTGATATTTTAAGTAGTAAGCATGTTCCCAAACATCCAAACCTAAAACCGGGGTACCTTTTACTTCAGCAATATCCATCAGGGTATTGTCCTGGTTTGGGGTTGAAGTGATAGCCAGTTTTTTATCAGGAGTAACAATTAACCATGCCCAACCAGAACCAAAGCGGGTTGCACCGGCTTCGGAAAATTTGGTTTTAAATTCAGAGAACGAACCGAAAGTGCTCTTAATAGCTTCCTCTAATTCGCCTGTTGGCTCGCCACCACCGTTAGGTGTTAAAATGGTCCAGAAAAAAGTGTGGTTGTAGTGACCGCCACCATTGTTACGCACCGCTGGCGGAAATTTTGATATATTGTGGATGATATCTTCAATGGTGCTGCTTGCCTCTGGTTTGCCCTCAAGCGCCTTGTTTAAATTAGTAACGTAGGCCTGGTGATGCTTGCCATGGTGAATTTCCATGGTCAATTTATCAATGTGTGGTTCTAAAGCGTCGGTAGCGTAAGGTAACGCTGGTAATTCAAATGCCATGTGAGTTTATTTTTAAAGGTTAAATAATGTCTTGACAAAGTGTCGACACAAATATAAAGGCATGAAACCGTTTTTTGTTCAGATAAATGTTAACTTTTAAGCCTTTTCTTTCTAAAAAACTCTCGAACCAGCTCAGAACACTCATTTTCCATAATTCCGCCTGTAATTAAAGTTTTAGGATGGGTTATCTTTTGGTTCAGTCTGCCAAAACCCAGCCGGGTATCATAAGCTCCAAAAACTATTTTACCCACCTGGAACCAATACGATGCCCCCGCGCACATTACACAAGGCTCCATGGTAACGTATAAAGTACAATCGGGCAGATATTTACCGCCAGTGTAATTGGTGGCCGCCGTAAGGGCCTGCATTTCGGCATGTGCAGATACATCGTTCAGCCGTTCGGTAAGGTTATGGCCGCGCCCGATGATCTGCCCCTTGCAAACTACAAGGGCACCTATAGGTATTTCGTCTTCGGCCAATGCCAGCCTGGCTTCTTTAAGCGCCTCCTTCATAAAAAAGTCGTCGGGAGATATGGCAGGTATCTCATCGCTAAAATTATAATATCTCATTGCTGTTTGTTATCAGGCTGCTGTTTTAAGCGCCGTAGTTTTAATAAGATCGCAACCGCTGTTTTAAACCGTTAAATCAGTTTATGCCCGTTTGGTACAGGCTTATCAATACAGGCTAAAACAATATCCCCATTCTCGTCGGCGAAGCCTGTAACCAAAAACTCCGACATAAAAGTAGCTATTTGTTTTTTAGGGAAATTAATGACCCCCATAATTTGTTTACCAACTAACTCTTCCCTGGTATAATGCCTTGTGATTTGCGCGCTCGACCATTTAACGCCCAACTCGCCAAAATCAACCTGCAATTTGTAAGCAGGTTTCCGCGCCTCCGGGAAATCAAGCACAGTTAATATCGTGCCCGCGCGTAGTTCAACCTTTTCAAAATCGTGCCAAGTGATAGTTTCCATTCTTCAAAAGTATTAAAAAGTCCATAGTTGATGGTCTGTAGCCCGTGGTAAATTTTATAGGCGGCAATGATTTGGGCAGCCTTTAACAAGCCCCTTCCCGCGGCGA
Organism: Mucilaginibacter paludis DSM 18603; assembly: GCF_000166195.2. NCBI lineage: Bacteria > Pseudomonadati > Bacteroidota > Sphingobacteriia > Sphingobacteriales > Sphingobacteriaceae > Mucilaginibacter > Mucilaginibacter paludis. The sequence continues at coordinate 4,495,853 of NZ_CM001403.1, forward strand.
CTGAGGTGCGCCGATGCTCTAAATTAAGAATACTGATTGTCGGAGCAAATAAGCACATTGACAATCAGCGCACCGAATATGATGCATACTTGCCGCTTTTAGAAGTTCCCTCCTCGCGTCGGGATGACATAATGGAGAGAAATTCAACATTGACAATCAACAACTTAACAGTACTCGATTATGATCCACTTAGAAAACTATTTCCCCGGAGCCCAATAATTACCCGATAAGATAATCATGTTGATCATTTTGATGCTGTTATCATAATAATCGAAGCCATCCATGTCAAATTTCAGCAGGTAATCCCATACATGGTTTAACCACACCTGATTTTTTTGATCAACCATGGCCGACACCGCGAAGGGGGCAATAAAACTCAAGGCCTCAAAATAGCGCCCCTTTAAATCATTCCCTTGCAGGGTATAACCCGCCGATATGTTATCCGGGTTCCCGTTGGTTGTAGTGCGTATCCAGGTGTTAATTTTATCCACTACGGCTTTTGATCGCTTATCGCCATACAAAATATAATCTGTAGCTATGCGCCAGGGCACCCGGCAAGCATTATAGTTATAGTAACCATCATACGGCGATTCCAGGTAGTGGGCGCGGGCGGGCACCGGTTTTTTATTAATGTGCTGGATAAAATCTGGAATCAGGCCCGCATCGGGGCTATACTTATGTTGCAAAAATTGAAACAGCGTGTAGTTACGGTCAACCACCTTATCCCAGCCTGCATTGTTGCTGGCTGTTTTAAATTCCCTGAAATGAGCAGGCATAAAATCTGACGAGCGCGTATCAAAATAATCCCGGCTATCATACTCCACCGAGTTGCTCAATATAACCGAGAAAGTTTTGGGGTTGATCTCCTGCTTCATGATGGAGGCGATCATCTGCCGGGCTTCGTCATGATAATTGATATCGCCTTTACTGCCCCATTGTTTATCGGCCAGCAATAACGAATAGGCAATATCCATATCACCGTCGGTTGCGCTGCTTCCGCTGATATCCTTACAGTTATTATTTTGTGCCCAGGCCATTAAATGTGGGTCGCGTTTGCTGGGGTGCGCCTTGTAATACTTAAAGAGGCCATCGTAGGTAGCTTTAGCTTTTTTATCATAACCCGCCATCAGCGCAACTATCATCATCCCGTAGCCTTGCCCTTCTGATACGGATTGCTTTTGGCCCGGTTTTTCAAACCAGACGTAATACTGCCCGTTATTACAGTTGGTATTAATGTAACGCGCTTTCCACAAAATATAAAAAGAGCGCACGCTGTTATCCAGCTCCTTTTGCGAAACATGGTTTGGCTTAATTACCCCATCAAAATAACGGACATGTTGTGGGAATGATCTTTTTGGATTTTGAGAAAACAAAGAACTGCTGAACGTTAACAGCCCAATTATTGTTATTAGTTTTTTGTAACGTAACATGGCTTAATCAGTTAATAACCGGAAGTAAATTCCGGCTATACAAATACATCGTTCCAAACATTTTTGTTTGTCAGCTTATAGGGCTAACACCTTATTCCAGATTTCTTCATCCACCGGGATGCCTTCCCTGATATTTTTTATTCGCGTTTTTAAAGTATTTTCTCCCGGATATGATATAGCTCCATCCTCTTTTTCGAGTCGGCTGGTTTTCGCATAGGCAATAATCTGCTCAATTAAGCGACTGGTAATATCCGTATCTGGCTGATGAATGCAGATAAATACCTGTGATACACCGGCCTCTTTCCCGCTTTCGGTAATCTTTTCGGTAGATCGACCCTGGCTCAAAATGGTCACCAATAAATCAAGCATCAGGGATAAACCCGAACCTTTCCAGAAACCGATAGGCAATATCCGTTTGGATTGTATGATATCCGTAGCATTGGTGCTGAGTTTTCCGCTATCATCATATCCTCCCGGCAAAGGCAATTCCTCGTTATTGGATTGATATTGCAAAAGCTTGCCAAACGAATATTGGGATATGGCCATATCCAGCACCACATGCCCTCCCTTACGCGGAACGGCGATAATTAAAGGGTTGTTACCCAATCGCGGATCGATGCCGCCCCAGGGTGGCACATTAGCAATGGTATTGGTAAAACAAATACCTATACAGCCTGCTTCGGCAGCCTGCCAGCCATATGTACCGCCGCGCATCCAATGGTTGGTGTTACGGATGGCAACACAGCCTATACCGTGCTCTTTAGCCAGGTCAATGGCTCTTTGCATGCAATGGGTGGCATTCAGTATACCGGGGGCAAGGTTGCCCTCCCATTGCTCTATCAAACCGATATGATTAGCCAGCGCAGGCTGTGCATCAACCTTGATCAAACCATCCTTAATTAATTCAACAAAAACCGGAAAGCGGTTTAAACCGTGCGTATAAACACCGTCGCGGCTATTTTCAGCAAAAATGTTGGCGCAATGTGCTGCACGTTCCTGGCTCATATTCAGTTTCAGCAGTACTCTTAAAAATTCAGAACGTAAAATTTCAAACGGTATTCTCATAGTGGATGTGATGATGCCTTTTAATAATAAAAAAGAAAAGCCCTTTGAAATTAAGTAAAGGCTTTACATTGAAACAATATATTGACAGATAAAGTATATTTTTGCTTTATGCTGGAAGGAAAAAAAATTGTACTGGGCGTTTGCGGCAGCATTGCCGCTTATAAATCCGCATTCCTGGTACGTTTGCTGGTGAAAGCCGGTGCCGAGGTACAGGTAGTAATGACGCCCGGTGCCGTGCAATTTATAACACCCCTAACATTAGCCACACTATCGAAAAAACCGGTATTGGTTGATTATTTTGAACCTGCTACTGGCGAATGGAACAACCATGTTGACCTGGGCCTATGGGCCGATATGATGATCATAGCACCGGCTACTGCCAACACCCTGGCTAAGATGGCTAAGGGCCTTTGCGATAATTTACTTACAGCAGTTTACTTATCGGCCAGGTGCCCTGTGTATATAGCCCCTGCGATGGACCTGGACATGTGGAAACACGGCGCTACCTTGCAAAATGTTGATCAATTAAAATCATACGGTAACTTATTTATACAGCCCGGCTATGGCGAGCTGGCGAGCGGCTTAGTTGGGGAGGGCCGCATGGCCGAACCGGAAGAGATTGTTAACTATCTTTCAGAAGAAATGAAAAAGGCGCTTCCGCTAAACGGACAGAATGCGCTGGTTACTGCCGGGCCTACTTATGAGGCCATTGACCCCGTTCGATTTTTGGGCAACCACTCTTCGGGAAAAATGGGCTTCGCCATTGCCGACGAACTGGCCAGGCTGGGCGCAGATGTGACTTTAATCTCGGGGCCATCGGCACAACAAAGCAGGCGCCAATCCATCAAACGGGTTAACGTTACATCTGCCGCCCAAATGTTGGATGCCTGCCGCCAGTATTTTAGCGACGCCCAAATTTGTGTAATGAGCGCGGCTGTGGCCGATTATACGCCGGTAACCGTAGCCGACCAAAAAATTAAAAAGCAGGCTGACGGATTTACCATCGAACTCAAAAAAACCACTGATATACTCAAGGTGCTGGGGACAGATAAGCGCCCGGGCCAACTACTGGTTGGATTTGCCTTAGAGACGAACGAGGAGGAGAAAAATGCCGAAGACAAACTGCAGAAAAAAAACCTGGATTTTATTGTATTAAACTCCTTGAACGATGCCGGGGCGGGTTTTAAAACCGACACCAATAAAATAACGATTATTGACCGTGACCTACGTAAAACAAGCTTTGAGCTTAAAACCAAAGAGGAAGTAGCCGCAGATATTTGCCAAAAGATTATTGAACTGATAAAAGGATGAAGAAGCTTGTTACCTGTATTGTAATATTATTAATCCTGGCCAACCTGGTTGCAGCCCAGGACTTAAATGCGCGGGTACAGGTACTTTCGCCTAAAATACAAACCAGCAATAAGCGGATTTTCCAGGTTTTAGAAAATGCCATTAAAGATTTTTTGAATAACCGCAAATGGAGCGCCGACCAGATTTTACCGCAGGAAAGGATTGATTGCAACCTGGTTTTAAACATTACCGCCTGGGACGGAAGCAGCAAATACAGCGGCGAACTACAGGTACAATCAACCCGGCCCATTTACGGATCAACCTATAACAGTACCCTGTTAACTGTGAACGACAAAGATTTTGACTGGACCTATACCGAGGGCCAGTTATTGGATTATAACGATCAAACTTTTCAAAGCAATTTAACATCGGTATTAGCCTATTACGCTTATGTAATTATAGGCATGGATTATGATTCGTTTTCTAAATATGCCGGCACACCTTATTTTGCCAAAGCCCAAACCATTGTTAACGCGGCACAATCGGCATCGTACAAAGGATGGAACGCTTTTGACAATAGCCATAACCGCTACTGGCTGGCCGAAAACCTCAATAACAAACGTTACCTTATTATCCGCGAGTTTAATTATAACTACCACCGCAACGGGTTGGACCTGATGGCGGATAATCCGGCAAACGCCCGCAAGGCTATTGCTGCCTTATTGCCCGATCTCTCGCAAATTGACCGTCAAAGTTTAGGTACTATGCTACCACAACTTTTTTTTACTGCTAAAAGCGATGAGTTTGTATCCGTATTTAGTGTAGCCGACCCTCAAACTAAGATGAAGGTCTATAATATTCTGAATGGAGCCGACCCATCCAATGGGAACAAATACCAGGCGCTCCAAAAAAATTAAAAATATATACGATTTGCGTAAGCACCGAATTTGTAATTTAGTATCCTCAATAAAGGGGATACTTTTTTATGCTTCAACAGCTCAAAATAAATAATTACGCACTGATTGATAACCTGGAGATCACCTTTAACCGGGGCCTGAACATCCTGACGGGCGAAACAGGCGCAGGTAAATCCATTATCCTGGGTGCGCTATCGTTAATATTAGGTCAGCGTGCCGAAAGCCGTTACTTTTTTAATCAGCAAAAAAAATGCATTATCGAAGGTACTTTTCACATCGGCGAGTTCCATATCAAGGCTTTTTTTGAGGATAACGACCTTGATTATGCTGCTGAAACCGTATTGCGCAGGGAAATATCGGCAGATGGAAAATCGCGGGCTTTTGTTAATGATACACCGGTAAACCTGAATACGCTGAAACAGTTAGGTGAGCGATTGATAGATATCCACTCGCAGCATGCCACTTTAGAAATTAATGATGCCGCTTTCCAGTTGCTGGTTATTGATTCTGTTGCCAAACATCCCGAGCTTTTAAATGAGTACCAGGTTACGTACCGCTTGTTCAAAACATCATCAGCCAAATTAAAACAGCTACAAGATGAAAGCGGGAAGGCTAAGTCGGAATTAGACTATCACCAGTTCCAGTATGATGAGCTGGAGAAAGCCAACCTGAGTGAGGATGAGCAGGAAAAACTGGAACAGGAGCTATACGCTTTAAACAATGCAGGGGATATTAAACGCAATTTATTAGGCGCTCATTATTTGATGCAAGAGGGTGAAACATCTGCATTGATCCAGTTACGCGATGCCGCCCACCAGCTATCTGCCTTAGAAAAATTTAACCCGCAGATACAGGAACTTAACCAGCGCCTAAACAGCACGGTTATTGAGCTAAGAGATATTGCCGCCGAAATTGAAAATATGGAGCAACGTACTTTGATTAATGAGGAACGTGTAGCTGAAATAAACGAACGCCTGAGCTTGATTTATGCCCTGCAAAAAAAGCACCGTGTAAATACCAATGCCGAATTGCTCCAGATTCAGCAAGAACTATCGGACAAGATACAACAGGTATTATTTGGCGACGAAGAGATCGAAGAATTGCAGCAGCAGATTAATCATCAGGCCGAAGTATTGAAAAAACTGGCCCAGCAACTGTCGGTTAACCGTACAGCGGCTATCCCTGTTATTGAAAAGCAGGTGCAGCAAACCTTGGCCGAGATGGGAATGGCCAATGCCACGCTGAAAATTGAAAATACCATTTCGGCTGAAAGCAATTTTGATCAGAATGGGATAGACCACATCCGCTTTTTGTTTTCGGCAAACAAAGGCTATACCTTATCCGAAATGAGCAAGGTAGCCTCCGGAGGGGAACTCTCCCGGTTAATGCTCAGCATTAAATCGCTCATAGCAAGCAATACCGCCCTGCCTACCATTATTTTCGACGAGATTGATACAGGGGTATCCGGCGAGGTAGCCAACAAGGTAGGCCAGGTAATGGAAAGACTTGCTGAAAACCTACAGGTAATTACCATTACGCACTTACCGCAAATAGCGAGCAAGGGCGACAGCCATTATTTTATTTATAAGGATGATAGCGCGGCTACAACTTATACCCGTATTAAGCCATTATCAAACAATGAGCGCGTTGTGGAGATAGCCAAAATGTTAAGTGGCAACAATCCTGGCGAAAGTGCATTGCAGAATGCAAAGGAATTACTGGCGGGGAGCTAAAGCTTTTAAAGTATCCGTCAGTAAGTTTTAAGCAGTGATCGCATATTTACGCCTGGTTGGAATGGAGTTATGATAATCTTTCTATCTCTTCTTTAGATAGCTTAGTAGTTTTGGCAATAAATTCGATAGACAGCCCTTCTTTTTTAAGTTCACTGGCGATGGTTAAAGATTTATTATATTCATCTTGTTCGATGCCTTGTTTTTTGGCTCTGTCCAATCTGGGTTTTCAAACGCCTGTAATACCGCGAAAAGCTCATTCCTCTCCGAATTTTGTCTTTGGGCGTTTGTTTATTTATAGTCGCCTGGCCATGTCCAATGCCAAATCAAATAACATATAAGTAAAAAAGAAATTTCACTTGGCAGTGGTTCTAATAAAAAAGAAAACGATAACTAATTGTATGATTAAATTTAAACTATCGGCCAATCCAATTGATAAGCTATTCTGGGAATTAAACGAAGAATTCGAGACTCATAAATATAATCTTCGCGGAGGTAGGCATCCCGGTTAAAAATATTTCATATTTTTAATTATTGATAAACACAAGGCATTCCTATGGGACTTTTTGATAAGCTGATAAACGAGTATATAGATATTATTGAATGGGTTGACCATACCAGCAACACCCTGGTATGGAAATTTCCCAGAGCGGATAATGAAATAAAAATGGGCGCCAAGCTTACCGTGCGCGAGTCGCAGATGGCCATTTTTATGAACGAAGGCAAAATAGCCGATATTTATGGCCCTGGTATGTATCAGCTTACAACACAAAACATGCCTTTACTTTCAACTTTAAATGGCTGGGTTTACGGATTTCACAGCCCCTTTAAGGCCGACGTTTATTTTGTGAGTACCCGGCAGTTTACCAATCAAAAATGGGGAACCCCGAATCCGGTTATGATTCGCGATGTCGAATTTGGACCTGTCAGGCTTAGGGCTTTTGGATCGTTTTCATTTGCGGTGAGCGATCCTGCGTTGTTTTTGAAAGAGATATCGGCAACAAATCCCGATTTTTTAACTGATGATATCAACCAGCAAATGCGCAACATTGCCATGTCCAGAGGCATGGATGCTATCGCTGCATCAAAAATAGCAGTGCTTGACCTTACTGCCAATTATACCTCCCTGTCCAACCTGATCACTGAAAAGATCCAGCCTGATTTTGCCGAGCTGGGCTTAACCCTGAAGAAATTTTTAGTCGAGAATATTTCTTTGCCACCCGAAGTTGAGCAGGCGCTTGATAAGCGCAGCGAAATGGGTGTTATAGGCAACCTTGGCGCTTATACACAGTATCAGGCAGCAAATGCTATTGAAGAAACCGCAGCAAACCCCGGCACCGGTGGCTTTGGTGCTACAGGTATGGCTATTGGCGCGGGGGCGGTAATGGCTGGCCAATTAAGTAACGCGTTTCAAGCAACACAATTTAATAACCAAACAGCTAATTTAAACCAGGCCCAAACACCTCCGCCGGTACCTGTGGCGGTTGATTATTTTCTGGCTGTTAACGGTAAATCGGAGGGGCCTTACAATATTGGCCAGTTAACCGGGATGATTGATAGCAATAGCATGGTATGGAAAAAAGGCATGACGGCCTGGGCTGCGGCAAATACCCTGCCCGAGCTTAAAGCTATCTTTGATAACATTCCGCCGCCCTTGCCATTGTAACCTATCGTATCAACCTTATTTATGCTCTATTATTTGTGCCGATGAATCCAAGCAAAAACGCGCCTGTGATCAATAAATCCTTAGCTTGCAGTGGTTGCGGCGCCCAACTCCATTTTGCTCCGGGCGGGCACCAGCTAAAGTGCGATTACTGTGGCTGTGTCAATGATATTCCGGCGGGAGCCTCAAATGCCGATATCTCAAACAACTTTGATAGCTTTGTAAAACAAAATAATGCTCTTTTGCATTCGGCGGATGCAGGTGCTGTTAAGTGTGTAAGTTGCGGTTCCATTACAGATCTGGCACAAAACATTATAGCGCAGCAATGTCCGTTTTGCCAATCTCCGTTGGTTCTGGATCTTCGTCATCATCGCGGATACATCCGTCCGCATTCTATTTTACCTTTCACTTTAAATAGGGAGGATGCTGCGGCGGCATTTCATAATTGGGCAAAACATTTGTCTGTTTTTAAACCGGATGATCTGGTTCAGTCCATCAATAATAGTTCAATCACGTTGTTGCAAGGATGGTATCTTCCGCATTTTATCTTTGATGCACAGGTTGTGAGCCAGTACGGCGGTAGCAGGGGAGAGTATTACTGGACAACCGAAACGTATGTGGATAGCAATAAACAAACTAAAACAAGGCGTAAACGTCATACAGCTTGGGCCAGCGTTTCCGGGGCCGTTACCGATTCTTTCAAAAACATGTTAATACCTGCCACACAATCCTTAAACCCTAAAACGCTTGATAAATTAGGGCCATGGGATTATGAGGCAATGGTGCCTTTTGATGAGTGCTATTTAAGCGGTTTCGGTGCCGAAAGCTACCAGCTTAGCCCCGAGGATGGGCGCCGCGCTACCGAAACCGAAATAGCTGCTGATGTGAAACGTTCAATTCTTCGGGATATTGGTGGGGATGAACAAAAAATAGCTGGTTTACATACCGAGTACGTTGAAAGTTCTGTTGAATACACTTTGCTACCCGTTTGGATAAGTTCGTTTAATTACAATAACAAGACCTATCAATATACCATCAATGCCAACACAGGTGAAGTGATAGGCAATTATCCGCTCAGTCGTTATAAAATAGCATTTGCCTGTATCTTAATCGCTGGTATTATTATAGCAATAATCCTGTACAATAATCCAGGAGTGTATTCGCACCACGTCAAATAAATCAAAGTGCAAATTCTTGCAATAGCTTCTGGTAACTACTATGCCATCAGGTATTTATTTTCGATGTCAATTACCGGTACGCTTTTTAGCGGGCTTTATTCGCTTCATGTTCCTCTTTAAATCCTTAAAGGCTTCGGGGTATTCTTCTTCTTTAATGGTGATAATTACCACCCCATTTTTGGCACGCCTGCCATACGTGTTACAGGCTTTGGGATCTACTAAAACATTGATGGATTCTATCCACTTCGGGTCGATTTGCTGTGCGCCAAATAAGGTGTCTAACGCGAATTGTTTATTATGTGAACTGATGATATATAAAGGAGCATGCTGGCCCTGGTAGGGTTTATCGATTATCCGGATAACATGCGTTGTATCTGTTTTGCTGGGCGCTGAAATGGTTTGAGCCGTTGCTACCAGGATGTTAATCACCCCTATAATCATAACTAAGATGCAGGTTTTCATAAATCATTGTTAGATAACACCAAGTTATAAATTAATACCGAAACATACAGGTAGTATTTGTAAAGTTAAATTGTTTACCTTTGCATGGTACGGTATTTTACATACTTCTCTCATTGGGTGCCTGCTAACAGGCTTTTTGGATCAGGATTTTTCTTTCTCTTTGCTAAACCGTAGGCGTAAAGAACTTAAAACTATTATTCAATCCGAATTTTTTCAGTAATCCTAAACTGATATGTTTAGCAGATGGGCCAAATACTGTAGAAGTTTTATATTTTAATCAAAAACCAGCATTATGGCTAAATCTCAGGCTACCTTCATGAAGAAGCAACTCGAAAAAAACAGGCAAAAAAAGAAAGAAGATAAAGAACAACGCAAACAAGAGCGCATGCAGAATTCTGCGGGTGGCGACTTAGATAGCATGATGGCTTATGTTAATGAATTTGGCGAAATAACTTCTACTCCACCCGAAAAAAAATAAGCCATCGGTCGGGCTTTACAGACATCTTTGGTTAATAGCCAACAACCTTAATTTTTATATTGGTTTTAACTAAGGCATTGGAGCGTATTTCAATATTGTGAAAATTTATCGTTCCTGGTATGTGTTTAATTAATTAGTTACCTTAGCGCGAAACCAGGCTGATCAATCCTCCCCAAAATGATTGATCAGCCTTTTTTAACATTGATTATTTATATGGGCCGTAAAAGGATTTTGATTGTTGAGGATGATGCCTTTATTGTTGATGCATTAAGCATGGTGCTTGAAGAGCAAGGATTTGATGTATCGAGTTCGGTAGATGGTGAAATATTTCAATCGCCCATTATTGAACATCCCGATTTAATTTTACTTGACATTCGTTTGAGTGGCACCGATCGGAGGGATATTTGTAAATGGCTTAAAGCGCATCCCGATATGAAACACATTCCGGTAATCCTGATCTCCGGGAACAGGGATATTCAAAAAATTCATGAAGAATGCGGCGCTAATGATTATATTGTAAAGCCCTTTGAATTAGACGATTTGTTGAACAAGGTTAACCTGTTTACCGCTAATTAGCTTAAACAAAAAAGGCAAACATTGCTGCTTGCCTTTTGTATATTATATTGCAATTTTTGCTGCTAAACTGCTTTTCTTAACTTAATTAGCCTAACCCAATGCATAACTTTCATGATGGGGTAAACCGGATCTATTTCAAACCAACGTTTGGCAAAATTAGCGCTGTTGGGATGTTTGTGGTGGTTGTTTTGAAACAACTCGCCAAGCATTAAAAAATCGAAAGGAGTACTGTTTTTTGATTTATCGTTGTTGTCAAAGTTGGCGTATCCGTATTTATGACCACACCAGTTTACAATGGCTCCGTGGATAGGGCCCATTAAAAAGTGGATAGGCAATAACAAATACATCCACCACTCGGTGGCAAAAGCAACATAATACCAGGTGTATAAAAGTCCAAAAACTATACGCGAGGCAATGCTTGATCCAATGCGGTCAATCAATGGCCATTCAGGAATATTTCCGGTAAACCGTGATTCCGGTTCTTTTAATCTTTTTAAATGGTCGCCATAGGTTAACACCGTAGCCCACATCAATTGGAATACGTCTGTAAAAAAATGTGGCGAATGCGGATCTTTTTCGGTATCGCTATAAGCATGGTGTTCACGATGCATCAGCGCGTAAGCTCTCGGGTTTAAAAACGAAGACCCTAAGCAGATGTAGTCTAATAAGTAAATAATTCGCTCAAATACCCTACTGGTAGTGAACATTTTATGAGAGGCATACCTGTGCAAAAAGAAAGTCTGGAAGAACAGCGACAGAAACCAATGGGCTAAAAAGAAAATTAAAATATACATTGAGATTATAACGTAATTGTATAGAAATTGTTGTGCGAAAATAGTAAAAATAGCTAACACAAGCTTTGCTTTTTTGCCGAATTTTTGTCAAAGCCGCAAAGGTATTTTAGCGTTTTACTTAATTTATATTCTTGTTGCTATACGGTAAAATGAGCGTGTTGGTTTTGCGCTTTACGCGATGTTTACAAAAATTTGACTAAAAAGTTTATATTATTTGTTAAAAAAATTAACGCATTTGAAAAACCGTGCTAAAATTTCCTACGTAATTTGATTTAACTGAACAGGATTTAAAAAAATATCTATTCAAAAAAATTAAACAACGTCTATGGAAACTTTAACAAAAAACGATGATCAGCTCATCGAAAACAACAGCACTTTCAGTGCTAAAATGCAAAGAAGGTCCTTTTTGCGTTACGCTGGTGCCGGCGCCGCCACGGTGGGGGTTTTGGCAGCTTGTAAACGCCATCATGATGAAATTCCAGATCCATCTGCGATTGATGTGGGTAGCGGCGATGTAGGTATTTTGAATTTTGCCTATGCTTTGGAACAATTAGAAGCAGCATTTTACACCCAGGTTGTTGCTATGGGAAGTTTTAGTACCTTGTTCTCGGCACAGGAGCAGATTTATTTAACAGATATCCGCGATCATGAAATTGCTCACCGCGAATTTTTTAAAACTGCTATTACGGCAGCAGCGCCAAGCGGTATTATCCCAGCTTTAACTCCTGATTTTAGCAGTATTGATTTTAACACCCGGTTGGGTATTTTAAGCGCTGCTAAAGCTTTTGAAGATACAGGTGTATCTGCTTACAATGGCGCAGGCTCGTCAATTTCAAGTGCTGCTTATTTAACCATAGCGGGTAAAATTGTTTCAGTTGAAGCTCGCCATGCTGCATTGATCCGCGACTTGATCAGCTACGGAAGTTATGCCGACAGCACTAACCTGGATTCGAATGCGCTTGATAAACAACTAACCGCGGGAGCCGTGGTAGTGATAGCTAATGGATACTTAAAGACAAAAATTTCTGCAAACAGTTTACCTAAATAATCAACATCGCCATGAACATTTTCAGTATAGTAGAAGAATTAGAAAAGGTTGATCCTGAATTGAACGACAGGTTTAACCCGCGCCGCGCCGCCATCAAAAATATAACGAGCTTTGGCTCAAAAGTAGCATTGGCCGCTTTGCCATTTGCTATAGGTAACTTGTTTAACCGGGCTTACGGAGCAGCACCTACGCAAGGGGTAATTGATGTGTTGAATTTTGCCTTAAAGCTCGAGTATCTTGAAGCTGCGTTTTACAACATGGGCGTTAGTACAGGCATAGCACCGTCGGCAGATGCTGCAGCCATTGCCACCATTGCCTCACACGAAAACGCTCACGTAGCTTTTTTGAAAGGCGCATTGGGCAGCAGCGCTGTAGCGCAAACCTCGCAAGGTACCGCTGGTATCTATGACTTTACCGCTGGTAACACTTTGCCAAATTATTTTGTGACTAAAGATTGGGCAACCTTTCTTACTGTTGCTAACGCTTTTGAAGATACAGGCGTGCGCGCCTACAAAGGGCAGGCTCCAAACTTAATGGGTAGTGATTATTTGCAAGCCGCTCTTAATATTCACTCGGTTGAGGCTCGTCACGCGTCGCACATCCGTTTTATGCGCAGAAAATTAGCCGGTGGCAATACGCCAAAATCATGGATTACCGGTAACAACGATACGGGCTTTCCCGGCGTTGCCAACAACTACGCTGGTGAGGATTTAACTGTACAGGCTACGGTTGATATTACCAAACTAACAGGTGCCACAGCAGGTTCAACCATATCTGTAAATGCAGCCACCGAGGCGTTTGATGAGCCTTTAACCATGGCACAAGTTGTTGCTTTAGTAGCGCCTTTTGGCGTTAAGTAAGAGGAATAGCTGTATGTTGGGTCAAGGGAAATATTCCGGATTGTTGAGCCGAATTGTAATATTCTCCATTGGCATTAATGAATTGACTCAACCCAACCGGCATTATCATTGATCATATATTGCTAAAATAAAACAGCGATGAGATTTTTGTTCTCATCGCTGTTTTTTGTTTTACCCGGCCAGCTTTTTATATCTGATTCTTTTAGGAGCAATATCTCCAAGTCGTTTTTTACGGTTCTCTTCGTAATCGCTATAATTGCCTTCAAAAAAGTAAACCTGCGAATCGCCTTCAAAGGCCAGAATGTGGGTACATATCCTATCTAAAAACCAACGGTCGTGACTGATCACTACTGCGCAGCCCGCAAAATTTTCCAAAGCCTCTTCCAAGGCGCGCAATGTGTTCACGTCGATATCATTGGTGGGCTCATCCAGTAACAACACATTTGAACCTTTTTTCAGCGTGATAGCCAAATGCACCCGGTTACGTTCCCCGCCCGATAATACATTCACCTTTTTTTGCTGGTCGGCGCCGTTAAAGTTAAACTTGGATACATAAGCCCTTGAGTTAAGCGGCCGATTGCCCAGCATTACGGTTTCCAGGCCATCGGTGATGTTTTCCCAAACCGATTTATTAGGATCCAGGTCGTCATGCAGCTGGTCAACATAGCCAAGTGCCACAGTTTCGCCAACGCGGAAAGTTCCGGCATCGGGTTGGTCCTGGCCGGTAATTAAGCGGAATAGGGTTGTTTTACCCGCGCCGTTAGGGCCAATGATACCCACAATACCGGCTGGCGGTAACGAGAAGCTCAGGTTATCAAATAACACTTTATCGCCGTAAGCCTTGCTTACATTGGTAGCCTCAATAACTACGTTACCTAACCTTGGTCCTGGCGGGATGAACAATTCCAGTTTATCTTCGCGCTCCTTACCATCCTCCGATGCTAATTTATCATAGTTTGATAAACGTGCTTTTGATTTGGCATGGCGGGCCTTTGGCGCCATTCGTACCCATTCCAGCTCGCGCTCCAGAGTTTTCTGGCGTTTGCTTTCTGTCTTCTCTTCCTGCGCCAGTCGCTTGGCTTTCTGATCAAGCCACGACGAATAGTTTCCTTTCCAGGGGATGCCTTCTCCGCGGTCAAGCTCCAAAATCCAGCCAGCCACATTATCCAAAAAGTAACGATCATGGGTTACCGCTATCACTGTACCCTTATATTGTTTTAAGTGCTGTTCCAGCCAGTCGATCGATTCGGCATCCAGGTGGTTGGTAGGCTCATCAAGCAAAAGTACATCGGGCTCTTTTAACAACAGGCGGCATAAAGCAACGCGCCTGCGCTCTCCTCCCGATAAAACCGAAATTTTGGCATCCGGCTCAGGGCAGCGCAGGGCATCCATAGCACGTTCCAGCTTGGTATCCAGCTCCCAGGCATTGGTAGCGTCAATAATATCCTGTAGCTCGCCCTGCCGCGCCAGTAGCTTATCCATCGCATCGGCATCCTCGTAAACTTCGGGTAAGCCAAATTTTTCGTTAATCTCTTCGTATTCCTTTAAAACCGCAGTGGTTTCTGATACACCTTCCTCAACCACCTCTCTAACTGTTTTGTTGGGATCGAGCTCTGGCTCCTGGGCCAGGTAGCCTACGGTATAGCCCGGCGAAAAAACAACCTCGCCCTGGTATGATTTATCTAAACCGGCAATGATTTTTAACACGGACGATTTACCCGAGCCGTTTAAACCGATAACGCCTATTTTAGCTCCGTAAAAAAAAGAGAGGTAGATATTTTTTAAAACTTGTTTTTGAGGCGGATAAATTTTGTTTACCCCTGCCATTGAAAAAATGATCTTTTCGTCTGCCATAGTCAATATTTGAGAGATTCAAATATCGGGAAATAAGTGATTAGTTAAAGGGCGGAAAATTGATCGCTTGAAGATTAAAAGTAATGGAGGTGATGTTTACCGATGCAGACCGGTAAACATCACCTTTCCTAAATTCTTGCAAAGGCGCGTAAGTCGCTAAAAAGTAACTTTATAAAATTGTGTGTTAGCGCCTTTGCAAGAAATCGTAATTGAATAACGCCATGGGCAGGTGGCCGTTGTTAAGGCAATAAACCCGGGTGATTGTTAACCACAGATCTTTCCAATAATGGCGTCGCCTGCGGCAATAATACCGTTAATAGTTAATTTCACAATCGGGTTTTTGATTAATCCGGCAAGTATTTCAAGGCCTTCTTTTACTGTCGGCCATAATTGGCAGAATTTGTTTTGGTCAATTGCTGCCGTATCAAGGCTGATGTTGTTTGCGTTGGTTAGAATTTCGCTGGTGTTCATGGTTTTGAGATTAAAGGTTATTTAATGTTGATAGCGTCAAATTTCGGTTCGATATCAAAAGCAAATCACCGTATAACCAACTTTTCTTTTACCCGTATTTTTACGGTATTAAATAAGTGTAAACGCGTTGTATTTGTGAATGTTAATTCGGATTTTAGAGGTACTTAATCACAATTAATTAACTATTAAACCTAAACACCATGAAAAAACTATTACTGGGATTGTGTGCTTTACTTAGCGTTGCGTTTTTATTTCTGCGCTTTGACAACGCCCCGGAAAGAAAAACCCGGCAAGTAACTGTAAACAAAACGCTGAATGGCATTGACGAAGTAACTGCCAGGCAAATGATTGCCAATTTTGATAGTAATTATCTTAAGGATGTTGGTCCAAAGTCCCTGTCGGTATGGTACAGTGTAGATCAAATACGTGCTATTAATAACTTATTAATAGCTGAACATGCCAGCAAAAATACAGATGGTGTTCGTTTTTATTTTGGTTGTGATAAACCTGCAGCAGGTACTACCAAACTTAAAACTAAATTACTCCTGGTTTCTACAGTTAGCAGGCCATTTACCGATTCGACTATTAGCACACATGTGGATTATTATACCCATACGGCCAGTTTTTTAAATGTGGAAGCTGGTTTATTATCTAATGGCAATGCAACCCAGGTTATGAAACATGGCGGCTTTCTATATAACGCCAATGCTCCAGCAGAGGGGACTTGCGGAAATCCCAGCGGACACTTCCTTACAAGCGGTTTAGCTTACAAATGGGTACAAGCCCGTTGCGAGAATAATAGTAACAGAGACGACTCTGTTTATAATACTAAAAGCGAATGGTTTCCCTATTGTTTTTTAACTTCACTTTTTAGTGTAATTGCAGATGCCAGTCATCATTTTAGTGGTTTAAGAATTTACGAGGGCAAAGGCCTTGTAAGTAAAAAAGCGAAGAAAAAGAATCCCAGGGATGTTTTTATTTTAATGCCCACTCAATCCGCGGGTCAAATGGATAGAGATTACCCTGACTGTTTGGAACAATATTTACCTAATGGATTTTGCGGTGATACCGCAAAGGTACAGGTGATGCCACAAATACAGAAGGCAAAAAAGGTACAGAAGACCAAAACGATACTTGGGGTTCAAAACATACAGGAGAAGATGCAGAAGACTCAGGCATTTGCACCTCCACCTATCATTCATGGTGGGGGATATGACGAAGGGGAGCTATGCCCCGATGTTTGCAATTAACAACTATCAAATATTAAAATGTTAAATTATATTACGTTTTCTACCGCTTTTGAGATACAATGCTTTTTGGTTGCGATCTTTTGTTTGTCGAGAGATATGGAGTTGCCATGGAGGATTATACCCATCTATCTTCTGATAACTTGTATAGTTGAGTTTATTGGAATTTACTTAAAGCGGGAGCATCAGCCTAACCAATGGCCGTATAACATTCTATTGGTTTGCCATATCGTTTTTACGAGCTTTATGTTTTCCAGTCTGTTAAGTAAGTATAAAAACAACAGGCCCCCGATAATCGGCGGGCTTGTTGTTTTAATTTTATTTTATGCTTACGACTTGTTTCAACACGGTTTTTTACGATTTAATATTTTATGCTACAATTCCATGTCCGTGTTTTTTACGGTCTATTCTCTTTTTTATTTTTATTTATTACTACAAGAAGATACCTATATCAGGCTCCAGTATTCGGCTGATTTTTGGTGGGTTTGCGGCGTTTTGTTTTTTTATTTTGGCAACACGGCCATCAATTTGTTTCGCGGAAAATTAGCAGGCATCATGATTACGCCCAAGCACGCCATAACGTACTATATCTATATTGTTCTTAATGTGATTTTATACGGTTGCTGGAGTTACTCATTTATTTGCAGGAAATGGCTGACATCAAAAGTTTAATCATCATTACAACACTCATCTTCTTATTGGCGCCGGCTTCTATCATCGTTTATATTCTGGTATATAATAATCGCAAAAAAAAACATCTTGAAGAAAAAGCCCAGATGAAAATAGCTTTCGATGCCGAAATACTAAAAACCCAGTGCGAAGTTCAGGAACAAACCATGCAAACCATCGGTGCCGATCTTCACGATAACATCGGGCAGTTGTTAAGCCTGACCTCGCTAACATTAAGCTCGGTCGAATTGATCAATCCCGGCAAGGCGCAGCAGAAAATCGATACGGCTCTTGATCTCACCCTACAGTCAATCAAGGAAATGAGGTTACTTGGCAAGTTGCTACAGGGCGATCAGTTGATGATGTTAGGCCTGCCTGAAGCCATCCGCCATCAGATTAACTGGCTCGAAAAATCGGGTATGTATCAAATCACTTACCTTTGCAACGGCGACATTCCCGCATCCGGCGATCATAACAAAAACCTGGTTCTTTTTCGCATCCTGCAGGAAACCTTGAACAATGTTATCAAACATGCACGGGCTACTCAAATTAATATCAGCCTGGCTTACCTGGACGGCCAGCTAAGGTTGCAAATTAATGACAACGGTATTGGATTTATC
The DNA here is from genome assembly GCF_000166195.2 of Mucilaginibacter paludis DSM 18603. Taxonomy (NCBI): domain Bacteria; kingdom Pseudomonadati; phylum Bacteroidota; class Sphingobacteriia; order Sphingobacteriales; family Sphingobacteriaceae; genus Mucilaginibacter; species Mucilaginibacter paludis. The sequence goes on from NZ_CM001403.1 coordinate 4,514,205, forward strand.
GCGGGTAGTTTACCGGCAGAGCAGGCCGGCATGGGTTTACAGAATATCAACAAGCGCGCGGCCATAGTTGGGGGTGAGGCAAAAATTACTTCGCAACCCGGTGAAGGTACCCAAATTATTATTTTTATTCCATATCCTTAAGCAATGGAAACTGAGCAGATTAATATCGCTATTGTAGATGATCATACCCTTTTTAGGCGAGGAGTTGCCGCTTTAATGAGCGAGTTTGATGAGTTGCATGTTGTTTTTGAAGCCAGCAATGGCGAGCAGCTTCAACAGATGCTGGCTAAGGCTCCACTGCCCCAGGTGATATTGATGGATATCAATATGCCGGTGATGGACGGCTATCAAGCCACAAAGTGGGTAAGGGCGAGGTATCCTGAAATTAAAGTGCTTGCACTAAGTATGTTTGAGGACGATAAGGCTGTAATTGAGATGATTAAATGCGGTGCCGGCGGCTATGTTTTAAAAGAGTCTAAACCGCGGGATTTGCTGGAGGCCATTAAAACCATCCATCAAAAGGGAGTGTATATTAACGACCTCGTTTCGGGAAAATTACTTCGCTCGGTTACTCAACACGAACCCGTTTTAGACATCACTAAAAAGGAGATGGAATTTTTAAAATTAGCCTGTTCCGAATTAACTTATAAAGAAATAGCCGACCTGATGTTTGTAAGCCCGCGTACTGTTGATAATTATCGTGAGTCTCTTTTTCAGAAATTGACGATCAAATCAAGAACCGGCTTGGTGTTGTACGCTATTCAGAATGATATATTTAAGTTTTAATTAATTTAATAAAAGGTAAATTAAATTGATTTTGATGCGATTTTAAAGTTTATTTGTCGGCCTGTCTATTTGGCAGATAGTGACTTATTTTCCTGTAATGGCCCTGATTACTTGATAAAAGGCTGTTTTATATCAAATTATTGTTGCCGCACTTTCTTGTTTTAACCAAAATGCCTGTTTATATTTACCGTGTAGGCCGCTTTTATTTGGTTTGTAAGGTTAAATTAGTAATAATTGCACGTTATATCATTATAATGTCTGTTTTTAAACCACAAAAAAGCTTGGCAGCGTTGTTGATATGTTAAAGAAATTACGGTCTGGTAATAAAAACTATTTTATAGCTTAGAACGTTCAAACACTTGAAAGGTATTATATATGGAAGCTAAATTTTCGCCCCGTGTTAAAGATGTCATCTCATACAGCAGAGAAGAGGCCCTGCGCCTTGGCCATGATTATATAGGGACAGAACATCTTTTGTTAGGGCTTATCCGCGATGGTGATGGTGTTGCAATTAAGCTGTTAAAAAGCTTGGCCGTTGATACCGCCCGCCTTCGCCGCGCAATAGAGGATGCTGTAAAAGGAACATCGGGAACGAATGTTAATATTGGCAGTATACCTTTAACCAAACAGGCTGAAAAGGTATTGAAGATAACTTACCTGGAAGCTAAGATTTTTAAAAGTGACGTGATTGGTACGGAGCATCTGCTGCTATCGATATTACGTGATGAAGATAATATTGCATCGCAAATACTGATGCAGTTTAACGTAAATTACGAAATATTTAAAGGGGAAGTGGATTCGCATAAAAACGACGTTACTGACGAGATGCCTGGTTCTTCAACCGGCGGAGATGATGATTTCCGAGAGGAAGAATCGTTCAGCCAGCCTAAGAAAGTGTCGGACATTAAATCAAAAACTCCGGTTTTAGATAACTTTGGCCGCGATTTAACCAAGGCCGCCGAGGATGGCAAACTTGACCCGATTGTTGGCCGTGAGAAGGAAATTGAAAGGGTATCGCAAATCCTATCCCGTCGTAAAAAGAATAACCCTATCCTCATCGGTGAACCTGGTGTTGGTAAATCGGCGATAGCCGAAGGATTAGCTTTACGCATAGTACAACGTAAAGTGTCAAGGGTATTATTTAACAAACGTGTAGTTACGCTTGATTTAGCTTCATTGGTGGCCGGTACCAAATACCGCGGCCAGTTTGAGGAAAGAATGAAGGCCGTAATGAACGAGCTTGAAAAATCGCCGGATGTAATTTTGTTTATCGATGAGATTCATACCATTGTTGGTGCTGGCGGAGCTTCTGGTTCGTTAGATGCATCAAATATGTTTAAACCGGCCTTAGCCCGTGGAGAAATCCAATGCATCGGTGCCACTACGTTGGATGAATATCGTCAGTATATTGAAAAGGATGGCGCTTTAGACCGTCGTTTTCAAAAAGTGATGGTTGAACCAGCTACACCTGATGAAACCATTGAAATATTGAACCGCATTAAGGAAAAATACGAAGAGCACCATGGTGTTACCTATACTCCTGAAGCTATCAATGCTTGTGTTGCCTTAACCGCCCGTTACATTACCGACAGGTTTTTACCTGACAAGGCTATTGATGCCTTAGACGAATCGGGATCACGCGTTCACTTAACCAATATCCATGTGCCTCAAAATATATTGGATGTTGAACAGAAGATTGAACAGATCAAGATCGAAAAAAACAAAGTAGTCCGCAGTCAAAAATACGAGGAAGCCGCCAAGCTTCGCGATACAGAAAAACATTTACTGGAAGAACTTGAACAAGCCAAAGCGGTTTGGGAAGCCGAAACCAAATCAAAACGTTATACTGTTACCGAGGATAATGTAGCCGAAGTAGTATCAATGATGACAGGTATACCTGTACAGCGTGTTGGACAGGCTGACAGCCAGAAACTGCTGAACATGGCCGAAAAGGTTGCCGATAAGATTATCGGCCAGGATGATGCCATTAAAAAATTAGCTAAAGCTATCCAGCGTACCCGTGCCGGATTAAAAGATCCGAAGAAGCCAATAGGTAGCTTTATATTTTTGGGACCTACAGGTGTTGGTAAAACGGAATTGGCTAAAGAGCTTGCCCGCTTTATGTTTGATACCGAAGACGCTTTGATCCAGATTGACATGAGTGAATACATGGAAAAATTTGCGGTATCGCGTTTGGTAGGAGCGCCTCCGGGGTATGTAGGTTACGAAGAAGGCGGACAGCTAACCGAAAAGGTACGCAGAAAACCATACTCGGTAGTGTTGTTGGATGAGATTGAAAAAGCGCACCCTGATGTATTTAATATCCTGTTGCAGGTGTTAGACGAAGGCCAGTTGACTGATTCTTTAGGTCGCAAGGTTGATTTCAGAAACACCATCGTGATTATGACATCAAACATTGGTGCCCGCCAGTTGAAAGATTTTGGGCAAGGCGTTGGTTTTAGCACCGCTGCCAAGGTAAATCAGGCTGATTCGCATTCAAGAGGTGTGATTGAAAGCGCTTTGAAACGTGCCTTTGCACCCGAGTTCTTAAATCGTATTGATGATGTCATCGTGTTTAACTCTTTGGGTAAAGAAGAGATATTCAAAATTATCGATATTGAGTTAGCATCATTGTTTGGTAGAGTACACGCTTTAGGTTACGATATTAAGCTGACAGAGAACGCCAAAGAATTTATTGCCGAAAAAGGTTTCGATTCGCAATTTGGAGCTCGTCCGTTAAAACGTGCTATCCAGAAATACCTGGAAGATCCGATTGCCGAAGAGATTTTGAAAGGTGAATTAGTTGAAGGTGAAATTATGGATGTTGATTTTGACAAGGAAACCAACGAGATAAAAGTAATTGGCAAACACACCGGCGGCGAGCGGAAGCAGGAAGAAGAGGAGAAAAAGGACTGATCGCTTTTAAATATTAATCAATAAATAAAATGCCTCTGATTTTTGTCGGAGGCATTTTCCATAATCGGCTTATAAGTCGGCAACCATCAAACCTATGAAGCTTTATTTATCATTTCTATTTATCCCCTTGTTGCTTTTATTTTCATCCTGCACCAAATCCGTTCAAGAGGTAACTCCAAATCAAACCATTGTTACTTCAATTGCACGTAGTGCGTGGGCTACATCTGATAGCGGTAAAACTTATTCTACCACCATCAGCATGCCCGAAATTGATGACTATTTTAATAAATACGGAGCTGTGTTAGTTTATGCTACGTTTGACGGAACAACTTACGAACAAATACCCGAAGTTTACAGCGGTGTTGCCTACAGTTTTAGTCATAGCGTAGGCAAAATTACTATCGATATTCAGGCCTCTGACGGTGTGTCGACCGTTACACCGCCGGGTTCAATTATTGTTAAAATAGTTTTGATAACATCCGCTCTGTAAATTAACCGGGTTTATACCACAAAAAAAACCTCAGCCGGATATGGGCTGAGGTTTTTTTGTGGTATGCTGTTAAGCTATTTTTCCATTTGCTCAATAACCGCCTGGCTAACTCCGGTAAAAGAGAAACCACCATCGTGAAAGAGGTTTTGCATAGTTACCATTTTGGTAAGGTCGGAAAATAGAGATACGCAGTAATTAGCACACTCTTGAGCGGTGGCATTGCCAAGAGGGCTCATTTTTTCAGCATAGCTGATAAAGCCGTCGAAGCCTTTAACGCCCGAGCCTGCTGTGGTACGTGTTGGCGATTGCGATATGGTATTAACGCGCACATTCTTTTTAACCCCATATTGGTAGCCAAAGTTGCGGGCAATACTTTCTAAATACGCTTTGTTATCGGTCATGTCGTTATAGTCCGGGAATACGCGCTGGGCAGCAATATAAGTTAAGGCTACTACAGATCCCCACTCGTTAATGGCATCCATCTTCATGGCTGTTGCTAAAACACGGTGCAGGCTCAGTGCCGATATATCAAGGCCCTTATGGGTAAACTCGTAATTGTTCTCGGTATAGTGAATGCCTTTACGCACATTGATGCTCATGCCTATGGAGTGTAAAATAAAATCTACACCGCCACCAAAATGTTCCATGCTTTTGGTAAGCAGGTTTTCAATATCTTCGGTTATAGTAACGTCTGCCGGGATAACCGGTGCGTTAATTTCTTCAGCCAGTTTATTGATAGTACCCATGCGCAGGGCGATAGGTGCATTGGTTAATACCAGTTCGGCGCCTTCAGCATGACATGCTTGAGCGGTTTTCCAGGCGATAGAATTTTCGTCCAACGCGCCAAAGATGATCCCTTTTTTACCTTTTAATAAGTTGTATGCCATTGTAGTATTTTGTTTACGGCTGTAAAAATAAAATTATTTATCGGTTACTGAGAATTTGGGGCAGATAGTTTTATTATCTTAGTTGATGACGGGCTAAAACGGCTTAATGAGGTACTGGTAGTCGCCGAAAGTAAGTTTTGGCGATGCGAACAAAACCTCTAACCCAAAGTGTACGAATCGGAAGTTTTGGGCTTCAGCGTATATTACCGCTACAATTCATTTAAAATCATCGACCAGAACCAAATTGAACTTGAGGGCAACAATAATTATACAGTAAACTAAATTAATTATTCTCAAGTGTGATGTGAGCGCCAAATACGTCAATCGATGCCATTCAAAAAAACATAATTTAGAGTGACCCTAAGCGGTGATATCCCTAATTCAAATACAACCCAATTCTTTTGAACCGTTAGGTGTGCTATCTCAAAATGATGACCTGCTCTACATATGTGTCACAATCCCCCCCCCAAAATAAATAATCTGCGACAAATTGACTTTGCGAAATATAGTCTTATAGTATCTTTAAAATAATATTAAATGTTGTTTTTACAATTAATGTTTATGATATTAGTGCCACACAAAAGCCAATTATAATTTATGCTTTGCTTGCCAGGCTAAAGCTTCAAAAATTATTTGTGCAGTATAAACCATTAAGCGTATGAGATTATCTTTGATTGCAGGCTATTTATTTCTTTCAGTTTCGCTTTGCGCGCAATCACCAGCCCAACTTAAAACATTTCGTTTACAGGAGGTGAAGCTGTTGCCCGGTATTTTTAACGATGCCGAAAATGCCGATCTTAAATACATGATGCAGTTATCGCCGGATAAATTGCTTGCTCCTTATCTTCGCGAAGCGGGCTTAAAACCCAAGGCTGAGAGCTATACCAACTGGGAAAATTCCGGTCTGGACGGTCATATTGGTGGGCATTACCTGTCGGCCTTAGCCATGATGTATGCCTCTACTGGTGATAAGCAAGCGTTAGACAGGCTTAATTACATGATAGCCGAATTGAAGATATGCCAGGATAAAAACGGCAATGGCTATGTTGGTGGTGTACCGGGTAGTAAGGAGCTTTGGGCCGCGGTAATGCAAGGCGACGTTGGCGCCATTAATAAAAAATGGGTTCCATTTTACAATATCCATAAAACATTTGCCGGCCTTCGTGATGCCTATACCTATGCCGGGAACGAAACGGCTAAGGTAATGCTGATTAAGTTTGCCGACTGGTTTGTAATGATCGCTACCAGTATCACACCGCAAAAAATGCAGGAAATGTTAAAAACAGAGCATGGCGGTGTTAACGAAGTACTGGCAGATGTGTATGCCCTTACCGGGGATAAAAAATATTTAACCGCGGCTTATAGTTTTTCGCACCAGGCTATCCTGGAGCCGCTGGAGCAAGGGCAGGATAAATTAAACAACCTGCATGCCAATACCCAAATCCCGAAGGTGATCGGTTTTAAAAGGATATCGGATGTTACTGCCGACAGCAATTATAACAAAGCGGCGCAATTTTTCTGGCAAACGGTAGTGCAGCACCGCACAGTGGCCATCGGCGGTAACAGCGTCAGGGAGCATTTTAATCCCTCGAACGATTTTTCGTCGATGATAACAACTGAGCAGGGACCCGAAACCTGCAATACTTACAATATGTTGAAGCTTACCGAAGATCTTTACCTATCGGATCCCAGGGTTAGTTATATCGATTACTATGAGCGCGCTTTGTACAACCATATCCTGTCGACAGAGCGGCCGGGCGGCGGCTTTGTTTATTTCACCCCAATGCGGCCCGGTCATTACCGGGTGTACTCGCAGCCGCAAACCAGTATGTGGTGCTGTGTGGGCTCGGGCATGGAAAACCATGCCAAGTATGGCGAGATGATCTACGCTCACGATCAAAATAACGTGTTTGTTAATTTATTTATTCCATCTACCTTAAACTGGAAACAAAAAGGACTTGTGCTTACCCAGCACACCAATTTTCCGGAGGAGGAAAAAACATCCATCACCATTAACGCGGTTAGACCAGGGGCCTTCGCCATCAATATCAGGTATCCATCGTGGGTGCACACCGGAGCGCTCAAGGTGACGGTTAATGGCACACCAATAAAAGTAAGTGCAAAATCTTCCGCCTATGTAAGCATCAACCGAGTATGGAAAAAGGGAGACGTAATTGGTGTTACCCTGCCCATGCAAACTACAACCGAGCAATTGCCCGATGGTTTAAATTACGAGGCTGTTTTGCACGGCCCTATAGTTTTGGCCGCTGTGCTTGATACCACTAACATGCGCGGGCTATTAGCCGACGACAGCAGGATGGGGCATGCAGCGCAAGGCAAACTATACCCCTTGCAAAATATGCCCATGTTTGTGAATGCCAGCCTGCATGATGCCGAATTAATTGACCCCGTTGCCGGAGAACCATTAACCTACCGCGCACAAAAGCTGATTTATCCGGCCCGTTACAGTTCGTTAAAACTAATCCCTTTTTATAAAATTCACGATGCCCGTTATGTGATTTACTGGCAAAGGGAAACACCCGAAAGTCTGGCCGGTATACAGAAAAAAATGGCCGAAGAAGATGCCGCCGCCCAGCGGCTTGCAGCTATAACCATAGATATGGTGAACGCCGGGGAACAACAGCCAGAATCAGACCATTTTATTGAAAGCGAAAAATCAGGCACGGGCGTTAACCGCGACCGCCATTGGCGCGATGCGAGGGGCTGGTTCAGTTATCAGCTCAAGGATAAAAATAAAGAGACAGGCAGCCTTAGGGTTACTTATTTCGGCAGGGATATAGACAGGCACTTTTCTATCCTGGTAAACAACCAGCAGGTAGCACAGGTTACCGCGGATGGCAGTAAAGGCAATGGGTTTTATACCGAAGATTATCCTATCCCGGCAGATGTTTTAAAATCATCCAATGGAGTTCTTCAAGTTAAGTTCCAGGCGGCGGATGGTTCTATGACAGCCGGTGTATATGAAGTAAGGCTCATTAAAAAATAAGCGCTTAAAGGGCTTACGTTAAACCGGAGTAAGGTTTTACGGCGAGCTTATTCGCTATTTTAAATTTAAAAACATCCTCATTGAAACAGTATTGTTTATGAGGATGTTTTTGTGACTCTATGACGCTTTGTATGGGTACTAAAAAATCGATTTGTAAGTGATAGGCTAAGCCAATATTTTACTATGATATTTTTCGTGAAATTCCCCTACTTTTTTAAGATCTTATTTTTAATTTAACCATTGATTATCAATATCCTATACCTTCATAAGTAACAAGCCCGGCCAGCCGAAAAAAATGGCGATGATGTTTTGAACCTCCTTGATCTTCTCTTGTACACAGGCAAAGTGCGCAAAGGCCAGACTGCACGCCGGGCCGGGTGTTGCCGTGTGGGCGGAAGGATCGGGCAGTCTTGACGTTATTCACCTGTTGGTTGTTTTTTTAAGGTGTTCATGAGCTCCCTATGGTCGGTTTTGGTTACTTTTGTGTCAAGACAAATTGCGTTAGCAATCATTCACACCAAAAACAAACAACAGGTGAATAACGTAACAGCCCTTCACGCGGCGACTGAGCGTGCCGATGCTCAAAATTAAGAATACTGATTGTTGGAGCAAGAATAGCACATTGATTACCAGCGCACCTGATATGCTGTGGACTTACTGCGCGCAAAAGATCCCTCCTTCCGTCGGGATGACATAATTAGAGAATTTATCATTGACAATCAATGAGTTAGCATTTCGTTATTATGAACAGTAATTTGTTGGTTTGTTTTTCAATTTACCCATACTATTCGTGATAAGAGCCGTTTTTGTTTTAATTGTTTATTAATCAATTGCTTATCTGATTAAAATGGCCGGACTGTTAATCCATAAGCTACCATAGATAATGTGATTTATAACAGCCATAATTCAATTATGGGTTCAATCATGATTAATGGACGAGAATTACAAAACAAAATTTTGTAAAACTTGCTTTATGGTGTAATATAAGCAACCGGTTGGCGATGGCTATACATCGTTACTGTAGTTGTTGATCAAGAGAATGGCGCTACACCTTACTAAACAAAAAACATTTAAATTAATTGCAATCTCCCTAACCTGTTTATTAGGTTTGATTTTTTGTACACCCCCCGCACTTTTTGCACAGCAAATTATTGGTATTGGGCAACCGTTGGCTATGGATACCATGCCTAAAAGAGCTTTAAAAACAGATTTGCCGGATACCATTACCCATCAAAAGAAATTTGCCAAGGCAGCGGGTTTTTTAGTGTTAATGGAGGTATTGCCCTGGACATTTGATAAGTTTATTAAGAACGCCGATTACGCCCAAATTTCTTTTAAAACAGTTGGGCATAACCTAAACCCCGGGAGCTGGGCGTTTGATAATGACCCTTTTGGTACTAACCAGTTTGGGCACCCTTACCATGGTAGTTACTTTTTTAGCGCGTTCAGGGCCAATGGTTATACTTTCTGGGAAGCCGCACCTGCGGCTTTTGTAGGGAGCTATATCTGGGAAACAGCTGCCGAAAACCAGGCACCGTCACCCAATGATTTTGTGAATACCAGTTTTGGCGGCATCGTATTGGGCGAGATGACCTATCGCCTTTCCAACCGCATTATTAATAACCGTGCCCGGGGCTTTAAAAGGCAGGTAAGCGAGGTTTTGGGCTTTGTGGTTAATCCGATGAATGGTTTATCGCGCTTGCTGGATGGCCGTTGGGGTAGGGTAGCGGCTAACCCCGTAAGCCGAGATTCTACCAAAATAAGCGCCGAATTTGATGCCGGGCTTAGGCGTATAGAGGGAAGTAATAATGGTAAGCCCGGCTGGTACGGCCATGCTAAATTTTTGTACGGAAACTCTTACGAAAACTATAAGGAGCCATTCAGCAACATCTATATCAATACAGAATTCGGTAAAGATGATAGCTCAAAAGTAAATATCATAAGCGTGTACGGCTCGTTGATTGGCTGGAAAATAGGTTCAAATAATCATTACCAGCAGGTGGGGGTATTATCTGCCAATTACGATTACATCCGCAATCGCTCGTTTTTTTATAGCGGACAAAGTGTTAAGTTCAATCTGTTTACCAACTTCAATCTCTCGAGTAAAGTGAAAGTTAATACTTCGGTAGGAGTAGGCCCAATTATATTGGCCGCCGTGCCCGATCCTTATTTTTATAAAGGCCGAAATTACGATTACGGATCAGGCCTAAGTTATAGCGGCACCGGTGGAATCAGCTTTGCCGATAAACTTTTCATGACCGTCAACTACCGGGGCGGATGGCTCAAAACCGTTGATGGCAATTCGTCCCATTCTTTTTTACATACCGTTTCGGGCGAGTTGAGCTATATGTTTGTTAAAGGGCTTTCTATTTGTGCCGAACCTGGATATTTTGTGCTGAACGGCAAGTATAAACTGCAGGACGATGTTAATTCGCGCTATTCTTACCTACGTACATCGCTGCGCTATGCGGTTGTTTTTTAAAAGCGCTTATCCACAGGTTGGCTTGTTAGCCGTGACGGTGCTATACCGAAAGCCTTTTTAAATGCGAACGAAAAATGTGAGAAATCTTTGAAGCCCACTTCAAGGTAAACTTCGGACGATTTTCGTTTTTTTTCTTTAATGAGATAGTAGGCGTCATCTAATCGTTTTTGTTGCAGCCAGCGGTTGGGCGGTATATGGAATATCTTCTCAAAATCTCTTTTAAAAGTAGCCAGGCTCCTGCCGGTGAGGTAGGCAAAACGATTAATATCAACATTAAACTTATAATTCTGGTTCATATAGGCTTCCAGGTTAATTTTACCAGGTTCACTAAAATCAAACAAAGCATCCTGTAATGCCGGGTTGGTTTCCAGCAATAGCATAATACATTCTTTAACCTTCAGCGTAGTCAGTAATTTGTTGAGCTTGCCGGTATGATGAAGGTAAGGCCTTAACGAGTCGATGTAGTTTGTTAACAACGGTTTGGGCTGGAGTAGCAAAGTGTTTTCTCCTGTATAAGCATTTGTCATATGCAGGTTATGCTCGGCACTGAAGCTGCGTAAGGTATCCTGGTCCATCTCTATGGATACCGAGATAAATTCCCCGCCTGGGGGTGGTTGCTTCTCAAACCGGCACAACTGGTTTTTTCTGAAAAATCTGAAATCCCCTGCTTTAAAGTGAAAATTTTGATCGCCAACCTGCATTTCCTGGCTTCCTGATACGATGTAGCTAAACACATGGTTGGGTATAAACTGCTCACCATCACGGCTGATATGCGCATAGCAGGAATATAAGATTTTTGGCGATTCTTCCATGTGATCAGATATGGGTATTGAGATAGGAGTATGGAGACATTTGCATATTTAAAGATAACATAATCAAGGCGGCTTTCTGCCGGTAACCATATATCGTATAAAATACCTGCACGTTAATCATCATATAGATCAAATCGATGGGCATCGCAATACGCCCATCGCAATACTACTTCAACATCGCCTTGCCCAATGCTGTTTCCAAGAAGTTTGACGATTCATCATGATCCGTGGATGTGCTAACCATCATCCATTTTTCCATCTCGGCCTGCCTGGCGGCATTGGCTTGTTTTAGTATGGCAATGGCTTCGCTGCCTAATACCAAATGCACCGGCGGTTCAGGGTGGTTTGCCAGTTCCAAAATAACTTTGGCTGCCTTTTCCGGATCGCCCATCGGTACAAATTTACCACTCAAAATATAATCGGCTCTTTGGCCAACTGTTAATTCATAACCTTCTACCGGTGGCGCATAAGTCATGGATGCACCGGCCCAATCGGTGCGGAAACCACCCGGCTCAACACTGGTTACATGGATGCCAAGCGGCGCTACCTCTTTGGCCAATGCTTCGCTAAATCCGCTCAATCCAAATTTGGCAGCCTGGTACATGGTTAAGCCTGCGTTGCCCACCCGGCCACCTATCGAACTGATTTGTAAAATGCGGCCTGAGCGTTGCTTGCGCATATAGGGCAATACCGCGCGGGTAACTTGGATAGGCGCGTACAGGTTAGTTTCCAACTGGCTCTTTACCTGGTCATCTGTAAAAGCTTCTGCCGCGCCAATGATACCAAAGCCCGCGTTATTTACCAATACATCAATTTTTCCAAACTTGGCTATAGCGTCGGTTACCGCTTGATCAATCTCGTTGTGCTGGGTTACATCCAATTGAATAGGATAAATTTGCCCCGGATATTTTTCAACAAGGTCATTTAATTGTTCCGGCTTGCGGGCTGTTGCCGCCACCTGATCTCCCTTAGCCAGCACTGCTTCTGTAAGGCTGCGCCCCAATCCTCTGGAGCTGCCTGTTATAAACCAAATCTTTGTCATATTATCTGAATTTTATACCACAAAGATAGGCCTGCTTGCAAGGGTGGGTTTTGTTGTAAAGCTCAATGTATTTTGTTGTGGAGACCAAGAGCAAAAAAAAGTAGCGTCACTAAAGCAAAAGGCAGTTAATTTTAATTGTATCCAGTTTAAATAAAAATAATTTGTTTTTAAGGTTTGCTGGTTGTAGTTTTGGCCTTATTTAAAATTAGTCTAAATAAATGAAGCAATACAATTACCTCAAAACCTTATCGGCATTCCTTCTGCTGCTTGTTTGTTCTTTAACCGCGCTCGGCCAACAGGTACGGGGCACTATTCGGGGAAGAATCGTGACGAATAAAAATGAACCTGCCGAAAATGTATCGGTTGTGTTAAAAGGAACCAACTACGGTACGGTTACTAACGATGACGGTAAATTCCAGTTCCGCGTTCCGGCAGGGAGTTATACCCTGGTAGTATCCCACGTCAATCTCAGAAACCAGGAATTGCCTGTTAGCGTAATTACAGGGCGGCTTACGCAAGTTCCGGTAATTGTGGTGTCGGCAAATGTAAGCTCACTACGCGAAATCAGCGTTAACGGCGAAAAAACCAATAAGTTTGTACGCAAGCGCAGTGATGATGTAGCTAAAATGCCGCTGGATAACCTGGAGAATCCGCAGGTTTACAGCAGTGTGGGGAAAGAGTTATTGCAGGAGCAAGCGGTGTTTTCTGCGGACGACGCGATCAGGAATGTGCCGGGTATAACCAGATTGTGGGCACCTACAGGCCGGGCCGGTGATGGGGGGAGTTATTTTACGTTACGCGGTTTTTCGGTGCAAACTTCTTTACGAAACGGCATTAGCGGCTTGGTTACAAATACCGTAGATGCTGCAAATTTGGAGAAACTCGAAGTAGTTAAGGGCCCATCGGGTACGCTTTACGGCAGCAGTCTCATCTCTTTTGGGGGCTTAATTAACAGGGTTACCAAAAAGCCTTTTGAAAATACAGCAGGCGAAATTACATACGCAGGCGGCAGTTACAACTTCAACCGTATCAGCGTTGATTATAATACCCCGATAGACTCTGCTAAAAAAGCACTGTTACGTATCAATAGCGCGTATAACAGCACCGGCAGTTTTCAGGATAATGGTTTTAACAAAAACTTTGTTTTTGACCCCAGCTTTAGCTATAAAGTTAGCGACCGCTTAACCTTATCTTTTGACGCCGAAATTAGCCACGGAACAGGTACAACCCCGCCGATATTCTATTTTGCATCCACCATTGCCGATCTGGGGGTGAGTAGTGCCGACCAATTAAATATCAACTATAAACGAGCCTATCAGGCCAATGACCTGGTCACTACTTCAGACAATGTAAATTTTTACGGTAAGGTTGATTACAAGATCTCCGATAGCTGGCAGTCGCAAACTTCTTTTTCTACCACCAATAGCAGTTCCTCGGGCTATGAACCTTACTTCTACCTGTTGGCAGGTAATAATTCAATCGCGCGCGACGTTTGGGCCATCGACGGCAATGTCAATACTTTACAAATACAACAAAATTTTGCAGGTGATTTTAAAATTGCGGGCCTGCGTAACAGGTTACTAATAGGGCTCGACTTTTTAAAGCAAACCGCTAACCTGAAATACAGCGATCCTAATTCTGGTTCTGATGCTTTTGATGTGATTAATTTAAAAGGCCCTATACCCACCTATAATAACTTTAATAAAGCCAAAGTAGATTCTTTGTTTCAAAACTTGCCTTTATCAACTACTTACAGCCGCTATAATAATTATACCTATAGCGCCTATGTATCGGATGTATTGAACATTACCGATAACCTATCGGCAATGGCCAGTTTAAGGATTGATTACTTTGATAGCAAAGCCATTGATAATCCGGCAACGGGCTCCAGCAGTAATAGTTACCACCAGGTAGCCTTGTCGCCAAAGTTTGGTTTGGTTTATCAATTGGTGAAAAATCATGTTTCGCTGTTTGGCAATTACATGAACGGTTTTAGCAATACAACGCCCGGAACCGATTTTTACGGTAAAAGCTTTAAACCAGAACAGGCTAACCAATTAGAGGGTGGTATTAAACTGGATGTGTTTAACGGCAAACTAAGCAGCACCATCAGCTATTATGATATTAAGGTAAAGGATATTATCAAAGCCGATCCAAGCCATGCCAATTTTTCAATTCAGGACGGCTCACAATATAGCCGCGGCTTTGAGGCGGAGGTAATTGCCAACCCTGTTAAAGGCCTTAACATTGTGGCCGGTTATTCGCATAATAATAGCCTGATGACTAATTCGAGCCCGACTTATGATAATGGCCGCAGGCCGCAAACGGCGGGCCCGGCTAACTCGGCTAACTTTTGGGCCAGCTATACGCTAATAGCCGGAAATGCCAAGGGATTAGGCCTTGGTTTTGGCGGTAATTACTCAGGCGATAACCAGGTGATTAATAACGCTTATAACGGGGTATTTACCCTGCCATCATTTACGGTGTTGAACACTGGCGTTTTCTATAATAAAGAAAAATACCGTTTGGCTGTAAATGTTAACAATTTAACCAATAAAGAGTATTGGATAGGTTATACTACGGTTAATCCGCAGATGCTCAGGCAAGTGATAGCCAGCCTGAGCTACAAATTTTAAAATCCAACCAAATAATATTGAGACACCGCTGGCCCGACTTATAACCGGGCCAGTGGCGTTAATTCTAATTCTTCGTGTACCACATGAGACATATATACAGAGTAGATCGTTTGGTTAAGCTGATCATAAAAGGATAGCTATGCTCTAATCAATCTTATTTATACTTTTTGCCGATTTAAACTTATGTTTACTATGGCTAACGTTATTGCTGATGCAAGGGATAGAAGAAATTTTACGTAGACAAATTGAGAAGATCGTAGAACTTACGGATGATGAATTTCATTTTATATTGTCGCACTTTACTATAAAGAGTTTCAAAAAGCATCAATATGTTGTTCAGGCGGGAAATCCGACACTAAACGACCATTTTGTTGTGAAGGGTTTGCTAAGGTCGTTTTATTTAGATGAAGCGGGTAAGAGCCATATTTTACAATTTGCGATGGAGGATTGGTGGATATCCGACCCGCAAGCCTACCACAACGGCGGAAATGCAACCCTGAACATCGACTGCCTGGAAGATACTCAGGTGTACATGATAACATTAGAAAACCGGGAAAAGCTTTGTGCAGAGTTGAGGAAGATGGAGTTCTTTTTCAGGAAAAAAACACAAGCCGGATACATTGCGCTCCAAAAGCGCATCCAATCGCTGATGAGCCAAACGGCCAAAGAGCGATACGATCAATTTTTACATTTATATCCCCAGCTATCACAACGTGTGCCCAAAACACTGATAGCGTCATACTTAGGTATTTCGCGGGAAACGCTAAGCCGTATGGCCGAACATTAGTGTTAAACGTAATGCTATTGCTGCTCAAGGCGCATAAAAAAACAGTGTGATCTACCGCACACGGTTTTTGTGAGGTATGTCCTGTGCCGGTTCTGGTTAATTACGCAATTTGCGTCCGTAATAAAATTAACAAGCACCATTATGGAACAAATAGCATTAGTTGTTGGGGCAAGCGGTATTACCGGGAGTAATTTGGCCGAAAGCCTGATTGCCAAGGGATGGATAACCTACGGCTTGGCCCGGAAACCCAACCATGACATCAAAGATTTAAAGCCGGTTTCGGCCGATCTCTTAAATATAGATAGCCTTAAAGCCGCCTTGGCAGATGTGTATCCAACTCATGTTTATATCACCAGCTGGATGCGGAACGATACCGAAGCTGAGAATATCAGGGTGAACAGTTTGATGATCCGTAATTTATTAAACGTATTATCCACAAAGCATACCGTGCAACATGTTGCCCTGGTTACCGGTTTAAAGCACTACCTGGGTCCGTTTGAAGCTTATGCCAAAGAAGGCTTTTTGCCCGAAACCCCATTACGCGAAGAGCATCCAAGGCTTAACATAGAGAACTTTTACTATGCCCAGGAAGATGAGGTATATGCCGCGGCTGCCCGCGACGGCTTTACCTGGAGCATTCATCGCCCGCACACTGTTATTGGCAAGGCCGTAGGCAATATGATGAACCTGGGTACTACCCTGGCGGTGTACGCAACAATTTGTAAAGAAACGGGCCGCCCTTTTATCTGGCCCGGCTCGGCAGCGCAGTGGAATGGCTTATCAGATGTTACAGATGCCAGGGTACTGGCCGAACAGTTGATCTGGGCGTCAACTACGGAGGCCGCGCGTAATGAGGCATTCAATGTGGTTAATGGTGATGTTTTCCGCTGGAGTTGGTTATGGAAACAATTGGCTGCTTTTTTTGGAATCGAAGCGATAGGCTACGAAGGAACAATCCGCCCACTCGAAAAAGAAATTGCGAACGATGGCCCGGTCTGGAAAAAAATAGCCGAAAAATACCAATTGAAAGAGGCTGATTTAAGTCGGCTGGCCTCAGCCTGGCACACCGATCTGGACCTTGGACGGCCAATTGAGGTAATGACGGATATGTCAAAGAGCCGCAAACTTGGATTTACAGTTTTTCAAAAAACAGACGAGTCGTTTTACGATCTGTTTGAACAGTTGCGCAAAGACGAATTGATACCATAAATGCTACCGGCATTGATTACTTGAACAACATGATTTAAACTGCGCCCCTCATTGCGTTCGGAAATCAGCAGGTTTATTGCAGTTTTTTACATTGCAACCATATAGCGCAATCGATACCAAGCATTCCCGGTTGGCAACACCCCGATAAATAAGGCCGTTGCCAACCTTATTGAAAACTCTCGCCAGGCGCCAATCTTACTTCCCCAACCGTTTTCCTCTTCCGCATCGTCAAAAAGTATAACCATTTTTCCTTGTCGAAAAACAGGCTTTAATATTTTTTAAATCGGTTGCATTGTTAAATATTGTAGTATATTTATTCATTGATCAGCGTTAATGCTTTGGTCAATTGTAAACCAATTATAAATAACTATTAGTTGTACTGGTGGAGTTTAAATGTTGATAACCAACCTCCATTGGCAAAAAGATAAGTAAAAAGACCGAGAAAATGTTTAGGAAGATTACCGGAATTGCACATCAAATCAGTTTCATACTAACCTTTTTTACCGGTAAGGCTACCGAGCAGTTACCTTGCAATTTAGCTTACCCGGCCGGTTTTACCTGAGCAATATTCCAGCGCAAAGTTTATGCTATCGTCATCTGATGATCTAAGCACTATTGATCGGGCTGCGCCCGAATCAAAGACATAATGTACTTAAAGGATTAATTTCTAAAAACTTCTGCAACATGTTATACCGCACCAGCCTGGGTATTTAACTTTTATTTTACGGATATAAACCAACAACCTATTCAATTGAAACAAACATTATATGAGAATGAAAAAATCAATCACGCTGAGTTTAGGCATGCTTTTTTTAACACTGATCCTATTTCTTTCCTTTAAACCACAAAATCATACCTACAAATATCCGTTTAATAACCCCGCTTTAAGTATGGACGAACGGGTTGCTGACCTGGTTGGCAGAATGACGCTGGAAGAAAAAGTAAGCCAGATGCTTAATTCGGCTCCGGCAATAGAAAGGCTTGGAGTACCCGCCTACAATTGGTGGAACGAGTGTTTGCACGGTGTTGCCCGTACACCGTTTAAAGTAACGGTATATCCGCAGGCTATTGCTATGGCCGCTACCTGGGATAAAACATCGATGCATGTGATGGGCGATTATACGGCTGAAGAGGGTCGTGCTGTGTATAATGAGAGCATCAAAAATGATAAGCATGACATTTACCTGGGGCTAACTTACTGGACACCCAATATCAATATTTTCCGCGATCCGCGATGGGGCCGGGGCCAGGAAACTTATGGCGAGGACCCGTTTTTAACAGGCGAGATGGGGAGCGCTTTTGTAAAGGGGCTTCAGGGCGACGATCCGAGGTATTTAAAAGCGGCTGGTTGTGCCAAACATTACGCGGTACATTCAGGCCCCGAAGATTTAAGACATAAATTCAATACTGATATCAGCGACTACGACCTTTGGGATACTTATCTCCCTGCTTTCCGCAAGTTGGTAGTAGATGCCAAAGTAACCGGCGTAATGTGTGCATATAACGCGTTTAAGGGCCAGCCTTGCTGTGGAAGCGATTTGTTGATGAACAGTATTTTGCACGATAAGTGGAAATTTACAGGTTATGTTACATCAGATTGCGGTGGTATTGACGATTTTTACAGGGAGAATACACATCAAACACAGCCGGATGCGGAGAGCGCCGCAGCCGATGCGGTTCTGCACGGCACAGATGTAGAATGTGGAAATGTAACCTATAAATCATTAGTGAAAGCTGTTAAGGATGGCAAATTGAGCGAGAAACAAATTGATCAATCGCTCAAAAGATTGTTTTCGGTGCGTTTTAAACTGGGAATGTTTGATCCTGCCGATGCGGTTAAGTACAACCAGATTGGCAAAGATGCTTTGGAAGCTCCTGCACATGGGGCGCAGGCTTTAAAAATGGCGCATCAGTCAATCGTATTGCTCAAAAACGAGGGTAACCTGCTTCCATTAAGTAAAAACCTTAAAAAAATTGCCGTATTAGGGCCAAATGCCGATAACGCGGTTAGTGTGCTGGGCAATTATAATGGCACTCCATCGCGTATAGTAACAGCGCTTCAGGGTATCAAGAACAAATTGCCAGCAGGTACCGAAGTGATTTATGATAAAGCAGTAGATTATGTGGCCGACTCGGCTGCCAGGTATAATTATGCCGCTATGGCCGCTAAAGTAAAAGATGCAGACGCGATTATTTATATCGGCGGTATCTCGCCGGAACTGGAAGGGGAGGAGATGCCTGTAAGTAAGCCCGGCTTTCATGGTGGCGACCGCAGTACTATTTTATTGCCAGGCGTGCAAACCGAATTATTAAAAGCGCTTAAGGCCACCGGTAAACCTGTTGTTTTTGTGATGATGACCGGATCGGCCATTGCCACTCCATGGGAAGCAGAAAATCTGCCAGCCATTGTAAATGCCTGGTATGGTGGACAGGCCGCAGGGACGGCTATTGCTGATGTGCTTTTTGGCGACTATAACCCCGCCGGTCGCCTTCCGGTAACTTTTTATGGTAGCGATAAGGATTTGCCCTCGTTTACCGATTATTCGATGGATAACCGCACGTATCGCTATTTTAAAGGAAAACCTTTATACGCCTTTGGCTATGGTTTGAGCTATTCCAAATTTGAGTATGCGCCACTGGATGCACCCTTAACTTTAAAAGCAGGTGAGGCATTAACCGTACATGTTAAGGTAACCAATAAGAGTAAGATGGATGGCGAAGAAGTTACCGAGTTATACCTGTCGCACATCGGCATAAAACAAAAAACCGCCATAAGGGCTTTAAAAGGTTTTGAGCGTACATTGATTAAAGCCGGCGAAACCAAGGATATTACTTTTAAGCTTTCTTCTGCTGATCTGTCTATCACGGATTTAAACGGTAACCTGGTAAAGGCGTCTGGAAAGATAGCCATCAGCGTTGGTGGCAGTCAGCCGGATAAAGCCACCGCATTGTCCAAGAAAACCGTAACCAAAACGTTCGAGATTATTTAATGCAATTTTTGCTGAACTTTACTGAGGCTGCCCATTGTGGTGTGACCCCAAAAAGTTGGACAGTTTACAAAATTAAGTTTTTTGTACGAGAGCTCGGTATTCCACCGGGCTCTTTCCATTTAACCTGTTTTTTATTCTTTCATTGTTATAGTAATGAATGTATTCTTTTAACGAAGTTATAAATTCTTCCGCAGTTTCAAAGCTCTGTTTGTACAGTAATTCTGTCTTTAAGATCCCAAAGAAGCTTTCGGCCAAGGCATTATCCAAGCAGTTTCCCTTTCTGGACATGCTTTGAATAATTCCATGTTTTTCCAAAGCCTTTCTATATCCATAATGTTGATATTGCCACCCTTGGTCAGAGTGAGAAATAAGTCCCCTTATATCTTTCACTTTATCAAAAGCCTCATATAACATTTCATCTATCATCTGCATATTTGGAGATTTTGAAATACTATAAGAAATGACTTCCCCGTTGAACATGTCAATTATAGGAGATAAATAGATCTTCTCCCCTTTAACGTTCATCTGAGTGACATCCGTAGCCCATTTCTGATTAGGCAGATTTGCCTCAAAATCCCTTTCAAGTACATTAGGGGCAATTTTACCAACCTCACCTTTGTATGAGCGATAACTTACTTTCCTGATATTGCATTTTAGGCCTAATGTTCCCATCAATTTTTGGACAGTCTTGTGATTTATGCTATAACCCCGGTTCTTCATTTCGGCGGTGACCCGCCGATAACCATATCTGCCTTTATGCAAGTGGTATATACTTGCGATCTCTTCTTTTTCATGCTTGTATTTATCATCATTTAGGCGCTTGCGATGATAATAAAATACAGAACGAGCCATCTGTTTGCAATCCAATAGAATTGAAACATCATGTTCGGGCCTTAGTTCTTCGATGGCTTTTGCCCACTCATGCGTTCGCGGGCTTCTTTTTCCTTGACTAAGGCCGTGACTTTTTTTAATAGTGCGTTCTCCGCCCGCAAACGGCTATTTTCCGCCTGGAGCTTCTCTACTTCTGTTTCAGGTTCAAGCTTCTTTGATCTTCCCATGCATTTAGGTGGTCGTCCAGGATTCTTTTGCTGGTATAGTACTGCATATCCCTCAACCCGTACTGATCTTACCCAGCGCTCTAAAGCAGTCTTGCTTAATCTATATTCCAGAACAACCTGATTTAAAGGTACTTTTTTTTCTATGACAAGCCTTACAACTTCTTCTTTGAAATCAGGCGTGGGCTTGACGTTAGGTTGTTTGAGCAGCCCACTTTCGCCATAAAGATCATATTTCCGAACCCATTCCAATATCATGCCTTCACGGATATGGCGTTCGCGGGATATCCGTAGAATCGGCTTTCCCTTTCTTACTTGAGAAACTACATCAAGTTTCTCTTCAAATGTGTGCTTTGACATAAATAATAAACCCCAAAAGTTTTTGTCTAACTTTTGGGGTTCACTTCATTGGGGCGGCCTTTTTATTTTTACGTTCTGACTCCTAAAATAGCAGATACTTCCAATATCTGTCGGCATGTATTTCGCTTTATAAAAAAAGCCTTGATCCGAATCCAGATCAAGGCTTTTTTGTGCTTGCGCTCAGGTTAAACTACCAAACTTTAACGCGTTCGTTTTCGGGTCTGTAAAGCTTATCGCCTGGCTTAACGTTAAATGCCTTGTAAAATTCGGGCATATTAGATAACGGCCCGTTAACGCGGTACATTTCAGGTGAGTGTGGGTCAACACTGATGCGCATTCTTAAGCGTTCATCGCGGTTTTTAATGCGCCATACCTGGCCAAAGGCTAAAAAGAAGCGTTGATCTGGCGTGAAGCCGTCAATCTTTTTATCGCTCTTACCTTGCTCTGTGTTCTTAAAGGCTTGGTAGGCAATAGCCAAACCACCAATATCGGCCAGGTTTTCACCCTGTGTAAGGCTTCCGTTTACATGCAGGTCGTTCAGTACGGTATATTTATTGTATTGGTCAATTACCACTTGCACTTTAGTTTTAAACTTGGCAGCATCTTCTGGTGTCCACCAGTCTTTCAGGTTTCCGTCCTTATCATATTGGCGGCCCTGGTCGTCAAAGCCGTGAGTCATTTCGTGGCCAATTACAGCGCCTATCGCGCCATAGTTAATAGCATCGTCGGCATCCTTATCAAAGAAAGGGAACTGTAAAATTCCTGCCGGAAATACAATCTCGTTGAAGGCCGGGTTGTAATAGGCATTCACGGTAGGCGGGGTCATGCCCCATTCTGTTTTATCCACAGGCTTGCCTAACTTACCAACCATCTCTTTAAAATCGTGTTTGGCTATCGATTGCAGATTTTTGTAATAAGTGCCTTTGTTAATTTCAACATCGTCATATTTTTTCCATTTATCAGGATAGCCTATTTTTTTAGTAAAGGCATCTAATTTAGCAATGGCGCGTTTTTTTGTATCCGCACTCATCCAGTCTAATTTTTCTATACGCGAGTGGTAAACAGTTTGCAGGTTATTAACCAGGTCGAGCATTCGTTTTTTAGCATCTGCGGTGAAGTATTTCTCAACATATAGCTGTCCGAGTAATTCGCCCAGGCTGCCATCCACATTGGTCGCCATTTTTTTCCAGCGTTCCTTTTGCTTTTTTTGTCCGCTTAAGGTTTTGCCAAAAAACTCAAAGTTGGCATCTCTGAAACTTTTACTCAATGCGTTTGATGCATCGCTTAAAGCGGTAAACTTTAATTTGTTTTTCCATACATCAATTGGCTGCGATTTAAGCAAACCATCCAAAGCCTTGAAGTATTTAGGCTGACCTACTAAAATGGTATCTACCTTTACATCCAGTTTGCCCAATATAGCCTTTAGATCGATGTCTGGAATTTGTTTTTGGAAATCGCTTACGGTAAATTTATTATAGTTTTTTACCGGGTCGCGTAGCTCAACAGGGGTTAAGTGCGAACCGGCAATAGCGGTTTCCAGTTTTAAAATATCGTCGGCTTGTTTAGCGGCAGTAGCGGCATCGGTGCCGGTTAGGGTAAATAGCTTGGCTATATAATTAACATACTGTTTACGGATGTTTTGGCTGGCGCTGTCAGTTTTAAAATAGTAGTCGCGGTTAGGTAAACCTAAACCGGCCTGGGTGAAATTAACGGCATACTTGGTGCTGATCCTGTCATCCGGAGAAACATAAAAACCCAATAAAAAACCGTCTCCGTCTTTATATCCTTCAGCGGAAAGGCTAATTAATTGTTTATAATCTTTTACAGCGTCTATTTTAGCTAACAAAGGTTTTACGGGTTCGTAACCTGATTTTTCGATAGCTACAGTATCCATGCCACTGGCGTAAAAGTCGCCAACCTTTTGTTCTTTGCTTCCTGCCGGGCTATCAGCGGTGGTTAGGCCCTCCAATATTTTACGCAGGTTTTTTTGATTTTCGTCGTACAGGGTATAGAAGGATCCCCATCCGGTTTCTGAAGCAGGAATCTCTGTTTTTTTCATCCAGGCGCCGCTGGTGTACAAGAAAAAGTTATCGCCGGGCTTAACGGTAGTATCCATTCCGGATTTATCAAAAAACACCGTCCGCGCAGGCGCATCTGCCGAACTGCTTGTTGATTTGTTAGTGCATGACGCGGCAATAACGCAGGGAATTGCCAGCCATAAATAAGAACTTACTTTCATAAATGATAATTAATTTTTTAAAGAGGTCGGGATAAAGTTAATAGTTTTTTGATGAAAATTTAACTTAGTGAAATGGCTTGACTTAACTTATCTGGCATAGAATATTTATTGCCATGATTTGCATTAGGGGCGTGTCAACGATAAAATATCGGTTATCATTTAATCAAAGGCATTAACACTTGACCAGGAATTACGATTTTGACTCCGGACTCCCGACTAAGTACTCTTGACTTAACACGATGCGTGTTGCTGAATATTTACTGGCAAATTATACCAACAATAATACTAAAACCAGTAAGCGATAAATTACCCATGTACAGGTTAAGCCCCAGCCGATATTTAACAATTTGCTTCTGCGGATATGTTCTAAAAACATCATCGCCGCTATCAGCATAAAGTACCCTGTAAACAGCAGTGGCTGATGGTTCAACCACTTGCTCGCGGCGATGGCTGGCAGTAACAATAAGCTGCCTGCAAAAGATATCGTCATCAGGTTGCCCAGATACTTCCATAATTTGTTGTGGGCTACAAGGCTGATTATTGCAGCCTGGAAAATGATTTGGCCTCCGCAGATCAAATATTCGCGATACCCATTCCCCGGTGAAACCACGCCGTTGAGTAAGGGCGCATAATGGCTTAATATAACACTTGTAATTAACCACGTAAACAACAAATAAGCTATGCGATAATGCTTTTTAAAGGTGGGTTGTATGTCGGAATGATTTGAAGATACAGGAATGATAACTCGGCGGTTGTATGATATAAAAGCGTATACTTTGCTCATTAACCATATAAATGGCTTAAAATGTAACAGGGGCTTAAATAATGGAAAAGAGTATGCTATAATTTTAAACAAGCTTTGAATGCCATAGCTTACCTCGCCACTGGTTTTGTCAACCAGTGCTATTTCGTTAACAGCCCTTTGCCTGTCAACATAAGGGCAAATGTCTTCTGGCATTTGCTGATAAGCCTCCCTGCCATGGGCATCGAGCATACCCGTACGTACAAATGCTTTAGTATAAATATGGCACATGGGGCATTCTGCATCGTAAAGGATAGTATGGTTTGCTAAAGTTTTCATGACTTTGCTGATTGATGTTTATTTTGCTATGAGTATGGATTGTTGATTTCCAATTGACGCTACAAATATCGGATTTAAATTTAATTTTCAGTAATTATTGAAAATTAAATTATCTTATTGTTTCATCTTTAGGTGATTAAAACCAACGTTATAGTCAACCATGATTAGCCCAGTTTGCTATCGCTGTGGGTTTAACACAGTAAAATATTTATCTTAGCCGCATTCAGGTTAACTATATTCGAATGCTATGCCCCAAAACTTAACCTTTCGTGGTTTTTTTGCACAACATGCAGACTCACTTATAGCGGCCGCCGCCGGTTTTTTTGTATTGACGTTTTTTACACGGTACAGTGGTATCGGTATTTCGCCCGATTCCGTGATGTATATCAGCGGAGCACGCAATATGAACGCTCATAAGGCTTTCACCTATTTCAATAACGATCCTTTGGTGGCCTTCCCGCTTTTTTATCCCACATTTTTAGGCATCTTTTTATTTATTACCGGTATTGACCCGGTAGTGCTCGGCCCTGTATTAAACGGGTTATTATTTGCAGGGCTTATCTTGATGGTAGGCTTTGTGGTAGAGCGCTTTACTTTCCGTTCCAAATGGTATAAATGGTTTGTGCTGCTGGCTATTGTGCTTAGCCCTTCATTGCTCGAGATCTATTCCATGCTATGGTCCGAAACCTTATTTATTGTATGGACTCTGGTATTTATCATCGCCTACAGGCATTATATCAAAACCCATACTGTAGTTGCTTTAATTATTGTGGCCTGTATTACTGCTTTAGCTTGTATAACGCGTTATGCCGGTGTAACGCTGATAGGCACCGGTGGGATGTTGTTGTTATTTGATCCGCAACTGAAGCTTAAAAATAAAATAGGACAGATTTTACTTTTCGGTTTGATCTCTATTTCCCTATTGGCCGCCAACCTGATCCATAACGCAGCGGTTACCCATACCGGAACCGGCCCACGCTATAAATCGCTTACCTCGCTAAGCGAAAACATGCACTACTTTGGCACCGTAATGTGCGATTGGTTTACCTTATCGCCCCATCAATATAACCTGGCTTTTACCATTACGCTATTGCTGGTTGTTGGTTTTGTGGCCGCGTTTCTGTATCACGCCTTTAAAAAGCGTGGCCTATACGGATCGTATGAAAACATCATTATAGCCTTTTTTATTGTTTATGGCCTTTTCATGATCATCTCGGCCACCATATCCCGCTACGAGCGAATTAACAATCGTTTATTATCTCCGTTGTTTATACCGCTTTTATTGGGATGTACTTACTGGATAGTTTCTGTTATCCGGAAGCAGGATAAAAAGCTGCGCAGGATTTTGATGGTACTGAGCCTGGGGATTGCCCTGCTTTTTGGCTATGGGGAAGTTACCACCGATTTGCAGCGTTATGACGATCAGAGCGATTATGGCACACCCGGCTATACCGATGATACCTGGAATAAATCAGAACTGATTAAAGTGATGAAAACACACCCCGATCTGTTTAAACCCGGGTATCCCATTTATAATAACGCCTGTGAGGCATTCTATTTTTTCACGGGCAAAAGCTCTGTTTACATTCCGAAGCCTACCGAACCTAAACAAATGGCGCAGTTTGATCAACAGCCGCATGGTTATATAGTGGTGTTTAACAACCTGCCCGATCCGGCTTTGTTAACCGTACCACAGATACAGCAACATAAAAAACAGCTTAAAACTTTATACCAGTTTGAAGACGGCGGTATTTACGAGTTTTAGTACTCCTGGCCTGTGAAGGACTAACAAAAAAACGGCTGAAGGCGCATAACCTTCAACCGTTTTTCAATTAATGTATGTACGTTATTAAATTAGTTTTCCCTTACGTCAACAACTTCGTAGGCATCCTGGCCATTATCATTAAAAGGTTGATAATAGGTATTGTTAAAATACATGTATTGATTACCGTTAATGGTAACCTGCTCTGCTCCCTCGGGTAAATTATATACAACGGCGCCGTAAGGGGCTGCTACAACCTGGTATTCTGAACCATATCGTTTATAAAAGGTGCCACCATAATAGTAATAGTTAACACCTTCAACCGGAATTTCGGAATAGCCCGGCGGCAAATCATTAATTGTAATGCCTACAGGCGCCTGTATAACACGGTAGCCATCGTTATAAGGCTCATAATAAACACCATTGTAATAATGATACGGGTGGTTGTTAAGTGAAACAATAATGGCAGCCGAAGCCAGTGAGCCTAAGAAAAAGCCAACAGGATGCCAGGTAGGGCCCCAGTAATAGGGCCTGTAGGGATGATAAAAGTATCCATAATGTGGATGCCCGAATAAAAATACAGGCCGTGCAGGGTGGTAATAGCTTATGTGCGGGCGCCCGTAATAGCCGCCGCGCACGTAACCCCGGTTAATAACCGTGGTGCGGTGGTAGTTATTAACTATAGTGCGGTTGCCCGACCTGCCAAAGCCGCCGCGACCAACCGATGGCCTGCCAAAACCATTGCTGTGTATTGAAGATGAGGACCTGCCGAAGCCATTGGTACGTGCCACAGACGAAGGCCTGCCAAAACCATTACTGTGTACGGATGATGAAGGCCTGCCGAAACCATTGGTATGGGCCATGGACGATGGCCTGCCAAAGCTGCTGTGCGTTGCGGCACGGCTACCGCCTCCGCCAGATGGCCGTGGAGAAAAAGAACGCGCTGAGTGACCACCACCGCCAAAGCTGCTTCGTCCGCCGCCGCCAAAGCTACGTCCACCACCACCTCCTCCAAAACTGCTGCGTCCACCACCACCACTGGAATGTCCGCCGCCACCACCACCGCCGCGGTGTTGTGCTTCGCCCTGCAACGAAATTGCCATCATGCCCGTAAGCATTACAAGTGCAATTTTTTTTAATCCATTATTCATTTTATAATTTATTTGCTTTTTGTTTAATATATTAAACGTACTTTATATAGGTTAGTTTATTTTACCTTCCAACTAAATGTTTTGTAAATATGTAGATAAAGGCGGAATATTTTATTGGCTTGAGTGATGAATTGGATAAATCAACCGGTAGCTTATATCAATCAGCATTGCCTTTTTAATTGATATTGGACCAATTGACGGGTAAAGAGTCCAAATAATTTTGATAAACAACCTTGCAAATTAAAGCGGTCAGCCTGATGAACAGGCAAAATAATAAATAAATATTTTATTGTTAATAACAACAAAGTTACACAGCATAGCGTTGTTGTTAAATAATTGAGTCCCCTTTCAATTAGTTCTGCTAACCAATTTATCAACCAAAATCTTTAAAACTATGGCCGAATTAAACTCATCGCCCGAAAAAAACGCTACCGGAAGAACTCCGCGTAAAAAATTGTCAGCCAAGGTAGATCTTACCGCAATGGTCGACCTTGCATTTCTGCTCCTTACCTTTTTTATGGTTACCACAAGTTTACTTAAACCGCAAATGTTTGGCCTGGCAATGCCAGATAAAAGCCAGCCTGGCGATGAAGCAATTTCAGAAAAAAGAACGATGACCATTTGCCTGGGCAAAAACAACCAGGTAGTGTCTTACCTCGGCATGACGGATAAGCCGCTCACCGATCCGCAGATTACTGGCTACGGTAAAGGCGGCATCAGGCAGGCTATCATTGAAACTGCTAAACGTGTTACTGCATCAACCGGAAAAGATTTATTTGTGATTATTAAGCCAAGTGATCATTCAATTTATGATAACCTGGTTGCTACATTAGACGAAGTACATATAGCTGGTGCTACCGGCTATGCCATTGAGGACATCACATCTAAGGAAGTAGCACTTTTAAAACAAAAGGGTGTTTATTGATAGCGCTTTTTTAAGTAAGTGTGCAACCTGATTTTGGGGGTCATGGTTCCGCGGATTTAAACATACTGCTATAAAACAAAAGGGGCCGGTTCAATTTTGAACCGGCCCCTTTTTGTATTGGTATTAACCTCTGATTTATTTGGTGAAAATGTTTCCAGTAACACGGTAACCGGAAGCGACATTGCTATACCAGTCTGTATACGATGCACCACCAGATACTGCCCAGTCGGCAAAGTGCGAGTATGCTTTAGTAATATCTGTAGTTTCTGTTGGATAGTTGAAAGTAGCAGGCACGTTAATAGCATAAGGTAAGCCGGTTTTGGTTACATAGTAACGGCTTGCCGCAACACTGGTATTATCATCGGCTGTTCCAAACAAACTTGCATCAGCCAGTGTAGTTGGGGTTTTGCCAGATAAGTGTATTTCGTGTCCGCGGGTAGTATTGTAGATGAACGGATTGTACGCATCCTGGCCAAATGAGCTGATTGATGTTCCGTTAGCTACATTAAATGTAATGCTGTATGTTTTAGCTGGTGATACAATATCACCAGGTTTGGTATTCCATGTCGGCATTTCGCTGCGCATGCTGGTAAATAAAATTACAACAGCTTTGCTTTGTCCGGCTTCAAATAAGCCAGAGCTTTGCACGCCCGATGAGTTGGTTATTTTCAAACCGCTTGCGTTTGCCGCACTAACCGGGAACTCAATACCGAACGCATTGCCGAATGTACCACCTGTAGCCAACAAGGTATAGTTACCAGTAACAGTTACCACGTTATTTGCTGCATTGGTTACAAGCGCATAATTGTAAGCCATAACTAAGTCATTCATATCAAAATCACCTTTTGATGGCCATAAGTCTTCAAAAGCCACGGTACCGGTAGCGCCTGTAATGTTATAGGCTTTAGTAGGGTCGTTAGGATAAGCATCCAGGTTATCGGCAACACCGTCGCCATCGGTATCAACTATCGCAGGTGAACCATTACCTACCGAGTTACAGCCCGTTACCGGAATATAAACGCTGTTACCAAGTGTTGCTCCACTTGTAATCCTGTTGCTGTATGAGCTTAAATCCTGTGTTGCATAAACTTGTACATTGCTAATCACTGAGCCGCCATTTTGGAAGCCTGTAGTGCCTGTTATTTTAACTAATGATGTAGTACCATAACCAATTATTTTACCATTAACTATAATGTTGTTGGTTAAAAGCATGGCACCGTTATACAAGCCTAATTCAACGTTGTCGTTTAAAGTGGTTGTAGCGTCAACTTTAATTAAGCTATAGTTTTGAACCGTAGCTGAGCTTTGTAAATAGTTTTGTTTAACATATAAGCTGCAATTGTTAATAAATGGAGTTCCGTTGGTTTGGAAGTTGGTGTTAACAACCATAGTACCATTGTTGGTAGCTGTGTTTGATGTTCCGCCTTGCCAGCCGCCACCAATATTAAGCGTACCGCCGTTTACAAAGGTTGAGCCGCCATTCATGTTGCAATCTCCGCCAATGTTACATACGCCGTAGTTGTAAAAACCACCTGCATCAGCCCTGTTGCCAGGTATAGTTAAAGTACCGAAGTTGGTTACCGAGGCGTTGCTACTGTTTAGGTTTCCGGTGAAGGTAGCACTGTGTCCGGAGGTAATTACCAGTGCGCCATTGCTTCCTAAGTTACCTGTAACGGTAACGTTATTACCACAAATTCTTAATGTTCCGCCGTTTACGTTTTGTAAACCGATGGTTACGTTATCCGCGGTTACGCAATACAGATCGCCGCTGTTCATATCTAATCCACTTCTGGAGGCGGTTATGTTCACGGGGTTACCGCTGCTGCAATCTGGGCTGGTAGGGTTAGCCGTTACTTGTTTGCTGGCAGCAGTGCTTGATACCACATAAGTTGGATCAACAGCGCCTAACGTTAGGGCAACGCTGGTAGAAGTTAAAGTTTGTTTTTGAACAATTGATGAATTGTCGGGAGCGGTTTTCATAATATAAACCGTATTGATCTGGGTAGATAAATAAAGTTTAGTAGAAAACGGTGCAGTAGTAGAAGCTGATCCTACAGCTACCGGAGTAAGTGCAGTACCAGCAAATGGATCGGCATTATAAATGGCAATTTTAAAAGTTGCTTTTTTTGTTGGGGTGTCAAAACGGGTATCGGCAACACTGATATTAAAAGTTACGTTTCTTGAGCTTTCCCAGTTAAAACCGGAAGGCACTACAATGTCGTTGATAGAATTGACAGTATTGGTAGAGGTATCGGGCCCGTTGGCCGATTTTTTACATGATGTGACTGCAAATAATCCCAAAAAAGCAGCAGCTAACAGTGTTTTTTTCATTAGAGGGTAAAGTTATGATTTACGATATTCAGCGAAATAATTGAATTACGTTATTTAAAGGACAAAAGTTGTTCCAATTAAAATAATAATACCCTAATGCGTTTTTTAAGGGATATAAGAAGTAAAATGCCCCACTTTGTGGATAATTTTGCCCATTCGATACATCGTGTTCCCCAGTTATTTGTAAAGTAAATTCCGCTTATCGTGCAGCGGGCCAGAGATGTATCTTCAAATATTATCCAGGATACCTAAGGTTTTAACAATAAGGCTATCTATAGTATCTTGAGCATTTTTTGAAAACTCGCCTGTAATGCGGTTAGCCATAATAGCATTTAAACTGATTAGCCTGTGGCCCAAAAGCTTGCCAAGCCCGTACAAGCCAGCCGTCTCCATTTCAAAATTGCTGATGATATGAGTGCCGAAGCTAAAATGAGTTAAGCTCTCGATAAATTCCGGATTGCTTAGCGCTAAACGTAACACCCTTCCCTGGGGCCCGTAAAAGCCAGGGCAAGTAACAGTGATACCATGATGAAAGCCCTGCTGGAAATGCTGAAGCAAGCCCTCGTGGCAAGCGCTGATGTATGGGGCCGATACCTTGACGTTTAATTGGGTTTGGCCTGTAAACGCATCCAGTATTTCCTGCTCGGCCTGGCTGGCAGAATTTTGATAGAAATTGAGCAGGTTATCAATTCCTAAACCGTGGGTGGATACCAGGAAGCTATCAACGGGCACCGTTTTTTGTAATGATCCGGATGTGCCTATCCGAATCAGGTTTAATTGCTTAAGTTCGGTATTGATGCTGCGGGTTTCAAAATTGATATTTACCAGCGCGTCCAATTCATTCAACACGATGTCAATATTATCGGTACCTATTCCGGTTGATACTACAGATATTCTTTTTTTGCCGATATAGCCGGTATGTGTTACAAACTCGCGATGCTGGCGTTGATATTCAACGCGGTCAAAATACCGGCTCACCTGTTGAACGCGGTCTGGGTCGCCCACGGTAATGATATCTGTCGCCAGTTCTTCGGGCCGTAGGTCCAGGTGGTAAATAGCCCCGCGGTTGTTAATGATCAGTTCCGATTCTGCTATACGATCAGCCATAAATAATTAAGAGTTTTTATCAGTATGCCATATAGGCAATAAGTTATTTTATTTTAAACCTGTGGCACAATGATATCCTATTTTGCCATTACCCGCAAAATACACAGATAAAATGATTTTACTGTATTACAATCTGCTTAACTGCGCTCTTCCCATATTTCAGCCAGGTGCAGTATCGTTTCAACGGCCTTTTGCATATCCTGCACCGATACCCATTCCTGTTTACCATGAAACGCATGTTCGCCGGCAAAAATATTGGGACATGGCAATCCCATAAATGATAAACGGGAACCATCGGTGCCACCGCGGATACTGCGTAACCTGGCCTCCATACCCGCACGTTGCAAAGCCTCCATGGCATAATCAACTATTTGGGGGTGCTTGTCAAGCACCTGCTTCATGTTGCGGTATTGCGGTTTAACCTGTAGCCGATAGGTGGCGTTAGGGTACCGCTTTAAAATATTGTCTGCAGTTTGCCTGATCGTGTTGGCGTGTTGCTCCAGTTGGTCATCCTCAAAATCGCGGATAATAAATTCTATGGTGGCCTGTTCAACGTGGCCTTCAATCCCCACAGGGTGTACAAAACCTTGTTTGCCAGATGTGCTTTCCGGCGACAGATCATCAGGCAGCGCGGCTATAATTGCACCTGCTATTTTAATTGCGCTTTGCATTTTGCCCTTAGCAAAACCCGGATGGGCGCTGATGCCGCTGATGATCAGTTTAGCGCCATCGGCCGAAAATGTTTCATTCTCCATCGTACCGGCGCTTTCGCCATCAATGGTATAGCCCGCATAAGCGCCTAATTTCAGTATATCAACTTTATCTACGCCACGGCCAATCTCCTCGTCGGGCGTAAACAATATTCTGATGGTGCCATGCTTTATTTCGGGATGGTTCATCCACTGGTAGCAAGCATCCATAATTTCGGCTACGCCGGCTTTATTATCAGCGCCTAAAAGTGTGGTCCCGCTGGCGGTAATAATATCGTTCCCCAACTGGTTTTTTAAATCGGGATGCTCAGCCATACGCAATACCTGTGTACTATCGTCAGGCAATACTAAGTCTTCTCCCTGGTAGTTTTGATGGATGATGGGTTTAACATTTTCGCCGCTGCAATCAGGCGAAGTATCCATGTGTGAGCAGAAGCAAATTATAGGTACATTTGGCTTGGTAGTATTAGCGGGTATGGTAGCGTACACATAGCCAAAATCATCCAGATGCGCATCAGAAACGCCTATCTCCAAAAGCTCATTGACCAATATTTGGCCCAGGTTTTTTTGTTTTTGGGTTGATGGCTGTGTTAAAGATGATGGATCAGATTGAGTGTCCACAATTACATAACGCAAAAAACGTTCTACAACAGAAAATTTAAGATCAGATTTTTTAAAAGAAGTCATGATATTAACAAATGAAACTTTATTTTTGGTAAACATAGGCAAAAAATGTTTGATGCTTTTTAAACACTTCAGCCCGGCTAATTAACTTTATTTTGAAAAAAACATTACTACTGCTACTGGTTTTATCTGCTTTAGGTTATACTGCTAAAGCTCAACTTGGTTACAATTACGCCCAATATGGCTTGGGTGTTGGTTACACTAACGTGACAGCCAAAACAGATGTTCCTTATCAAACGTCAAATCCATCTGTTAATTTTAACTTTAACTATAATTATACGCCTTACACTACCTTTTCGCTCGAGTACGAATTTGGAAGATTATCTGGCGGCTACGGCGATTTTTATGAGAAAGCTTCAAAGGGCTTAAATGCTACCGATGCTAATTACCCTTTACTTATCGCGGCAATACCCGTGGCTTATAAGATGATTGATCCGTTCATGCGTTATTATTATAACAACTACCAGAGCATAGCTGTACACGGCGACGTGCAGCTTGGCGAATTTATAGATTATGAAAACGGCGGCTTTATAGCTAATGTAGTAAAAAATGTGTACGTAGGCACCGGTGTTGGTATGCTGTATAATAATATAACGTCCGTCAATAGGTTTAATGCCGATTCAACGCGTACTTACGGTGGCTCGGACCGGAGCAACAATGTATTTGTACCAGTTAGGGTTGGCTACCAATTTAAAATATATAACTCTTATGATGAGCCATCCATATCGGTTCACCTTGGTTACCAGATGAACTATGTATTTGGTTACGGATTAGACGGTTACTCTGACCCGCAATTTACCAACCGTGATTTTGAGCGTTTTGGCGGGTTTAGCGTGGGGATTAAATTTAACTTTGGTGATGTAACGTCGTATCGTAAGGCAACTCATTAGGTAGCATCAAAAAAACAGCAGATTTCGAACCTGATCCCGGAAGACCAGGCGTCCGCACGTGCTTTAGCATTGTTATAAAGCTTTGGCCCAGGCTTTTTGCCGACGATTAAAAAGTACATCATAACTTGGCATAGGGGCATTTTAAACTCGCCCTTTCTGATAGGTAAACAACAAATAGGCCTGTTAGGTCAATTAATTGTCAACTGTTAGGAGGTGCCTACGAGGCCTGTATTTCTGCACTAAATTGCTATAAACAGGATACTCCTGTCGGAGTGAACCGGTTTCGTCGCGTTAGCAATATCAAATGCTACAGGCAACTTATTCTATCTCCCAGCTAGCGTTGGATATACGCGTGCCTTTAATCAATCCTTTAGTTTATTTCCTCTAATGAAATTATTTGAAATTATTTATGTTGATACCATAGATAATTAATAGTTTCACGGCCCGTTACGGGATAGAATTTTTCTTATTTATGAAATTGTTTTACAAGTGCTTTTTAATTTCCAGCATAGTTGTTTTTTTATTCGAATCCTGTTCACATGGCAGCAAGCAAAGCGCCCCTGGTTCGCCCGAACATGTTAAAATGGATACGTCCATTTTAGTGTATGATTCTAAAAATGCCGACAAACGTATCGACGCTGTAATGCAGGAATTGCACCGTACACGTGGCTTTAACGGTAACGTGCTGGTAGCAAAAAAAGGCAAAATAATTTATGAAAATGCGATAGGCTGGGCCGATTACCTGCACCGCGATAGTTTGAAATTGAATTCGCAGTTTGAGCTGGCCTCGATATCAAAAACCATGACATCCACTGCTATTTTGATGCTGATGGAACGTGGGAAGCTGAAATTGAACCAGGATGTAAAAGATTTTTTTCCTAATTTTCCTTACGATGGCATCACCATCCGCCTTTTGCTTACCCATCGCTCCGGGATGATGAACTACGTTTATTTTGTGGATGACATATGGCGCAAAGAGCATCGCGACCAGCGCAAAGGCATCACCAATATGGATGTGATGAACCTGATAGCACAATACAAACCGCGCCCCTTTAATAAACCGGATGTTCGGTTTTTATATAATAACTCCAACTTTATGGTACTGGGGGCGATAGTTGAAAAGGTGAGCGGAATGCCCTACGCCCAGTTTATGAAGCAGAATGTATTTGACCCCGCCATGATGAAGCATACCGCCGTTTACTCCAAAGCGGTGTATAATAAAATACCGGTGGATGTGGTTGGCCATGATAGGGGGCAGTGGAAGTACTCGGTAGCCCAAAACTTTTTGGATGGGCCGGTTGGCGATAAGGGTATTTACAGCACAGTAGGCGATCTTTATTTATTTGACCATGCTTTGCGCTCGGGTGTGCTGTTAAAACAGGCTACCATGGATTCGGCCTATGTTCCGCGGAATCCACTGTTACACGGGCATTTTAGCTATGGCTACGGTTGGAGGCTGTTTGAAGCACCTGGCCAGCAGGTTATTTATCATACGGGTTGGTGGCATGGTTTCAGGCATATTTATTTGCGCGATCTGAAAAACGATGTCACCATTGTATTGTTATCTAATTTAGCGAATGGCAGTTTACTTAAACTGGACGATCTGTTTAAAGCCGCCGGGATGCCTATTGTGCGTAAAAGCGCTTACAACGGTGCCGGAGATACAAACGAAGATCAGTAATAAATAAGCGTCTGTAACCATACTTTAAGCTTAGTTCAGGTTAATTTGTATTTTTGCGTGTGCTTAGCCATTATGCAAAATTTAAGCGGATAATATTATTTTCATAAAATATCGATACCATGTTTGATAAACTATTTGAGGCACAACAAAAGGCAGGCGAAGTTAAAAGCCGGTTAGATAGCATCACTGTAACAGGTTCTGCCGGTGGTGGCGTAGTTGTTGTTACAGCTAATGGCAATAAACAAATACTCTCGGTGAAGATTGATCCGGTAGTTTTAAAGGAAGGTGATATTGAAATGCTGGAAGATGTAATATTGACAGCTACAAACCAGGCCCTTGAACAAGCCGAAAACATTAGTCAAACAGAAATGGCCGCCATGACACGTAATATGTTTGGCGACATGGGGAATTTGTTTGGCAAGTAAAGCCTGGTTTGCCTGGGCGAGCTGTGATGCTGCAAACCTGTTTTTGCAATAGGGTTTACCCAAGTTTTTTTTCTTTGTTTTAATTTGATGTTTAAACATTAAGTTTCTATGCTGTGTCATATTTTAAAAAAACTTCCGTCCGCTTTCAACAATTTAAAAAACAAGTAGTTTATTAGTTGTAAAAAACTAATCAGCACCGATGAAAGCAACGTATTACGGGCAATCATGCCTTGAACTTGAAATTGATGGAGTAAAATTATTATTCGATCCTTTTATTACGCATAACCAATTGGCTAAGGATATCGATGTTAACAGCCTTAAGCCTGATTATATTTTAGTATCGCATGGCCATGGCGACCATACAGCAGATTTGCTTACCGTTCAGAAAAATAGTGGCGCCAAGGTAATTTGTATTGCCGAGATTGCAGCCTGGCTTGGTAATAAGGGGGTAGACAATGTACATGGCATGAACATTGGCGGTGGCTTTAATTTCGATTTTGGCCGTGTTAAAATGGTTAACGCTGTCCACTCAAGCAGTATGCCCGATGGATCTTACGGCGGAAACCCCGCCGGGTTTGTGATTTATGCTGAAGGTAAAAAGATTTACTTTGCCGGGGATACCGCACTCACCTATGATATGAAACTGCTGGCCGACGAAAACCTGGATTGGGCTATTTTGCCGATAGGCGATAATTATACCATGGGCGTTGATGACGCCATTAGGGCTACCCAGTTTTTTAATTGCAAAAACGTAGTGGGTGTGCATTATGATTCCTTCCCGGTAATTAAAATAGATAAGGAAGAAGCTAAAGAGAAGTTTATTAAAGCGGGACTGGTATTAAGGTTACCTGCTGTCGGCGAGAGTGTATTGCTCTAATTATTGACTATATAAACATAAAAAGCCTCCTGATTTAATACCAGGAGGCTTTAGTTTTTTAGAAATACACCATTACATTTTGGTTGTTGTCGTGTCTTTCTTCACTTTCTTTTTCATCACATGCTTTTTCACTTTCACTTTTTTAGTAGTGTCACCAACAGTTACCGAGCTGCTGTTTTTTACAGGCGCTTCAGCATAAACACTTCCAAGGGTAATTGCAGCTAATGCAATCATGCAGCATACTTTTTTCATAGAGGTTTTTTTTAATTGAGTGTACTATAATTATTTAACTAAAAGCGTATTGGTTTGTTTTAATTAAATTACTGTTCCATCAGGTATGATAGCACGTTTCTTTAATACCACAATTCCGTCCATTACAGTATAGCGGTCGTAATCACCATTTGCCAGTGGTTCGCCGCAGTTTATTTTAACATCATTACCTATATAACAGTTTTTATCAACAATTGCATTTTTTATGCAGCATCTGTCGCCAATACCCATAATTGGCGTGTTGTTCAGGCGCGACTCCTCCATTTGCTCCAGGGTTTGGTAATTATCGCCGCCCATAATATAGCAGTTTTCAATAATGGTATCAAAGCCTATGCGGGTACGGATACCGATAACCGAGCGCGTAATTTGGCTGGCGTTAATAATGCAGCCGTCGGCAATGATGGTATTGGTTAACTTAGGCCCCGATATTTTGGATGGTGGTAACATCCTCGACCGTGTGTAGATGTGATTTTTGTCGAAAAGGTTAAACTTGGGTATATCGTCTGTGAGCTGAAGGTTAGCATCAAAAAACGAAGGTATAGTACCAATATCTGTCCAATAACCTTCGTATTGGTAACTTAACACCTTATGATCATCAATGGATTGCGGGATAATTTCCTTGCCGAAATCTGTACGTTCGTTACCTTGTAAAAGGTCAAAAAGCACTTTTCTATTGAAAACATAAATCCCCATGGAGGCCAGATAGGTTCGCCCTTGTTCTTTCATTTCAGGGCTAACCTCTGATGCAAGGTATTCAAAGTCTGTTTTGGGTTTTTCAACAAACTGCGTTATCCAGTTATCACTATCGGTTTTTAAAATACCAAACCCCGGAACATCCGCTGCATCTACCGGTATAGTGGCGATGGAAATATCTGCCCCCATGTGTTCGTGGTTGTTGATCATTTCCTGAAAATCCATTTGGTACAACTGATCGCCTGAAGCTATCAACACGTAATCAAACTCGTGCACCGCAAGGTGGTGTAAGCTTTGCCTAACGGCATCTGCTGTTCCCTGAAACCATGCAACACTGGTTGGCGTTTGCTCGGCAGCCAAAATATCAACAAAAGCCCTGCTGAAACTACTGAAATGATAAGTGTTTTTAATGTGTTTGTTTAACGAAGCCGAATTGAACTGCGTTAATACAAATATCCTGTCAATGCCAGAATGGAGGCAGTTTGATATCGGGATATCCACCAGGCGATACTTTCCGGCAATGGGTACAGCCGGTTTTGAACGGGTGGCTGTAAGCGGGAAAAGGCGGCTTCCCTGGCCACCACCAAGTACGATGCAGATTACGTTTGAGGTCATATCTTATATTTTAAGGCTTTCATATAGTTTGATGTAGTCGTTTGCCGATTTATCCCACGAGAAATCAAGCTCCATCATGCGTTTACGTAACAATTGCAAGAGCTCAGTGTTTTGATAAAGTGTTAATGCACGCCAAATAGCATAGCAAGCTTCGTCGATAGTGTTATTATTGAAAGTAATGCCATAACCAAGGTCGCTTTCAAAGTCTATCACGGTATCTTTTAAGCCCCCGGTACTCCGTACAATGGGTAAGGTGCCATAGCGCAAAGCATATAATTGGTTTAAGCCGCAAGGCTCCACGCGCGATGGCATCAATATAAAATCGGCCCCGGCGTATACCTGGTGAGCAAGTCCCTCGTCATAACCGATAAATGAATTAAATCTTCCTGCAAACTGATTTTTTAGTTCTGTAAGTTGCTGTTCTACCGGGCGATCTCCCGAACCTAATACTAAAAAGTTGATCTCGCCAGGATGGTCATTGAGAGAGTGGCGGATGATTGACGGTAAAAGATCGGCTCCTTTCTCCACCACCAGTCGTCCTATAAACGTGAACAATGGTTTATCTGGGGATAAGCCGAACCGCTCGCATAATAATTCTTTATTAGCCTGCTTGCCATCTTCGGCATTTTCGATGCCGTAGTTTGCAGGGAGCATGGGGTCTGTTTCCGGATCCCAAACCTGTGTGTCAATGCCGTTGATGATACCCTGGCCTTTAGCTTGTTCAAGGTAGAATAAATATTCTAATCCGTTGGATTGAATGGTGAGCTCGCGCAGGTAGCTTGGGGATACAGCCGTATATTTCCAGGCGCATTTTACTGCAGCTGCCAACGGGTTAATGCCGCCGCGCCAATCCAGTAGGCCTGTTTTGGTAGCGTCAATTTCTGGCAGGTAATAAAACTTATCCCATCCAAAGGCACCATGGTATTGCCCGTTGTGTATGGTTAATACCGTGGGTATTTTTGATATGCGCCTGTATAGCGCCGAGTGTTGTAATAAAAAGGATATCAAGCCAGCGTGGTGGTCATGGCAATGGATAACATCGGCAGTTTGCTGCGACCAGTTAAGCCAGTCTAAAAAAGCCAGCTGGAAAAATACAAACTGCTCGGTTTCGTCAGGATAGCTGTAAATCTCCTCCCGGTCTATAAGCCCTGGTACTTTGATCAGGAATAATTCGAAACCGAGTTTATTGGTTTTTTCTTTTAATACCTGGAACTCATACCGGTGGTTTCCCAACCGCGACGATGCTTCAAAAACAATGTCGAACTCGTTCTCCCGGGTAAACTTTCTGTCGTAAAAAGGCATCACAACCGAGGCATGATGCCCGGCCTGGTTGAGGTATTTGGGAAGCGCACCTACCACATCTCCCAATCCGCCAACTTTGGCTACCGGATAACATTCGGCACTTAAATGGAAAATCTTCATCGCTTGGATTATTGGCTTAAATTAGGAAAACATAATTTAACTTAATAACCAAATTGAACGAAAATGTTTTTAAAAAGCATTTTTATTTTCGACGTAAAAAAATACTTCTTTAAGCGTGAAACCCTTTAATATATTACTGGTTTTGTTTGATTATTGATAGCTGCGCAAATAGCTTAGTGTAGTTATTAAGCTAATAGATATTAACTGTTTGTTTGGTATCGATTGGTGATCGGCCTTAAAAATCCAATGTGCAGTTTAATAATGCCGATTTGATGCTGTTTTTTTGCTGATAGGATTGATCGTAAATACCGGAGGGGTTTAAGGTGAATAAGATCACTTCCTTATTTTCGGGATCAACAATAAAATATTCCCTTACACCAGCCTGCTCGTAGAGTGCTTTTTTCTTTTGGGTATCGTGCAAGCGGTTATTGGGAGACAAAATTTCGATCACAATGTCGGGTGCGCCATATACACCGTCTGATTTGATATGTTTTAAATGTTCATTTAAAATGATCAGCAGGTCGGGCTGAACGACAGACAAACTATTGGGAATATAAACATCCATAGGCGAGGGAATAACTTTCCCCGCTTTTGTCGTCTTCAAAAAATTATACAACAGCGCATGGAGGTCAGACAAAAGTAACTGATGCTCCGAAGTTGGTGATGGCGACATGCTTAGTACATTAAAAACTACTTCACACCTCGTGCCTTCAGGCAGCATCCTGTAAATGTCGATTGCTGTTGCGGGTATATCGGTTAGCATAACAACTTAATTGTATAAGCTAATTTAACAATAAAAATAATGCCGTAAAATATTTACGGCATTACTGTGTGTTTTTAATGAGCTTCGAGCCAGTTGGCGCCGGTGCCTATCTCTACCACAATGGGCACTTCGGTTTTAAAGGCAGTCTGCATATTCTGCATAATAATGGGTTTCACTATTTCTATCTCACTTTGGTGTACATCAAATACCAACTCATCATGTACCTGCATCGTCATGCGCGAATCCAGCTTTTGCTTTTTAAACTCGCGGTGTATATTGATCATCGCTATTTTGATCATGTCGGCAGCCGAGCCCTGTATGGGGGCGTTAATGGCATTTCGCTCTGCATAACCGCGAACAGTAGCATTAGCCGAATTGATATCGCGCAGATAGCGGCGGCGGCCCATCAGGGTTTGTACAAAGCCGTTTTCGCGGGCAAAATTCATGGTATCGCTCATGTAATTTTTGATACCCGGGTATTGCGCAAAGTACTGGTCGATAATGTCGGCAGCTTCTTTACGCGGGATATTTAAATTTTGTGATAAACCGAAAGCCGACTGCCCGTAGATAATACCAAAATTTACCGCTTTGGCATTGCGGCGCATGGTACCGTCAACCTCGTCGAGCGTTTTGCCGTAAACTTTGGCGGCAGTAGCTGTATGGATATCGATGCCCTGTATAAAGGCGTCCATCATGTTGGCATCCTTGCTGATCTCGGCAATGATGCGCAACTCGATCTGTGAATAATCCGCCGATACGATCACGTGGTCATCATTACGTGGGATAAATGCCTTTCGCACTTCGCGGCCACGCTCGGTACGGATAGGGATGTTTTGCAGGTTAGGGTTGTTGGAGCTTAACCTGCCTGTAGCGGCTACCGCCTGGTTGTATGAGGTATGTACCCGGCCGGTTTTGGGGTTAACCATAAGCGGAAGCGCATCAACATAAGTAGATTTTAATTTTTGCAGCTGGCGGAAATCTAAAATGTCGCGCACAATATCGCTCTTGTTAGCCAGGGC
Source organism: Mucilaginibacter paludis DSM 18603 (assembly GCF_000166195.2). Taxonomy (NCBI): domain Bacteria; kingdom Pseudomonadati; phylum Bacteroidota; class Sphingobacteriia; order Sphingobacteriales; family Sphingobacteriaceae; genus Mucilaginibacter; species Mucilaginibacter paludis. Next base: position 4,556,309 of record NZ_CM001403.1, read on the forward strand.
CAGCAACACATCCTCGCCGGTTTGGTATTGGCCGGTTTTGGTTTTTTTTGCTTTGGCATCCAGGTTCAGCTTTTCAAATAACACCTCGCCCAATTGCTTTGGCGATGCAATGTTGAATTTAACCCCGGCTTTTTCGTACACCGTTTTTTCTAATTTGCTGATATCGGTTTCCAGATCTTTTGAAAACTCTTTCAGCGTATCATGGTCTATCCTCACACCCTCAAACTCAATATCTGCTAAAACGTATATCAGCGGGTTCTCAATATCGGTAGCCAGTTTAGTGCCGCCCACCTGTTGTAATTTAGGTTCAAAAACCTCCTTAAGCTGCAGGGTAACATCGGCGTCTTCGGCGGCATAATCTTTAATTTTTTCAATCTCTACATCGCGCATGGTGCCCTGTCCCTTGCCTTTGGCGCCAATAAGCGTGGTGATAGAAACGGGCGAGTAGCCGAGGTAATTTTCGGCCAGGATATCCATGTTATGACGTGTATCCGGGTCTATAATATAATGGGCCAGCATGGTGTCAAAAAGCTCGCCCTGCATGGTAACGTTGTAATATTTGAGCACCAGCATATCAAACTTAATATTCTGGCCAATTTTACCTATTGCAGGGTTTTCAAATATCGGCTTAAACTCGTCAACTATCGGCTGTATCTCATCGCAGTTTACAGGCACCGGAACATACCAGGCTTCGCCTTTTTTAATGGAGAAGGATAAACCCACTAATTCGCATTGGTTGGCATCGGTACCGGTAGTTTCGGTATCAAAGCAAATACTTTTTTGTGTGCTTAACAACCTGATCAGTTCGGCACGCTTTTCAAAGGTATCGGCTAAATGGTATTGATGCTCGGTATTATTAATGTTTTTAGCTACGGCAGCAACCTCGGGTTCGTAAATGTCTGTCGCGTCAACCGTCATGGTGGTACGCCCATCAACCACTTCGTTACCGAAAAGGTCCTGTTGGATAGATACGTTTTTAATTTCCGTGATGCTATACCCATCGCCAAATACACGGCGGCCCAGTGTGCGGAACTCCAGTTCGGCAAACAGGGGCTCTAATAGCTCGCGGCTTGGTTCGCACATTTCCAAACCTGCTTCGTCCAGTTCAACCGGAGCATCCAATATAATGGTAGCCAGTTTTTTCGAAATCAGGCCTTGCTGGGCATGGGTTTCTATATTTTCGCGCAGTTTGCCTTTTAATTCGTGGCTGTGGGCTATGATGTTCTCCATTGAGCCGTATTGCTTAATCAGGCTTTTGGCTGTTTTTTCGCCTACGCCGGGTATTCCGGGGATGTTATCTACCGCATCTCCCCAAAGGCCCAAAATATCAATCACCTGTTCAACACGCTCAACCTCCCATTTGGCTAATACTTCCTTTACGCCGAGTATCTCCATATCATTGCCCATGCGTGCGGGTTTATAAATAAAGATGTTATCAGATACCAGTTGGGCAAAATCCTTATCGGGGGTCATGCAGTATACCTTGTAGCCCTTTTGTTCAGCCTTTTTAGCCAGTGTACCTATAATATCATCGGCCTCAAAACCATCCGACGTGATTACGGGGATGTTGAAACCTAAAATTAATTTGAAAATATACGGAAGGGCTTTCGAAAGATCTTCGGGCATAGCCTCCCGATGCGCTTTATAGGCTACAAAGTCGGTATGCCTTTCGGTTGGAGCCTCGGTATCAAATACCACCGCCATGTGTGTGGGTTTCTCTTTACGCAAAACCTCCATCAGGGTATTGGTAAAGCCCATTACAGCCGAAGTGTTGAAACCCGACGATGTAAAACGAGGATTTTTACTTAAAGCAAAATGCGCCCGGTAAATCAGGGCCATACCGTCTAACAGGAATAGTTTCTTCATAATTTTCTATTGGGATTTCACCGATATTGAAGTGATTTCACTGATTGTTGTGCATTTCACTAACAAAATGATGATTTCACCTATTGTGCATCATTGCCAAAGTTAACAAATGAGCATTATCTAAAAAATCAAAAAGATCATTCCTAAATTAAAGCTGTCCGAAAAAAAATAAGTAATAAAGAAAATTAACCAAATCAGTGAAATCAATTCAATATCGGTGTAATCTCAAACTATCTTAATCGGTGAAATCACTTAAACATCGGTGTAATCCAGATTATTTAAAGAAGCATTCAAAGTGATGATCGTTAACCATACCCATGGCCTGCATGTGCGCGTAGCAAATGGTGGTGCCAAAAAACTTAAAGCCGCGCTTTTTCATATCCTTGCTTATCGCATCGGAAATCTCGGTTCTTGCGGGAACGATATGATGTTGATCCAGGCTGTTATTGATCGGTTTTTGATCGGGCATAAAACTGTACAAATATTTATCGAACGAGCCGAACTCCTTTTGTATACCGATAAACAGCTTGGCATTGTTAATAGCGGCTATTACTTTTAAACGGTTACGGATGATGCCTTGGTCCTGCAGTAATCGTTCCACATCATCAGTAGTAAATTGTGCTACTTGATGAACATCGAAGTTGGCAAATGCCTTGCGGTACCCTTCGCGCCGGCGCAAAATGGTGATCCAACTTAAACCAGCCTGGGCCGATTCTAACACCAGGAACTCGAACAGGGTTTTATCATCATGAATTTCGCGGCCCCACTCCTCATCGTGGTATTTCATGTAAAGCGGATCTGTTCCGCACCATTTGCAACGTTTTAGCTCAGTATTTGATTGCGCCATAAGTCTATCGGTATTAAAGCGCAAAGATAAACGCTAATTGATAATCCGCGGGTTAAATATCCCGGTTATTGGAAGCGGTCAGCAGCGAAAAATGGTTTACCTGTTGATTTTGTAAAATAGCAATTATCCTCTTTAGAAAAGGATATTCCAGATCCTTGTCGGCTTTAATGATGATACGAAGGGGAAGATTATTGAGTTGCTGTTGTGCCCGCCTTGACTCAAGTATCCAATCGGACAACTGACAATCGTTACCATCGTATGGGATACCTGGCCGATCTGGCCTGATTGCCCAATCCATGTATTGCGAATCGTATTGTTTTAATTGGCAAATAGGTGCTCCAATAATAGGTGAATTTAAAAATTCGGTTTGTTCATCAGCTGAAAATTTAATATGATACTTGCGGCCAATTGCTAACAATGTTTGTTGGCGTACGTTATTATCTAAAATCTGAAACATCGCTCGATTAGTGGCCAAGTAGATAATGGCCACGTTATCGTTGGGTTCGTAAATGCGTGGTGCGGCAACAGGCATGTTTATTTTCATTGGCTCCCATTGCTTAAACCGGCCTGTAAATATAAAAAAGCAAAGTAACAGCATTGCAACATCGCACATAGCCGTCATATCAACAGCTATATTTTTGACAAGTAATGGTCGTAACTTATTCACAATGTTAGTTTTATATAAAGCTATAAAAAACTAATCAGTTTGTCAAGCCTCGTTCAACTCGGCCCAATATTCAACAGCGCGGCGATAGTGCGGAATAACGATGGAGCCACCCACCAGGTTGGCAATCATAAATACCTCGTTCATTTCATCATGTTTTACGCCCGCTTCATGGCATTTGCCTAAGTGGTATTTAATACAATCGTCGCAACGGAGTACCATGGATGCTACCAGGCCAAGCATTTCTTTGGTTTTTACGTCCAGCGCCCCTCGGCGTAGGTAGTAGTATCTAAAGCGAAAAAACGTTTGATATTGGTGTTTGACGATTCCATGATCCTGTCGTTCATTTTAGTGCGATAGGTTTCAAAATCCTCTATTAGTTTTCCCATGGTGTAATGATTTATTGGTTAATGTGTTATTTGTTTTGATGGGAGAAGTTTGCCGCGCTTATTATAACTCTTTGGCTGGATCCCATAATAGCTTCTTGAAGTTTTTTACACGGTCGTTTTCCACTTCAACGCCTTCGTTTTCCAGCATTTGCTGCATCAGGTTAGGCGATGGAAAATGAAATCGACCGGTTAACATGCCCTGGCTGTTTACTACCCGGTGCGCGGGTACTGGTGGGTGAATGCCTCCGCAGTGGCCCATGGCGTAGCCCACCATCCGGGCGGTGCCTTTGGTGCCCAGTACGTTGGCTATGGCACCGTACGATGTTACCCGGCCATAAGGTATCAACCGGGCTATCTCATAAACTTTGTCGTAAAATGATTCTTCGGCCATACATCAAATTTACCAAATAGAGCGTCAATATCACAGAAAAGAAAACTGAACATAGTTGATGTTCTTGTTATCCTTAAGGTATTTCCGTTCATAATAGGTTTTGATGGATAGTACTTCGTTTGCGTATTCCGAATGGTAAAGATCTTCTGTTTGGATGTGTTTTTTTAAGCCCAGCTCATCAACTTTGGCAACAGTATAGGCATGTAGGCCATCGTTGTCGGTTTTTAAATTAACTATGCCGCCGGGTTTTAAAACTTGTTTGTACAAATCCAAAAAGCGGGGCGAGGTTAGTCGTTTTTTCTCACGGCTTAACTGGGGCTGAGGGTCTGGAAAGGTAATCCAGATCTCGTCTATCTCGCCGGGGGCAAAGTAGTCAAGCAGGGTTTCAATCTGTATCCGCAGAAAGCCCACGTTGGCGATATTTTCTTCCAGGGCTGTTTTGGCCCCGCGCCAAATGCGGTTGCCCTTATAATCGATACCTATAAAATTTTTATCCGGAAATAAGGTAGCCAGGTTAACGGTGTACTCACCTTTACCGCAGGCCAGTTCCAATACGAGCGGATTATCATTTTTAAAAAAGGCTTTACTCCATTGGCCATACATGGGTTTACCTTGGTCCAACTGCAAAACATTTGCAAATTCTGCTATTTCAGCAAAACGTCTTAATTTATCTTTTCCCACAAATTTTATTAAAAATGCAAAAATAACTTTTATTTATTACTGATATTGTAAAATTGAATATATTTGAATAAATAATCTCATTTTGGAAAAAGAAGCTAAAATTTATATCGCAGGCCACCGCGGGATGGTCGGTTCGGCTATTCACCGTAAACTGGTAGCAGAGGGATTCACCAATTTTGTAACGCGTACGTCGGATACGCTCGACCTGCGCGATCAAAAACAAGTTGCCGTTTTTTTTGCGCAAGAAAAACCCGACTATGTTTTTATGGCCGCCGCTAAAGTAGGTGGCATTGTAGCCAATAATACCTACCGGGCAGAGTTTTTGTACGATAACCTGCAGATTCAAAACAATGTGATCCATCAATCACACTTAAACGGGGTAAAGAAATTATTGTTTTTAGGCTCAAGCTGTATCTATCCTAAAATGGCGCCACAGCCTTTAAAAGAAGATTATTTGTTAACCGGTACGCTGGAAGAAACCAACGAGCCCTATGCCATCGCAAAAATTGCGGGTATTAAAATGTGCGATGCTTATCGTGCACAGTACGGTTGTAACTATATCTCGGTAATGCCTACCAACTTATACGGGTATAACGATAATTATCACCCTCAAAATTCGCACGTGCTGCCGGCTTTGATTCGTCGCTTTCATGAAGCTAAGGTTAATGGCACACCATCAGTTACCATCTGGGGAACAGGGTCGCCAAAACGCGAGTTTTTGTTTGCCGATGACCTGGCTGCTGCCTGCTACTATTTGATGGAAAATTATGATGAACCCAACCTGATCAATATCGGTACAGGGGAAGACTTATCAATTAAAGAATTGGCCGAATTGATTAAGAAAACCATTGGCTATGAAGGCGAAATTAACTTTGATACCTCAAAGCCTGATGGTACACCACGTAAATTAATGGATGTTTCTAAGCTGCATAGTAAGGGCTGGAAACATACGATAGACCTGCCAGAAGGGATTCAACTGGCTTACCAGGATTTTTTAAGCAAGCAATAGGCTTTGCTTGCTAATAGCTTTCACTATATGGCGGTATACCGTAATCAGCGGTTACCGCTTTTTTTTGCGATTTATTTTTCTTTCGGGGGATGATCGATTTGATTTTATCCCACAATGATACAACACTGTTCTCGTTGATAAACCCTGAGGCTTTTTGCGATAACAGGCCCACAGCGGCTTTAATGATAAAGTTTGAACTTCTGAAAATTGTTTTATTCAATATAAAGGGCACCACAAACCTTGAAACAAGACTCACAATATCCTGATTGCCAAATAAGCCGCCCGCGTTTTCGGTAGTAGAGGAGCCTTTAAAAAACGAAGTTACCGTATGAAAAATGGCCGATGGGCTGCTAAAATGACTTTTAAGAACAATCTCTTGTTCTTGTTTTGCTATTTTTAGTCGCTCAATCTCATTTTTTAAATCTGTGATGTTGTAAATAACGGCATCCATTATTTTTTAGGTTTAAATATTTTTTTGATCAAAAAGTTGATGATCCTTGGCTCAAGGTGCTTGTCTTTAATAGCAGAAACGATCATCGCCAAAAACAAGTACAGCAAGGTAACACAACCAAAGCCCATCCATATTGCTCCTAACAGCTGCCCTAATAAGAAAGCCAGGGTAAGGGTAGCGAAAAAGAAGGTTAATGCTGTGCATAGCAACACAAAAACCTCGGTTACCAGGTTTGCAAAAAATGAGGTTCCCTTATCAATAGCCTGGTAGCGGGCCAACTTAATGCGGGTTTCAATATATTGTTTAAGCTGATCGGTAAGCCCGGGTTGCTCTTCTTTGTTTTCCATAGTGATGTTATTGGAATGCATCCCGTAAGGTTTACGGGATGCAATTCTATTTTTATGCGTGTTCTACGTCGTCCTGGTACTCGTCTTCGGCGCTTTTAATTTTTGTTTTAAGGTTATTGATCACCTTATCCTTCAGACCGGTCAAATTGTCGATCTCAGCTGCAGCCGTTTCTTTAATAGAGTCGCCCAGATTTTTTAACGATTCTGTTAATTTATCACGTGTCTCTGTTCCTGCGTCGGGGGCAAATAAAATACCCAGCGCTGCTCCTGCTGCCAGTCCGGCAAGCAATGCTATTACTACTTTTGAGTTATCGTTCATGTTTTTGAAATTATAATGTTAACTTTTAGTTTAAAGCAGGTTGTTTGTTAAACCCTATATTAGGGATATTGTTTAAAATTATTCCAATTCTATGCTCGTTTGTATCCTTTCCAGCCTATCTGCCGCCAGGCGGTTGGTTTCGTAAATTTCAACTAATAGTAAAAAGTACGAAAGTAGCACCGGCCCGAATACTAAGCCCAATATACCAAATAATGGAATACCAATAATGACGCCAATCACAGTAATTAGCGGGTGTGTGTTAGCTATTCGTTTGTTAATGATAAATCTTAAAAAGTTATCAATATATCCTATAATTAAAACACCATAGATTAATAAAAAAACACCTTGCCATGTTTTATCATTCAGTAGTAAAATAATGCCGAACGGAATGGCCAGCGTTGGCACGCCAACTACCGGTAAAAAAGAAATAAAAGTACCTATAACACCCCAAAATACCGGATCTTCAACGCCTGTTATCCGTAGTCCGATAGCGAACATGATGCCTTGCGATATAGAGATAATACCTTGCCCCAGCACATTTGAGTAAGTTGAAATGCGCAACTCATCGGCAAATTTTAGTGCATGCTGTTCCCTGAAAGGTGCATACTTAATCAGCCCGGCTTCAAACTCTTTGTTTTGCGTAAACATAAAATAAAGCAGAAAGTAGAGTACCAGCAAGGTCAGAAAAATATCGGCGGCGCTGCCTAATATAGATGGGAAAAGTTCGGCGGCGTAAGTGCCTATTTTTTGAGTGATATTGATGTTATCAACAAAATGCGGCTGGTTAAGGTGCGAGCCGGCAAAAGCATCAATTGCGGCCAACCATTTTTGTATAGGAAAATTGGCGCTCGTTAAGCTGCTTATTTTATTGACTACCAGTATGCTGAGTGATAAAAATGGAATAACTATAACAATCAGCGAGACTAAAATAATCATAATTGCTACCAGTGGCTTATTCCAGTGTTTTTTCTCCACGAGATACAAGTATACTGGCCTGAAGATGGTGAACAAAACGATAGCTCCCAATATGGAGCTTGACAGGCCGCGCAGGGCGTAAACTAAAAAGCAGCCCAAAATGATAATACTGATCAGTATGATTTGGTTTCGTTGCTTATAATCGAATATGGACATGCGGTAATTTTAGAGATATATTTGATAACTAAAATTAAGCATTAATGTTTGCTCTCAAAGCAGGTTATTGTGCGGAATTATAAACTGTTAACTAAAGCGTTGATGTTTTTGCAGCTGGCAAAAATAGTCTCTATATAATACTGGCAATCATCGGTTTGGTCGGGTATTTCATATTTAAGTTGTTCGAGTGCCAGGGTTATATTGGAGAGCTGGTTTTTAATATCATGTTTAACCATGCGCATATCCGGGCCTTTTTCGTTTTCATCACTGCTCATGCCTATTTATCCAGGTTATTTGCTTTCATTTTGTTGTATAACGTTTTACGGTCTATTTTTAAAATTTCGGCTGCTTTGGTTTTGTTGAAATTAACTTCGCGCAGTACCCGCAAAATAGTTTCGTATTCGGCCTCCATTGCTGCGTTTTTTAAATCGTGACGGGGTGCTGCGGGCGCCGTTGCATTTGTTGGGGCGCTTTCGTAGGGCGTGTGTTTGGTGTAAGTTGAAATTTCCAGTGGTAATGCTTTAGCCTGCACCTCTTCGCCTTCAGTTAAGAGTGTGGCCCTGCGGATCACATTTTTTAATTCGCGAATATTGCCCTGCCATTTGTAGTTCAGCAGGCTCTCAATAACCTCTGGCGAAAACCGGGTTACATTACGGCCCAATTCCTCGTTGGCTAATTGCAAAAAGTGATCTGCTATCAGCAGGATATCTTTACCCCGGTCTCTTAAAGGGGGCAGGTGAATGCTAAACTCGTTGAAACGGTGGTATAGGTCTTCTCTGAACTTTCCGGCGCGGATGGCATCCTGAAGGTTTTCGTTGGTAGCTACAATGATGCGTACATCCAGGTCAATTTCTTTGGTACCACCTATGCGTCTTACTTTGCGTTCCTGCACGGTACGTAACAGAGCGGCCTGGATATCGTACGACAGGTTGGCTATTTCATCCAGAAATAATGTTCCGCCGTTCGCCATTTCAAAATGGCCTATTTTAGTATTGAGCGCACCTGTAAACGATCCCTTTTCGTGACCGAAAAATTCGCTGCCTGCAAGTTCTTTAGTAAGCGAACCACAATCCATCGCTATAAAGGGCTTATCCCGGCGGTTACTGTTGAGGTGGATACTTTTGGCAACCGACTCTTTGCCAGTTCCGCTTTCGCCGATGATGATAACGCTGTAGTTGGTTGGCGCCACCAATTCAATTTGATGTACAAGTTCTTTTGATGCCCTGCTGCTGCCTACAACAAAATCCGGAGAGGTAAAATGTTTTTTTGAAGTTTTGGGTTCGTTTGACTGCGTGGTAGCCGAATTTGTTTGGAAGGGATCGTCCATCAGCGCTGATTGCATTTCGAGCGCCTTATTGATAGTTGATAATATTTCGTCGGGGTATAAGGGTTTGGTAATATAATCGTAAGCTCCAAGCTTAATCAGCTCTACCGCCATTTTAATATCCGAATAGCCTGTTATAATAATAACTCCCGTTTGCGGGTATTCGTTCTTTATTTTTTTAAGTATTTCTCTTCCATCGGTATCTTCCAGCCTGAAATCACAAAGCACAAGGTTAAAGGACTCTTTTTTGAGATGCTCAAAAGCAATAGAGCCCGAGGGGGCGGTGGTAACGTTAAACCCGTTACGGGTTAAAAATTTTGACAATAACAATGATACATTAACTTCATCGTCAATGATTAAAATATTTTTCATACAGTGTAGAAAATTTATTTGAAGTTACAGAATGCTTTGTAAATTGGGAAATAAATTCTACACTATTTATTAAAAATATAATATTTATACCAGAATGCCGTATCTGTTAATCATTTATTTATAAAAAAAGGGGAAAAGACATCGCCTTTCCCCCCGTATTATCAGGTGTGTCTGTAAAAATTATAAACCAAAGGCATAAGCTAAACGTAAGCCAATCAGGTTTAATGATTTGCCATTATCAACTAAAGCGCTGTTACCTTCAAAGCGTATACCGGCGTCTATAAAGCTTTTACCGCCTACAGGGAACAGTACGCCCACTTGTGGAGCATAAGCAAAAAGGGTTGATTTGGTTGCGCCTAAGTCTTTCTTGTTAGTAAGGAAAGATGCACCGGCTTCACCTTGTACGTAAAGGTTTTCAACAAGGAAGTATTTTAAACCTGCTTTAACCGGGATCAATTTAATATCGGTATAGTTTAAAGAGGTGTTTGAAATACTTTTACCAAAATAGTTATCGTATCCGGCATTTACGGTTACAAACAACTGTTTAGCAACAGGTAGATCTGCCTGAACAGAGCCGCCAAGAGTCCAGCTATGGGTGTCGTTGAAACTGCCTACGGGTATACCGGCGTCAACACCTACACTTAAACGTACGCCAGAATTTGTAGTGGTAGAAGCAGTAGTAGATTGTGCTTTAGCGCCAAATGAAAATGCAGCAAATGCTAAGGCAAGGGCGGAGATTTTGATTGTAGTTTTCATTGTATTTTTTGTTTTAATTGTGATGAAGCTATCCGGATGGTTGCTTTGGGTTTTAACTTGAGCGATTTTTCCGGATGGTTTCATTTGTTAATGATGATTAATTTGTGATGCTATTTTTAAATCACGCAACAAATTAACAGCATAAATCCAATACGATTTATCATCCAAAAGTAAACACTATTCAATCGATTGATTAACAGTATTTTAATTTTTGACCAATATGGTATTAAAGTCAGATCTGTGTAAAAATCTAACAAAACTGATCGGTTTTGAAGTGGAGATGAGGTTGAACGCTCCTGTTACGGCAAAGTGAGTTTGCCTGGGAAATCATAAAACGAATTGATGTAATAAAACAAATTAGTGAGGATATAAGAGCAGGTAATAGCCCGGAAAGGCACATTTAAAAGAGAAAAAAATATTTCAACGCCAATATAATTGGCATTTATTTAATGATGCCTTTCCGGTTATGGGTTTAAACCGCAGTCTACTTGCCTGTAAATATTGGTTTTCGTTTTTCCAGGAATGCAGCTACGCCTTCTTTCAAGTCATCGGTGCCAAAGCATTTCCCGAACTCGTTTATTTCGATTTCAAAACCATTCTGATCGTTTTTTAGCGAGGCATTAATGGCGGTGATGGCCGATGCGATAGCTAATGGCGCACGCAATAAAATTTTATTTAATATCTCTTCGGCTTTAGCCAGCAATTGTTCAGCAGCAACAACATGGTTTACCAAACCCGATTGAAAAGCATCGGCAGCGGTAACCATATCTGCTGACAATATCATTTCTAACGCTTTGCCGCGGCCAATCAGTTGCGTTAAACGCTGGGTGCCGCCATAACCTGGAATCAGGCCCAGGGTAACCTCGGGTAAACCTAAACGCGCATGCTCCGCCGCCACACGAATGTGGCAGGCCATAGCCAGTTCCAAACCCCCACCCAGGGCGAAGCCGTTAATAGCGGCAATCACTGGCTTAGGGCCTTCGGCTATCAGGTTAAATACGCTTTTATGCCCATCGCGGGCAAGTTCGCGGCCCTGCTCTGTATTGAAAGATGCAAACTCGGATATGTCCGCGCCCGCTACAAATGCTTTTGTACCTGCGCCGGTAATGATGATACCGCCAACTCCGGCGTTGGTAAATGCCTCCGTTAACGCTGTATGTAACTCGGCCAGTGTTGCTATATTTAAGGCATTTAACTTGCTTTCGCGGTTAATGGTAATGTATTGTATTCTTTCTTTATAGTCTATCAGGAGGTTTTGAAAGCTCATATCAGCAGATTTTAGTGTAAAGGTAATTTTATAGTAAATGTAGTATATTCATTTAAAGCACTCTTAACAGTAATATCCCCTTTTAACGATTTAATTAACTTTAAAACAATATACAAGCCAAGCCCATGCCCATCAGAGGTGGCATTACCGCGATAATACATATCAAATATTTGGGGCAGGGTTAAGGCATCAATGCCTTGCCCGTTATCACTAAAAATAATAATTAAATAATCAGTGTCGGTAAATATATCAATGGTAATTTCAGGCGCTTTTTCCGGACTTTTAAAGTTTAAGCTATTATCAGCCAGGTTATCCAAAATAACGGTCAGGATATTTTGATAGGAATAGTAGGTTTCGGCAACCTGGCAGGTAACCAGTATATTGCCGTTCCAGGCCCTTAATTGCTCACTGTATTTATCCTTTATTCCGGCAACTATACCAACAAAGTCTATTGGTTGCTGCTTGTTGTTCTCATCATCAACTAAAATAGCGGCATTTAATTTGGTGATCATTTTATCCATGCCATCGGCAACTTTTTTACTATGTTCAAAAAGCAATAGTATTTCAGGGTCGTCAGTTATTGTTTTACCCAGGTTGGATAGGCCCATAATATTGGCTAAGGGAGCCCTGAAATCGTGTGTGGTTCTGTATAATAAGGTTTTGAGTTCGGTGTTGGCATCCATCAACTCTTGCGTGCGTTTTTTAACCGTGGCGTCAAGGTATTGGTTTAGGCGGGTAATTTGTTTGTTGTTTGTTTCAAGTATTTTGTTGCTTTTGGCAATTGCCTCTAAACCCATGAGCTGGGATAGTTTATTGGCCAACAAATCATTAATGAGTTGAATAAATTTATAATCCTGCTTAGCGAGCTGTTTATCCTCGGTGGTGGCGATAGTCATCACGATACGGTGTTCGGCCGTATAAATTACCGGGATGGTAACGATGGAAAATACTTTTTGATGGGTGAATATGGTATCGGCGAATAATGGGTCGGAAAAGATCTCGTTGACCGGATAAGACACCGGAATGCCGTTTGCGAGGGCCAGCTCTTCAAAACTATAAATGATATCACCATCCTGCTGAATGAAAAAATCCTGCCCTATAAAGCCCTGAACGGCTATGCACGAACTGGCGTTTTGATAGTAAACACGGAAAATAAATAAATTAATTATGAATTTTAACTGCGACGATAAAACCTTATCTATATCGTGATAGGATGTACACTTATTAAGGCTGGTGGCAAAACGCGAAAAGGCTTCATACCGAAGCCTTTGTGCATTTTGTGAGATTTCAGAATTGTGGTCCACCTTTATTGTACTTCCATTAGTTCGTTATCAATCTGTATGCCCGCAATATCGGCAAGCGAGTTGAGCATATTGGTAAGGTCGGCCAGGGCCATGAGCTCCTGGATCTCGTCTAAGGAATATCCTTCATCCCTTAGTGCTCCAAAATCGCTGTCACTTGTTCCCTTAGGGTCAAGTGCGCATTTGGTAACCACCTGTATAGCCGTTTTGTATGCCGATGGAACGTAGTCGCTCTCCATATTTTCGGTAAGCTTAATATCATCGTTGCCGGTTAGGGTTTTGCTCATGCTGTTGGCAATAACACCGTGGGTATAAGCGCAATATTTGCTGCCTTTAATTTTAGATATATTGTAAATAATAAGCTGCTTTAAAATAAAGGGTATATTGCCTAACAGCATGGTACAGCGGAGTTTTTCCCAGTTGCCGCGTAAAATAGTGGCGTTGCTGCCCTGGCATTTAAACCAGTTGAGCACAAACGGAACGCCAAGCTCTTTCATGGTTTCGTTATAAATAATTTTTACTTCGTCGCTGGCATCCGCGTATTCTACAACTCTAAATCCTTTCGTCATGGTCGGTAAATTAATTTAAAATAAAGGGATAGTTTTATTTTTAGCAAAGGTATCTGTCTATCTTTAACCAGTGTTTAAACATCAAAATACGTAAAAATTATGTTGAAGGATTGAATAGTTAAAAATTACGGTTAAGTTTAACCCAATCTTTAATGTATTGGGCAATATCCTGCGTATTTGAGCCGGGTGGAAATAATTTTCCTACCCCCATTGTATTCAATTCTTCCATATCGCGCTCCGGAATTATTCCACCGCCGGTAACCAAAACATCATCCATTCCTTTTTGCTTCATCAGGTTAATGATCTTGGGAAACACCGTCATGTGGGCGCCTGATAGGATAGAGATGCCTATAGCATCCACATCTTCCTGCAAAGCGGTATTCACCACCATCTCGGGGGTTTGGCGCAAGCCGGTGTAAATCACTTCCATGCCGGCATCGCGCAGCGATGTGGCTATAATGCGTGCGCCACGGTCGTGCCCGTCAAGGCCCACCTTGGCAACCAGAACGCGAATGGGGCGGTTAAATTCAGTGATACTCATAACGCAGGTATAATTATTCGAAGCTAATGATTATGCACTAATTATTCGAATTTAGGCGAATTTCACGAATGATGCATGGATAGCACGCATTGTTAGATTCTGCATATGCGTAAAAGGCGGAAAATTTAAAAGGATTATCTTTTTAAAGGGAAATTTTGCAGCCATTATTATGCCCGTTTGCTGTTAGATGCCAAATTGCTGATTATAAGTAATTTATTGCGTTAGGGATAGGAGCGGGTACCGGCCTGTGGCTAATGCCTGTGTAGTATGAGCGGATAGCCCGGCCCGCATGGGAACGCCCAAATGCGAGGGGACCAAGGTTTAGACAAGGACTGAGAATTAAGTATGAACAACATTGGCCTGTTGCCGGACTTGAATAAATAGGTAATATGTTAGTAATATATTACATGTTTATTCACATTTATTACCTTTGGCCTACTATGAGCGAAGAACGATCATTAAATTTTATAGAAGAGATAGTTGAAGAAGATATCCGTAACGGCAAAAACGATGGCAGGGTGTTAACGCGCTTCCCGCCCGAGCCTAACGGGTATTTACATATCGGGCATGCCAAATCCATCTGTTTAAATTTTGGGCTGGCTAAAAAGTACAATGGCAAAACCAATTTGCGTTTTGATGATACCAACCCGGTAACCGAGGATACCGAGTATGTGGAGAGTATTAAGGCTGATGTGCGCTGGTTAGGATTTGATTGGGCCAATGAGTTATATGCGTCGGACTATTTTGACACCATTTATGGTTTTGCACTGAAACTGATTGAGGCCGGATTAGCTTATGTGGATGATAGCACTGCCGAAGAGATTGCTGCCCAAAAAGGAACGCCGACCGAACCGGGTGTACCCAACCAATACCGGAGCCGCAGCGTAGCCGAAAACCTGCAGTTGTTTGCCGAAATGAAGGATGGTAAATATCCTGATGGAGCCAAGGTATTGCGTGCCAAGGTTGACCTGGAATCGCCAAACATGCTGATGCGCGACCCGATTATGTACCGCATTAAACACGCTCACCATCACCGCACGGGCGATACCTGGTGTATTTACCCGATGTATGATTTTGCCCACGGACAAAGCGATTCGATAGAGCAGATAACCCATTCTATTTGTACGCTGGAGTTTGTGCCCCACCGTGCCATGTACGATTGGTTTATTGAGAAGCTGGATATATTCCCCTCGCACCAATACGAGTTTGCACGCTTGAACATGACTTATACCGTAATGAGTAAGCGCAAGTTGCTGCAACTGGTGAACGAGAAAATGGTTGACGACTGGGACGACCCGCGTATGCCTACCATTAGCGGTTTGCGCCGCCGTGGTTATACACCGCACTCCATCCGTGATTTTTGCGAACGGATTGGCGTGGCCAAGCGTGAAAACATGATTGACGTGAGCTTGCTGGAATTTTGCATCCGCGAGGATCTGAATAAAACCGCCTGGCGCCGCATGGCCGTGCTCGACCCGGTGAAGTGCGTAATCACCAACTTTCCGGAAGGGCAGGAGGAGATCCATTTTGGCGAAAATAATCCCGAAGTTGAAGGGGGAGATGGTGGACGTGATATTCCGTTTAGCAGGGAGATTTGGATTGAGCGCGAAGATTTTATGGAGGTAGCTCCTAAAAAGTTTTTCCGTTTAGGTCCGGGTTTAATGGTGAGGTTGAAAAATGCCTATATCATTAAATGCGAGGATTTTGTGAAGGATGCCGATGGCAATATTACCGAGATCCATTGCTCGTACATCCCCGAATCCCGTTCGGGAAGTGATACCAGTGGTATCAACGTGAAGGGAACTATCCACTGGGTAAGTGTGGCGCATGCCAAAACCGCCGAAGTACGTTTGTACGATCGTTTATTTAAGGTAGAAGATCCATCAAACGAAGATGGCGACTTTAAAGAATACCTGAACCCCGATAGCTTAAAGGTTATCAACGCGTATGTTGAGCCCGATATGGTGACTTTGGCAACCGGTAAGGCCGTTCAGTTTATCCGCAAAGGGTATTTCTGTTTGGATAAGTATTCAACTGCTGATAAGCTGGTGTTTAACCGGACGGTTACTTTGAAGGATGGTTGGGTGAAGAAGTAAGATTTTGAAGACCATTAAGCCCTTTTTTTAAACTGGGCTTGATGGTCTTATAGTTGCTGTCTGCTAAGTTATTGATTGTCAATGCTTAATTCTCTATATCATGTCATTCCGACGTGAGGAGGGATCTCCTAAAAGCGGTCAGTGAGTATCATATTAGGCGTGCTGATTATCAACGTGCTATCTTTGCTCCATTAATCAGTATTCTTAATTTAAATCATCGGCACGCTCAATCGCCGCGTGAAGGGCTTTGTTCTTTTTGTCTTGACACAAAAAGAACCAAAAAAGTCAAGACTGCCCGATCCTTCCGCCCGCAAGGCCAACTCCCGGCCCGGCGTGCAGTCTGGCCTCTTCACACTTTATCTTGTATCAAATAATCTACGAGGTTCAAAACGTTATCCTGTTTTTTTTCGGCTGGCTCAATCTACTTATTGATGTGTAGGTACTTACTTAAATGTAGTCATTATTTGAATTTCACAACGGCTAAATATTAACCCACGTATTTCATGCAGTTTCCTTGGGAAGTTTATTGATAGGGTTACTACTTTATCATCATCGTCCCAGTAAACCTCCTTTATCAAATTAGCTTCGTTGTCGGCAATCGTTTCAACTTTAACAGGTTGCCCTAATGATTTAGTTAAATGATTTTGAAGTGAGTCAAACTTCGCTACGAAAGCAGGTTCCTTGCGGGTAAGTTTTTCAAGCTTTTTTCTTTCTTTAGTAGGATTGAAATCAGGATTGAAAAACCCCCAATTATACAGAACTCCAACCAAGCCATTTGTTTTTTGATCAAAGTAATACCAAAGATGAAGTTGTGGCACAAAGTCATCATCAGTGCGTTTAAATATTAACGCCTTTGACTTTTTCATTTCAAAAACACTGTGCATTGGATCTTTTAGAATGCCAAAATCCGGGAGTGTAGTTAAGAAAGTCGAATGTTTTGTATTTTCGAACTGTTGTATCTCTTCTATAGAATGTTTTGAAAAATTAAAATCTTCTTGAGCGAAGGCTGAAAATTTAAACCCCAAAAAGACGAACAATAAAAGGCAGAGTGTCTTCATTAGATAAGGTAGATTACAAGACCGTCGTAAAGCTTTGACAACTCTCGAAGAGTTGTCAAAGCTAAATTGGCGCATTATATAACTTACCTCCAGCTCTTAAACCGATTAATCAACCCATTGGTTGATCCATCATGGCTGGTAACCTCATCTTCGTTTCTTAGCTCAGGTAAAATCTTTCCGGCTAATTGTTTGCCTAATTCAACGCCCCATTGGTCAAAGCTGTAAATGTTCCACAAAATGCCTTGTACAAATATTTTGTGTTCGTACATCGCGATAAGCGAACCCAGGCTGCGCGGGGTGATCTTTTTGACCAGGATGGAGTTGGTTGGGCGGTTACCTTCAAAAACTTTAAACGGTGCTATCTGGTCAATCTCTTCCTGTGTTTTGCCTGATGATTTTAACTCATCAACAACCACATCTAAACTTTTGCCATTCATTAAGGCTTCGGTTTGGGCAAAGAAGTTGGATAGCAGCAAGGTATGGTGTTCGCCCAGCGGGTTGTGGCTTTGAGCAGGAGCTATAAAATCGCAAGGGATCAGTTTGGTGCCCTGGTGTATCAGTTGATAAAAAGCGTGCTGGCCGTTGGTGCCTGGTTCGCCCCAGATGATTGGGCCGGTTTCGTAGTCAACATCCTTGCCGTTACGGTCAACATGTTTGCCATTGCTTTCCATATCGCCTTGTTGAAAATAGGCGGCAAAGCGGTGCATATATTGGTCGTAAGGTAAAATAGCCTGGGTTTGGGCATCAAAAAAGTCGTTATACCAAATACCAACCAAAGCTAAAATAACAGGGATGTTTTGTTCCAGGTCGGTTTCTTTAAAGTGGTTATCCATGGCGTGTGCGCCGGCCAGTAATTCTTTAAAGTTATCAAAGCCGATGCTTAAGCAAATAGATAAACCTATGGCGCTCCATAACGAGTAGCGGCCGCCAACCCAATCCCAAAATTCAAACATGTTTTTGGTATCGATGCCGAACTCGCTTACGCCTTTGCTGTTGGTTGAGAGCGCTGCAAAATGTTTGGCAATATCAGCCTCTTTGGCTCCGGCGGCTAAAAACCAGTCGCGGGCGGAGTGGGCGTTAGCCATGGTTTCCTGGGTGGTGAAGGTTTTTGAGGCGATCAGGAAAAGCGTAGTTTCCGGATTCAGTGTTTTTAAAGTTTCGGCAATGTGGGTGCCGTCCACGTTGGATACAAAGTGCAGGTTAAGGTGAGTTTTGTAAGGTTTTAAAGCCTCGGTAACCATCACAGGGCCCAGGTCTGAGCCGCCAATGCCGATATTCACCACATCGCTGATGGGTTTGCCGGTATAGCCTTTCCATGTTCCCGAAATCACATCGTTCGAAAATTCCTGCATGTGATTGAGCACCGCGTTTACATCGGGCATCACATCCTTGCCATCAACATAAATAGGCGTGTTGGATTGGTTGCGCAAAGCGATGTGTAAAACAGGGCGCCCCTCGGTCATGTTGATTTTCTCTCCGGAAAACATGGCCGTAATTGCATCGTTTAGCATACACTCTTTAGCCACCTGTATCAATAAAGCTATAGTTTCTTCATCAACCCGGTTTTTGGAGTAATCTACCAGGATGTCTTCAAAAAGGATGGAAAATTTACTAAATCGCTCGTTGTCAGATTTAAATAGATCTTTCAAATCCGTGTCGATCATTTTTTCAAAATGGTCCGAGAGGTAGGTGTAAGCTTTGGTTTCGGTTAAATTTATTTTAGGCAGCATATTTGTTAATGTTTTGTTCCAATTTATGAAGTAAACCTAAGCTTAATACAATTGAATTGGTAAAAAGATTGAAAAAAAATTTCAGGATAGTGTTTAAAATACACCTGTAACTTAGTGTAAACCATACACCATCAAATTGAAAATTTTCTAAAAAAACTTACAAAATATTTACATATTCAGAATAAATATTTGTTAGCTTTGAGTTATCAATAAAAAAATTGACAAAAATCACTAAAATTCTTAAATTCACTTTTAAACTGTTTAGCAATGTTTGAAAAACTTTTTTTACTCGTAAAAAACAATGCCGGAAAGGCTGTTATCGAGAATCCTGAAATTGCACCTAAAGACCGCGAAGCTGTTATTACCGAAGCATCAAGTACCATCATTGATGTTTTAAAAGGCCAGATTGAAACGGGAAAAATGAAAGACCTGGTAAGCTTCTTCCAGTTATCGGGTGCTCAAAACCCTATTGTAAACAGTATGGTTAACAAATTTGCCAACAGGCTAAATAAATACTACGGTATTACACCAAACTCAGCTTATGTGGTTGCCGATGAATTGATCCCCGCTGTAATGATACAGTTGGTAGAGCAAAGCAAAAGCGAAACTAAAGAATTTGGTTTGGGAAGCATGTTCTCAAAACTAAATGGCAACCGTGCCGACCTGAGCGGGCTGGTTAACAACATGCTTTTGGCTTCGTAAGCTAAACTTTTTATTGCTACAGTATATAATGGCTTATACTTTGGTTCCGCAAGGGGCTAATGTATGAGCCATATTTGTTTGGGCCTCACCCCGGCCCTCTCCAAAGGAGAGGGAGGAAGATGCGGCGGTGAGGCTTTTTCCTAAGATAAGCCAGTGGATTTTCAAAGTCCCCTCCTTCGGGAGTGAAAGGAGATAACCCAGTGGATTTTCAAAGTCCCCTCCTTCGGGAGTGAAAGGAGATAACCCAGTGGATTTTCAAAGTTCCCTCCTTCGGGAGTGGAAGGAGATAAGCCAGTGGATTTTCAAAGTCCTCTCCTTTGGGAATGGAAGGAGATAAGCCGGTAGATTTTCAAAGTCCTTTCCTTTGGGAGTGGAAGGAGATAAGCCAGTGGATTTTCAAAGTCCTCTCCTTTGGGAGTGGAAGGAGATAAGCCGGTAGATTTTCAAAGTCGCCCCCTTCGGGAGTGGAAGAAGATAAGCCAGTGGATTTTCAAAGTCGCCCCCTTCGGGAGGCGAAGAAGATAAGCCGGTAGATTTTCAAAGTCCCCTCCTTCGGGAGTGAAAGGAGATAAGCCGGTAGATTTTCAAAGTCCTTTCCTTTGGGAGTGGAAGGAGATAGGCCGGTAGATTTTCAAAGTCTTCTCCTTTGGGAGTGGAAGGAGATAAGCCGGTAGATTTTCAAAGTCCTTTCCTTTGGGAGTGGAAGGAGATAAGCCAGTGGATTTTCAAAGTCCTCTCCTTTGGAGAGGATTTAGGTGAGGCTTTTTTTATATCTTTGCCGCATGACTAAAGAACAATTGCAGGATTTGAGGGATAGAACAGCTTCCCTGAGGAGGCATCTTTGACGTTGACCTGAAACTTGATGAATTACACACCGAAGAGGCCATAACTCTGAGTCCCGATTTTTGGGACCGGCCCAAGGATGCGGAAAAAGTACTGGCTTCCATCAAAGCCAAAAAAGTATGGAGCGACGGTTACCAAAAGCTGGAAGATATTGTAGAGGATACCGCTATTATGTTTGAATTTCAGCAGAGTGGCGACGCTACCCCTGAGGAAGTGCAGGAGCAATACAATATCGCCCTTAAAGCAGCAGAGGAGCTGGAATTTAAAAATATGCTCTCGGCCGAAGAAGACCAACTGAGTGCCGTATTGCAAATTACTGCCGGTGCCGGTGGTACCGAGAGCTGCGACTGGGCCAGTATGCTGATGCGCATGTACATGATGTGGGCACAAAAAAATGGCTACAAAATTACCGAAATTGATTATCAGGAAGGTGATGTGGCCGGTGTGAAAACCGTTACGTTACAGTTTGACGGCGATTTTAGCTATGGCTACCTGAAAGGCGAGAATGGTGTGCATCGCCTGGTGCGTGTTTCGCCCTTTGATGCTAATGCCAAGCGCCATACTTCGTTTGCTTCGGTATATGTTTATCCGCTGGTTGATGATACGATTAACATTGATGTTAACCCGGCTGATATTGAGTTTGAAACCTTCCGTTCGGGCGGTGCCGGTGGACAGAATGTGAACAAGGTTGAAACCGCCGTTCGTTTATACCACAAGCCATCGGGTATCATTATCAAAAACCAGGAATCGCGTTCGCAACTACAAAATAAAGAGAACGCTATCCGCTTATTAAAATCACAGCTATATGAAGCCGAAATGCGCAAACGTATGGAGATAAGCGATGCCATTGAGGGTAACAAAAAGAAAATAGAATGGGGTTCGCAGATACGTAACTACGTGTTGCACCCTTATAAACTGGTTAAGGATTTACGTACCGATTACGAAACCTCAAATGCCCAGGCGGTATTGGATGGTGAGTTAGATGAGTTTTTAAAAGCTTATTTAATGGAATTCGGCGGGCCGAAAAATTAACATTTAAAACATAGATAAGGTATGAGGGAAAATTTTGGAAGGCATTGTGCCCCGAAATTTTGACTTCATACCTTTTTTTATGAGTACAATAGCTTAGCTCAAGCCGTACTTCGCTCTTAGTATCCCGGCTATAACCTTATTCTTCCGTTAAGCCACCGACAGGTAATTTGCTCTCTATCCTTCTATCCGGAACAAGCCACATCAACGCTACAACAACGTATAAGCCAAAGCTTACCCACGACCATAGCCAGGCCGTGCCAATGGCTATGGCGTAAATAATAACCGATATTCTGCCTTTCCAATCTTTACCAAAGGCCCTGGCCAAAAAGGAATCTTTACCATGGTGCCGTATTAACAACGAGGCTAAAATGCTGTAAGCAAAACCATTCATAAAAAGTACAATACCATACAGCGCCACAGGCCATGCCGTAAAATGATTTTCGCCAAGCCAGCCGCTGGCAAAAGGTACCAGCGATAGCCAGAAAAGCAAATGCAGGTTAGCCCATAAAATAGCGCCGTTAACTGTATGCGCGGCTTGCAGCATGTGGTGATGGTTGTTCCAGTAAATGCCGATGTATATAAAGCTGAGAATATAGCTTAAAAATACAGGCAAAAGCGGTTTGATTGATTCGATGGTATCGCCATGCGGCACCTTCATTTCCAGCACCATAATAGTGATGATGATAGCAATAACACCGTCGCTAAAAGCTTCTAAACGACCTTTGTTCATAAATTATCTCCGTAGTTTGCCAGAACAAAATACTGATTTTTTTGAGCCGGAAGCATACTTTGTTAAAAGTATTGATGTTAGCAAATCAATCGGCATTACTTTTAAACTTTTATTTGAAGTTGTAATGCGCTCTTCAACAGTATTTTAAAAATCGCGTTAGCAAAAAAATAAAATTTAATTTTAGGGTGATATATAGCTGTTTAATCGCACTTACTAATAAACACTAAGTTTTATGGCGGCAACTCTCATGATCAAAACTAAGGAAGAAAGGGAGCAGGTTTTTATTTTCCTGTATAAAAAGGCATTCCCTGCTGTGGCAAAATATGTCAGCAAAATGGGCGGCTCGTTTGATGAAGCTAAGGATGTTTTTCAGGATGCACTCGTGATTTATTATGAGAAGGTGCTCACATCGGCTATTACTTTCAAAAGCAGCGAGAAGGCTTATTTGTCGGGTATAGCCAAACACTTGTGGCTTAAAACCTATCGCGAAGGCGCAAAAAAATTGCCTTTGGATGCAGTTAACCTTGATGCCATAACCGGCGATATTGAAATGGATTATGCATCAGCTAAATTGATGACTTACCTGCAAACTGCCGGGCAAAAATGCATGGATATGCTCCGTGCTTTTTATTACGATAAACTTTCGGCTGTGCAGGTAACCGAGTTGTTTGGTTATTCGGGCCCCCACTCGACAACCGTGCAGAAATACAAATGTTTGGAAAAAGTAAGAGATACCGTTAAACAAAAATCATTGACCTATGAGGACTTCCTTGAATGAGATTAAAGCCATAGAAGATCATCTTCTGGGGCACCATAACATTGGCGACACTCTGTTATTCGAGGTCCGCGCCATACTTGACACGCAATTGCGTGATAAAATATCAGCGCAGCAACGCGCCTACCATACAGTTTGGCAATACGGCCGCTTGCAACTGAAACAAGAAATAGAAGCCGTTCATCAGCAGCTATTAAACGATGCCAGGCATCAGGGTTTTATGCAAAAGGTGGTGAACATATTTTTAAACAGGTAAAACAGAACGAGAATGAATATCGATCAGCACGAATTTCGCAAATATGCAGTTAAGCATCACCGCATAAACAGTCAGCATGTGGATGGTTTCATATCCAGGGTTCAAAACACAAGCCTGCCTACCTCGATGACGCCCTACATCACCGAAGAACGCCAGCTTAATGTTGCCCAGATGGATGTGTTTTCGAGATTGATGATGGACCGCATTATTTTTTTAGGTGAAGCGGTTGATGATAAGATAGCCAATATCATCCAGGCGCAATTGTTATTCCTGCAGTCGGTTGATGCTAAAAAGGATATCCAACTGTATGTTAACTCGCCAGGCGGATCAGTTTACGCGGGCCTGGGCATTTACGATACCATGCAACTCATCGGACCCGATGTAGCAACCATTTGTATCGGCATGGCCCTATCCTTCGGCGCTGTACTGCTTTGTGCGGGGGCAGCAGGTAAGCGCGCCGCATTGAAACATTCCAGGGTGATGATCCACCAGCCCCTGGGCGGCGTGCAGGGCCAGGCATCGGATATTGAAATTACCGCCCGGCAGGTGCTCATCCTAAAAAAAGAGCTTTATAACATTATCTCAAAACACAGTAAGCAAGACTATCAAACTGTTCACGATGCATCCGACCGTGATTACTGGATGACCGCCACCGAAGCTAAAGCATTTGGCATGATTGACGAGATTTTGGGTGATATAGATTGATATGGGTAAGTTAAGAGCACTTTGCCCTGATTTTTAAGGAGATAGGAATGATAGGATTTTGGAACAGATTCGGGTATCCGGAAAACTTCTATCATTCCGAATCAATACGTTATCCGCTTATAATGAGGTGCTGTTAAGTTGTTGATTGACGACGTTGAATTTCTCTCGATCATGTCATCCCGACGCCAGGAGGGACCTTCTAAAAGCGGTATTTATACATCATGTGGAGTGCACTGATTATCAATGTGCTATTTTGCTCCGACAATCAGTATTCTTAATTTACATCATCGGCACGCTCAAACGCCGCGTGAAGGGCTTGTTACTTTTTGTCTTGATACAAAAAGTAACCAAAAAAATCAAGACTGCCCGATCCTTCCGCCCGCGAGGCCAGCTCCCGGCCCGGCGTGCAGTCGGGGCCTTTGCCCACTTTCACCTGTGCTTTAATAATTACCGAAGTTCCAAACGTCATACTGTTTTTTTGCGGTTGGTCGGATCCGTTACTTTTAATGCCGTTGCTTTTTTAGTGGGCAAAGGCAGTCATCCTGAGCCTATCGAAGGACGTGTGGCATGGCCCTGTACGAGGTGTTTTTTGATTCCGAGTTCATTAACACCTTTAAAATAAACAACAGGTGAAAAAAGTCAAGACTGCCGGACAAACCCGGCCCGGCTTGCAATCGGGCCTTTGCGCCTTTCTTTCTACACCTAACAGTCTGCGAACTGCAATCGTTATCCCTATTTTTTTGGGCCGACCGAATCCTTACTTAGCAAGCCATTCGCGTCCATCCAGTTGGTGGCGCTGTTAAACCAATAATCTTTGGTGGTTTTATTATTGAGCCCAAAACCATGGCCTCCGTTGGGGTAAATATGCATTTCGGCCTTTACATTTGCCGCCAATAGCGCGTTATAAAACATCAGGCTGTTTTGTACCGGTACGGTTTTATCATCTTCGGCCTGTATCAAAAAGGTGATCGGCGTGTTGGCGGTAACTTGTTTCTCGTTCGAGTACAGGTCCAGCTGTTGCTGGCTGGGGTTGGCGCCCAGTAAATTATGCATTGATCCTTTATGCGCCATTTCGCCAAAGCTGATTACCGGGTATAGCAATAGCATAAAATCGGGCCGGAGGTTGATGTTGGCCTTGTTGGCTATCACCGCTTTATCAAAATGCGTCCCGGCGGTCGAGGCCAGGTGCCCGCCTGCGGAAAAGCCCATGATGCCCACCTTTGCGGGGTTAATACCCCATTCGCTGGCCCGCTGCCTGATCAATTGTATCGATCGTTGCGCGTCTTGCAATGGCCCTATGGATTTATCAGCCATGATCTCGTCGCTTGGCAAACGGTATTTCAATACAAAGGCGGTTACACCTATTTCGTTAAATTTTTTGGCTACGGCATAACCTTCGTGGTCCATCGCTAACCGGGCATATCCGCCGCCTGGGCAAATAATTACGGCCGTACCGTTGGCTTTCTCCTTATCCGGGAAATAGGGGATCAGTACCGGGTCGGTTACTTTACTGGCACGGTTGTCTACTATTTCCTCAACGTAACTTGCAGGTGCCTTTTTAGCATTCGGCACCCCATCGGGATACAGTACGATAGGTTTTTGCTGAGCGATACTAAATTGAGAGGTTGCCATTAAAGTGAGTACAGATAACAAGCGTTTAAATTTCATAACACGTAAATTGGTTGCAATAAAATTATAAAAAATATGGAGGGTTAAAATATCAATATCAATAAATCTCAATATTGCTTGTTTGCTTCCCTTCAAAAATTTGCAGGGCGGTACCATTTACTCATCGGCACATTTTCATACTTTTGCATCGAAAAAATTAATTAATAATACCATGAGCGTTACAGAACGAGGACCAATATCCCGGTTTATAGAGAAAAATTACCTGCATTTTAATGCTGCGGCATTGATGGATGCAGCTAAAGGCTATGAAACCCACCTTTTAGAAGGCGGTAAAATGATGGTTACCCTGGGTGGCGCCATGAGCACCGCCGAGCTCGGTATCTCTCTTGCCGAAATGATCCGTCAGGATAAAATTCACATCATATCCTGTACCGGCGCAAACCTGGAAGAGGATATTATGAATTTGGTAGCACACTCGCATTACAAGCGCGTACCGCACTACCGCGACCTGAGCCCGCAGGACGAATGGGACTTGTTGGAAAACCATTACAACCGCGTAACCGATACCTGTATCCCCGAGGAGGAAGCTTTCAGGAGGTTGCAAAAGCATATCCACAAAATATGGAAAGATGCAGATACTGCTGGAGAACGCTACTTTCCGCACGAATACATGTATAAAATGTTGTTGAGCGGCGTGTTGGAGCAATATTACGAGATCGATCCTAAAAACTCTTGGATGCTGGCTGCTGCTGAGAAAAACCTGCCTATTATAGTGCCGGGATGGGAAGACTCTACCATGGGTAACATTTTTGCATCATACGTGATTAAAGGAGAAATAAAGGCTTTAACCATGAAGAGTGGTATTGAGTACATGGCCTGGCTTGCCGGTTGGTATCCTGAAAACTCGGGTGGTAAAGGCGTAGGCTTTTTCCAGATTGGCGGCGGTATAGCCGGCGATTTCCCAATTTGCGTAGTACCAATGCTTTACCAGGATATGGAGATGGAAAATATCCCTTTCTGGAGCTACTTCTGCCAGATCTCCGATTCAACAACCTCTTATGGTTCGTACTCTGGAGCCGTGCCAAACGAAAAGATTACATGGGGTAAACTGGACATTAACACCCCCAAATTTATAGTGGAATCAGATGCTACAATTGTAGCTCCGCTGATTTTTGCATGGCTACTAAAACAATAAATAACTTCCAAATGGGAGGCTGGTTTTTGTATGCCAAAATTATCAATTGTGACAACAATCACATTAGCCATCCCAGTAAAAACGCCGTTTTAATAAAAATTACGGCGTTTTTACTAATAATTTAGAATGTTTATAAATTAGATATAACTGTCATTTATTTGTCAGCCATTATGTAATAAATTATACTTTTGTGGACTGAAATAATGGAATACGCTTTTCAACAATTTCAAATCTTTAAAACAAATATTATTCAGCATAAATACACTTTATGAGAAATATCTCATTGATTCTTAAACAATTTTCCAGGTCGGTACTACTTATTGCAGGTCTTGCCGTTTGGGGATTCTCTGCCCGTGCACAAGGAGACGCTGCTAAAGGTGAAGCTTTGTTTAAAGCCAAATGTACCGCATGTCACAAAATCGAAAGCCGGATGACCGGACCCGCCTTGGGCCCAACCATCACATCGGAAACCGACGACAAGTGGTTAACCAAATGGATTCAAAACAACCAGGCTTTAATTACCGCTAAAGATCCAAAGGCTGTTAAAATCTACAACGAGTACAACCAGGCTGCAATGACTGTGTTTACCGAGCTATCCGACGGTGACGTAGCCAATATCATTGCTTACGTGCGTGCCGATTGGAAAACCATGCAGGCTGCACCGAAGGGAGATCCTTCAAAAACCGGTGGCGCAACGGCTGATTCGGGCCCAAGCAACCTGGTTATCTTTGGTTTGCTTGGCGTAATCGTTATTGCGTTTATCATCATCCTGGTGCTTAACAGGGTTATTGCAACTTTAGAGCGCCTGTTGCTGAACAGAAAAGGATTATTACCCGAAGTAGCTGAGGAAGATACTACTAAAGCCGCTGCCGAGCGTGCCGCTACCTTTAAAAAGCTGTTGAAAAACAAGAAACTGGTTTTCTTTTTTTTACTTAGCTTTACTATAGCAGGAGCCAGCTGGCAATGGACAACCTTGTGGAACACCAACGTGCACACAGGTTACCAACCGGTACAACCAATCAAATATTCGCACCAGTTACACGCCGGTACTATGAAGATTGATTGCCAGTATTGCCATGGTGGTGCTTATAAATCTAAAAATGCAACTATCCCTTCATTAAACGTTTGTATGAACTGCCATAAGGTAGTTAAAACAGAATCGCCGGAAATTCATAAAATTTATGATGCTTTGGGTTACGATCCGCAAACTCAAAAATATGATACTACCAAAGCAAGGCCAATCCAATGGATCAGGGTACACAACCTGCCCGACCTGGCTTACTTTAACCACTCACAACACGTAAAAGTTGGCGGTATTAAATGCCAAACCTGCCACGGCCCTATCGAAACCATGCAGGAAGTTAAGCAATACTCGCCTCTAACCATGAAATGGTGTATTCAGTGCCACAAACGTACCGAAGTTAACTACAAAGGCAACGCGTATTATGATAACATGATACAAGTACACGACAGGATAAAACGCGGAGAGAAAGTTACCGCTGCAGCATTAGGTGGTATCGAGTGCGGTAAATGTCATTATTAATAAAAAGATTTAAACTTACAATTACAGTTAATAGCTTAAATGGAAAGCAATAAGAAATACTGGAAAGGTTTAGAAGAGCTGAACAATAGCCCGGAGTTTGTTGAATTAAACAAAAACGAGTTTGCGGAGCCTATACCATTTGAAGATATATTGAGCGGAACCGGTTTAATGAATAAAACCCCTCGTCGTAGTTTCTTAAAAGCGGTAGGGTTTGGCGTTGGTGCGGTTTCATTAGCGGCCTGTCAAAAAGTTCCTGTTCATAAATCTATCCCCTACTTAATTAAGCCCGAAGAAGTAACTCCTGGTATAGCTAATTACTACACCTCAAGTTATGATGGTCATGCTATTTTGGTAAAAACACGCGAAGGCCGCCCGATTAAAATTGAAGGTAACCCAGCCGACTTATTATCTAAAGGTGGTTTGAACGCCCAGGCCCAAGCTTCTGTATTGGAATTGTATGATGTTAATCGTCTGCAAAATCCGATGAAAGATGGCAGCGAGTCATCATGGAGCGATATAGATAGCTTTGTAAAATCTGAGCTTGCCGCTATTAAGGCAGGAGGTAAAAAAATACGTTTGGTAACCTCAACCGTACACAGCCCTTCAACACTGGCTGTTATAAACGATTTTATCAAACAATACCCTAATACCAAACATATCAATTACGATGCAGTATCATATACCGGTATTATCCAGGCTAATCAAAACAGCTTTGGTAAAGCCGTTTTACCTCATTACCGTTTTGATAAGGCTGATGTTATTGTAAGCTTTGGCGCCGACTTTTTAGGCTCATGGATATCACAGGCTGAGTTTATGAACCAATACGTTTCTAACCGGAACGGAAAATCGTTGGCTAATAAAAAAATGTCAAGGCATATCCAGTTTGAAACCGGAATGAGCCTTACAGGTACTAACGCCGATGTGCGCGTACCGCTTAAGCCATCAGAAGAAGGTATTGCAATTATCAATTTATACAATGCCATAGCAGGTACTACATTACCAGGAAGCCAAAAACTGACTGCTAATCCTAATGCCGAAAAATCAATCCTTTTAGTAGCTAAAGAATTACAGGCTGCTAAAGGTAAGGCCTTGGTTGTTGCCGGTTCAAACGATGTGGCCACACAAGTACTTGTAAACGCTATTAACTCTTTATTGGGTAGCTACGGTAGTACTATTGATCTGGATAATGTTTCAAACAAATACGCCGGTAACGATTCTGAACTGGTTGAGTTGATCAACGATATGAAAGCCGGTCAGGTTGACGCTGTTTTCTTCCTGGATGCCAACCCTGCGTATGATTATTTTAAAGCAAAAGAATTCAGTGCAGCTTTA
The DNA here is from genome assembly GCF_000166195.2 of Mucilaginibacter paludis DSM 18603. Classification (NCBI taxonomy): domain Bacteria; kingdom Pseudomonadati; phylum Bacteroidota; class Sphingobacteriia; order Sphingobacteriales; family Sphingobacteriaceae; genus Mucilaginibacter; species Mucilaginibacter paludis. The sequence continues at coordinate 4,586,160 of NZ_CM001403.1, forward strand.
GCTAAAGTGAGATTGAGAGTGTCTTTCGCAGATCATGGTAAAAATGGCGAATCATCTACAGTAATAGGTGACGAAACATCTTCATTATGTAATGTAATAGCACCAAATCATCATTACCTGGAATCATGGGGTGATGATAATGTACTTGAAGGTTACTATACTATTGTACAGCCTACAATTAACCCGGTTTACAATACACGCCAGGCCGAAGAAAGCTTATTACTTTGGAGCGATAACGCTATTAAGGATTATTACAGCTACGTGCGTAACAACTGGAGTACAACTTTATTAGCTAAAGGTGGTCTTTCAGGTCAATCAGGATGGGAGTCTTTATTACAAACAGGTTTCGTTAAGGTAGCCGAAAAACCAGCAGGTACTTACAGTTTCTCTAAAGATCTGAATGCAGTAGCTCAAACCATATTGAACCACAGCAGCCAGTTGGCAGCAAAAGGCGATTCGCAAGTTGAATTGCAGGTTTATCAAAGTTCGGTAATACGTGATGGTAAAAAAGCGAACAACCCCTGGTTACAAGAGTTGCCAGATCCGGTTTCGAAGGTTACCTGGGAAAACTTTGCGGCCATTTCGCCTAAGTTTGCCGAGAAGCTGGGTATAGAAGAAAATCAGGTGATTAAAGTAACCGTTGACGGTTATACCATTGAATTACCCGTGTTATTTCAACCAGGACAAGCACAAGGCACTATTTCGGTAGCTGTTGGTTATGGCCGCACGTTGGCAGGCCCGGTAGGTAATGCCGCAGGCCAAAATGCTTTCCCTTTCCAAAGTTTCCGTAACGGAACTTTTCAAACATCGGCAGTTGCTACGTTTGAAAAAACAGGTGAAAAATCTATCCTGGCTCAAACACAAACACACCACTCATACGAAGGTCGTAGCGTAATTCAGGAGACCACCTTCGAAAAATATAAAAAGGACGCTGCAGCAGGTAACCGTAGTGTTAAAGAACACAAGGTTTATACCTTGTGGGATGAGTATGAGCGCCCTCAATACAACTGGGTAATGGCTATCGACCTGAACGCTTGTACAGGTTGCGGAGCTTGCGTAGTTGCTTGTAACGCCGAAAATAACGTTCCGGTTGTTGGTAAAGACGAGGTTCGCCGTCGTCGCGAAATGCACTGGATCCGGATTGACAGGTACTACAGTTTTAACGAAGCTGATGGTGCGGTTACCAAGGAAAAAGAGATCAATGTGTTGAAGGATGACAAGAGTCATATGGATAACCTTGATAACGTATCCGTGGTGTACCAACCGATGTTATGCCAACACTGTGATCATGCTCCTTGCGAAACAGTTTGCCCGGTATTAGCTACCGTACACTCATCGGAAGGTTTAAACCACATGGCTTATAACCGTTGCATCGGTACACGTTACTGCGCTAACAACTGCCCTTATAAAGTTCGTCGTTTCAACTGGTTTAACTACTGGAACGATTCACGTTTTGATAACTACCTGAATAACGAGCATACACAATTAGTATTAAACCCGGATGTGGTAACCCGTTTCCGTGGGGTGATGGAAAAATGCTCGATGTGTATTCAGCGTATCCAAGCTGGTAAGTTAAAGGCAAAAATCGAAAAACGCCCGTTGAAAGATGGCGACGTTAAGGTTGCCTGTCAGCAAACCTGCCCAACAAACGCTATCGTTTTTGGTAACGTAAATGATCCGGAATCTGAAGTTGCAAAAGCACTGAAAAGTGAAAGAACATACTACGTATTAGAAGAATTAAACGTACAACCGGGTATAGGTTACCAGGTTAAGGTTAGAAATACAATAGAACAAGAGGCTTAATTTATACATCAAAATAACAGAGATAAAAATATGGCATCTCATGGCGAGTCGATAATAAGGGAACCGTTAATCACAGGCAAGAATATCACCTATGCCCAGATTACTAACGACGTGTTACTCCCTGTTGAAAATAAACCAACCAAAGCATGGTGGATCGGGTTTACCGTAGCCTCTTTAGGCGCTTTACTTTGGGTGGTTGCAGTTAGTTATACTTTTTGGTTTGGAATTGGAGCCTGGGGTTTGAATAAAACAGTAGGATGGGCATGGGATATTACGGGTTTCGTATGGTGGGTAGGTATCGGTCACGCCGGAACGCTGATCTCCGCCGTATTGTTACTGTTCCGCCAAAACTGGCGTAACTCCATTAATCGGTCGGCCGAGGCGATGACGATCTTCGCGGTAATCTGCGCGGCCACATACATTGTGGCTCACATGGGCCGCCCCTGGATGGCTGTTTACTCTTTACCTTTACCAAATCAATATGGCTCATTATGGGTTAACTTTAACTCTCCGCTAATCTGGGACGTATTTGCGATATCAACTTATTTTTCGGTGTCATTAGTATTTTGGTACACTGGTTTATTGCCGGATATTGCTACCATTCGTGACCGCGCCGTTGGTTTACGCCGCCGTATTTACTCTGTGCTGTCTTTCGGCTGGACAGGTTCGGTAAAAACCTGGCAACGTTTTGAGACTGTTTCATTAATATTGGCAGGTATCTCAACCCCGCTGGTACTTTCGGTACACACCATTGTATCTATGGACTTTGCAACATCGCTCGAGCCCGGATGGCATACCACCATTTTCCCTCCTTACTTCGTTGCGGGGGCTATCTTTTCCGGGTTTGCCATGGTGCAAACGCTGTTACTTGTAGCACGTAAAGTATTAGGTCTGGAAAATTACATTACCATGTTCCACATTGAATCAATGAATAAGATCATCATCTTAACAGGTTCAATTGTAGGTGTGGCATACATTACTGAGTTCTTTATAGCCTGGTATTCTGGTGTTGAATATGAGCAATATGCTTTCATCAACCGTGCTACCGGACCATACTGGTGGGCATACTGGAGCATGATGTCGTGTAACGTAATCTCTCCTCAGCTTTTCTGGTTCAGAAAATTGCGTTTAAGCATTCCTTTCTCCTGGTTCCTTTCCATCATCGTGAACATCGGTATGTGGTTTGAGCGTTTCGTAATTATCGTTACCTCACTGCACCGCGATTATATTCCTTCAAGCTGGGCCATGTTCTATCCAACCTGGGTTGAGGTAAGTATCTTTATCGGTTCAATTGGTGTATTCTTTACCTTGTTCCTGCTGTTCATCCGTGTGTTACCGTCTGTAGCTATGGCCGAGGTGAAATTGTTATTGAAAGGCTCAAGCGAGCAGGCCAAGAAGAAAGTATTAGCTGGCGGACATGTTGAGCCTGAACAAGCAGCCTTCTATAAAGAAGCACTGGAGAAATTTGATAGTGTTGAACTGGCAGATTACGAAAAAATATAAACATGAGTAGTACAAAATTTATATTAGGCCTATTTGAAGATCCCGACGAAATGTTGGACGGGATCCATAAACTACAACAAAATAGCATTCCTATTTATGATGTATATTCGCCAATGCCTATACACGGCATTGAAGCAAAATTGGGCATCAAAGAATCACGTTTAGGCTACGCCGCCTTTATATTCGGCTGTACAGGTGGTACGGTAGCATTCAGCATGCTTTATTACATGCTGGTTTGGGATTGGCCGCATAACATCGGAGGTAAGCCCAACTTCGCCATCCCGGATTTTGTTCCGATCACCTTTGAGTGGACTGTATTGTTCACCGCATTTGGTATGGTGTTAACATTTTTTTATGCTACACACCTTTTCCCGGGTCGCGCACCAAGGGTAATGGACCTGAGAGCTACCGATGACAGGTTTGTGATCGCTATTGATGCCAGGGGAAATGTTCCTCACGAGGATATTACGAATATATTAAAAGAAGCAGGTGCTGTAGAAGTTAAGCATAACGACAGAAAATATGTTAGCTATGAATAAATTTAGAATATTAGGTGCAACAGTTATAACTATTGCTGCTTCTGTGATGATCACTTCATGTGGTCATGATAAAAGAAGCACGGGATGGGAGTATGCCCCTAATATGTATGAACATATTGCATACGATCCGGATCAGAAAAATCCAAATTTTAAGGATGGTAAAACAGCCCAGGTGCCGCCGGCAGGTACCATACCTGTAGGGTTCGTGAGGTTTGATTACCCCAACACCAAAGATGGCTACGAAAAAGCAAGCTTGGAAGTAAAAAGCCCAATGGCGCAAACCAAACAGAACTTTGCTGAAGGGCAAGTATTGTTTATGCACTATTGCTCACCATGCCATGGAGAGACGGGGCAGGGTGATGGCCTGGTGACACAACACGGTTATCCAAACCCTCCTTCTTATTCAAAAGGACAATCTTCACGTGGTGGAGCAATGAAAGATCTAACCGACGGTAAAATATACCACACTATCACTTATGGCGTAAACGCGATGGGTTCATACGCATCACAGCTTAACCCTGATGAGCGCTGGAAAGTAGTGATGTATATTCACCATTTACAAACTTTATAAGATTATTTATATTGATGGAAACTCATAATAATTTTGACCAGGGGTTCGTTTTCGCGGGCAAGGCCAAAACCTTCAGCTTAATTGCGATTGTTATTGGTATCATATGCGTTGCATTTGGATTATACACCCATACCGAACGAACCTTTGATAACCTGTTGCTGATGGGTTACTATTTTACCTGTGTATGCTTGGCTGGTTTATTTTTCTGTGCTGTGCAATATGTGGCACAGGCTGGGTGGTCAGCGTCATTAATCCGCATCCCCCAGGCATTTGCTAAAACATTACCCTACGCTGCGGTAGTACTGGTTCTGATTGTCATAGCTGGTTTAAGCCTGACTCATAAAGTTATAAACGAAGAAGGTAAAGAAGTTGTAGCGCCTTATTTATATAAATTGTGGGCAATTAAAGGTGTTGAGGTTAAGGGCAGCGAAACTTACGATGCTATTATAGCCGGTAAACACTCTTTCTTAAACATACCTTTCTTTTTAGGCCGCTTAATAGGCTTTTTAGGCATCTACAGCATATTTGGCTACCTGCTTGTTAAATACTCCAAGAATGAAGATGAAATAGGCGGCATGTCTAACTACGAGAAGAGCTTTAAAATGGCTTGTATCTTTTTGGTTATTCTTGGTTTTACCAGCCCTATTTTTGCTTTCGATACAATCATGTCTTTAGAGGCGCACTGGTTCTCTACGATGTTCGGTTGGTATAACTTTGCTGCCATGTGGGTTAGCGGTTTGGCTACTATCACTTTAGTATTGATTTTGTTAAGGCAGGCGGGCTACTTTAGCTGGATCACACAAGATCACTTACATAACTTAGGTCAGTTGATTTTCGGTTTCTCGATATTCTGGACTTATGTATGGTTCGCACAGTTCCTGTTGATTTACTACGCCAACCTACCTGAAGAAGCTGTATATTTTTACAAAAGATGGGAACCTGAATTTAAGCCATGGTTTTGGTTGAATATTATCATTAATTTTGGAACGCCGGTATTGCTGCTGATGTCTCGCGATGCTAAGCGCTTAACCAGCCGGTTAAAATACGTTTGTATCGTACTGTTATTGGGCCACTGGTTGGATTATTACATGATGATTATGCCGGGAACAGTAGGTGGTGAAGGCCGTGATTTTGGAATAATTGAAATTGGTACAGCTATAGGATTTGGTGGTTTGTTTGTATTCGGGATGTTAGCCTCGTTAAGCAGGTTTAAATACCTGGTACCAAAAAATCACCCGTTTTTACAGGAAAGCTTACATCATCACATTTAATAATTAGTTTACTTTTGTATTCACCTGATCAGAATACCAAAAAAGAATATATAATGGCATTCAAAAAATTAATAAATTTTAAAACTTTATCATCGGCGTTTGCTGCTATGCTGCTTTTTACAACCAACATGGTGATGGCGCAGGATACCGCGCAAACAGCCACCACGTTAAGTACAGATGACGCGGCTAAAAGCGCGATGTGGATAGGCGTTGGTTATTACGTGCTATTAGTTTTATTATTAGCTGTGATTATCGGCATAGTTGGTAAAATACTTCGTGTGTACGATTTAACGCAGCAGATCCAGGGTAAAAAATCCATGAACTGGAATAATATTTTGGGTGTCATGTTCATTATATTCCTGATTGTAGGATTATATGGCGCTTATTGGTCGTTTACTGTGCAAGGCGCTATGTTGCTGCCCGAAGCAGCATCCATTCACGGTGTTAAAACAGACACCATGTTCTACGTTACTTTCGGAATCACAGTAACCGTATTTGTAATTACGCAGATCCTCTTATTTGGATTTTCGTTCAGATACCGCGCTACCGGAAAACGTAAAGCTTATTTTTATCCTCACAATAACACCATCGAGAAAATTTGGACCGTTGTTCCGGCTATTGTGTTAACCATCTTGGTGATCACCGGGTTTTTCACCTGGAAAGAGATCACCAATAGTGTTGACGCCAAAGGCTCGCCAGCCTCTATCGATATTGATGTTACCGGGCATCAGTTTGCCTGGGAATTAAGGTATCCTGGTAAAGATGGTAAGTTAGGAGCAAAAAACTACAGATTAGTTACAGGCACCAATAAGTTAGGTATAAATTACCAGGACAAACATAGCTTTGATGATTTAGCCGCTGATACTTTAGTAATACCGGTTAACAAATCAATCCGGTTAAATATCCTGGCTCAGGATGTAATTCACAGTGTTTACATGCCTCACTTCCGCCTTCAGTTGAACGCTGTTCCGGGATTGCCAACTTTTTTTAAGTTTACCCCAACAATTACTACTGCTGATATGCGTAGCAAAGTTGATAACCCTAAATTTGAATACCTGCTATACTGCAATAAAATTTGTGGTGGTGGCCATTACAATATGCAAAAGGTAGTACGCGTTGTTACCGATGCTGAATACAACCAATGGTTATCTAAGCAAAAGCCTTATCTAAATGACCAGTTGAAGAAGGAATTGAAGATGGCCGACAACGGTCAGACAAAGCAAGCGGCTCCAAACAGATTAGCATTAAATAATTAATTTTACAAAGATTAGCGATTATGTCAACATTAGCAGTTCACGGTCATGAGGTTGGTCATCAAGATCACGATCACGAACATCATCACCAAGATACGTTTATAACAAAATATATTTTTAGCCAGGATCATAAAATGATCGCCAAGCAATTCCTGATCACAGGTATTACCATGGCGGTTATCGCGATGATTCTTTCTATCCTGTTCCGTATTCAGTTAGCTTATCCTGATAAATCGTTCCCCTTGTTGGAAACTTTGTTGGGTCGTTTTGCACCTGAAGGAAAAATTAGTCCCGATTTTTACTTGTCGCTGGTAACCATTCATGGTACCATCATGGTATTCTTCGTGTTGACAGCCGGTTTGAGCGGAACGTTTAGTAACTTATTAATTCCTTTGCAACTGGGTGCCCGCGATATGGCATCTCCGTTTATGAACATGCTTTCTTACTGGTTGTTCTTTTTAGCCAGCGTTGTGATGTTAAGTTCATTTATGGTTCAAAAAGGACCTGCCAGCGGTGGATGGACAATTTATCCTCCTTTATCTGCTTTACCTAAAGCGATGCCCGGCTCCGGCGAGGGTATGACCTTGTGGTTAATCAGTATGGTGATGTTTGTTGCGTCATCATTGATGGGTGGTATCAACTATGTAAGTACGGTATTGAACATGCGTACCAAAGGGATGGACCTTTGGAAAATGCCTTTAACAATCTGGGCTTTCTTCCTTACCGCTATCTTAGGTGTATTAGCATTCCCTGTGTTAGTTGCCGGCGTGGTATTATTGATCTTTGACCGTAGCTTCGGTACAAGTTTTTACTTGTCAGATATTGTTGTAGCGGGTCATGTGATGCCTTACGAAGGTGGTAGCCCTATCTTGTTCCAGCATTTGTTCTGGTTCCTGGGCCACCCTGAAGTATACATCGTAATTATGCCTGCATTGGGTATCTCTTCAGAGATTATTGCCACTAACTCCCGTAAGCCAATCTTCGGTTACCATGCGATGGTTTACTCGCTGATAGGTATTACTGTATTGTCTTTCATTGTATGGGGTCACCACATGTTTGTAACAGGGATGAATCCATTTCTGGGCGGCGTGTTTATGATCACTACGTTGATTATCGCTGTGCCATCGGCAGTAAAAACGTTTAACTATTTGGCTACGCTTTGGCGCGGTAACCTTCGCTTTACACCAGCGATGCTTTTCGCCATCGGCTTGGTTTCCTTCTTTATCTCCGGCGGTTTAACTGGTATATTTTTGGGTAATGCTGCTTTGGATATTAACCTGCACGATACTTACTTTGTAGTAGCTCACTTTCACCTTGTAATGGGTTCGGCTGCTATATTTGGTATGTTGGCTGGTGTTTACCATTGGTTTCCAAAAATGTTCGGTCGTATGATGGACGAAAAATTAGGTTATCTGCACTTCTGGTTAACTTTTGCCGGTGCTTACCTGGTGTTCTTCCCGATGCACTTTATGGGTCTGGACGGTGTTCCGCGTCGTTACTACGCTTTCACTGAGTTTGAATCGATGAAACAGTGGTTATCGGTAAATACCTTTATCACCTGGGCGGCAATAATGTCGGCTGTAGCGCAGTTAGCATTTTTGTTCAACTTTTTCTATTCTATATTCTTCGGTAAAAAAGCAACTCAAAATCCTTGGGAGTCTAACACTTTAGAGTGGACTACCCCTGTTGAGCACATCCATGGTAACTGGCCTGGTGAGATTCCAACCGTTTACCGTTGGCCATATGATTACAGCAAACCTGGTCATGACGAGGATTTTATCCCTCAAACTGTACCTTTCTCTCAAACCATGAGTTCAAATTTACCACATGACTTTGAGGATAATGAAGCTGGTTTGGAAGCTCATGCACAATGGCAAAAAGCAAACACGCCCAGAGAAGAAGTAAAATAAGATTTTAATCTGTCTGATTTTTTGGGGTATCTGTAGCAGGAATTTTCCTAAACAGATACCCCAACTTTTTAGAACAATATTTTAAATGAAGGTATCTCCCGAAAAAAAAAGGTTTCAAACGATAAATGCAGCAACTGTAATGGTGCTTTTTGTTTTGATACTGGCGGGCGGAGTAGTACGTAGCACTGGTTCTGGGATGGGATGCCCGGATTGGCCTAAATGTTTTGACCAATATGTGCCACCAACAAGCATCACACAGATACCGAAGAACTACAAGGAAAAATACGTTACCAAACGGCTGGAGAAAAATAAACGTTTTGCCCACACGCTTGATATATTTGGTTATACCGACTTAGCAAACCGGATCCGTAACGATAAATCCATATTACTGCCTGAGGATTTTAACGCGGCCAAAACATGGACGGAGTATATTAACCGGTTGGTAGGGGTTGTATCCGGGATTTTATTGCTGCTAACTGCCGTTTATTCATTTGCTTATATAAAGGATAAGAAGAGGATAGTTGTAGCCAGTATTTTTAACTTGATACTGGTGGGCTTTCAGGGATGGCTGGGTAGCATTGTGGTATCAACTAACCTGGTTGCCTGGATAGTAACCTTACACATGCTGTTGGCTTTGGCTATTTTGGCTTTGAGTATTTATACCTATCACGCAGCAAGGCTTAATAATTACAGTAACCAGGTTGCTGCTACGCCGCTAATCAGGTTGATTATGATTGCTGTTTTGGTATTAAGTATTATACAGATCACTTTCGGAACGGAGGTGAGGGAGCGGATCGATGCGATATCGGGTAGGCTGCAAGGCCAGTCGAGAGATAGTTGGGTAACTGATGCGGGGATGGTTTTTGCGAATCATCGGGATCTGGCGTTGGTTGTTTTATTTGTGAATGTGGTTTTATATGCGTTGATACGTAAAACATTTAACAGGCATTCGATCCAGCAACAGATAATGAGTTTTAGTTTTTTAATGATTATGCTGCAAATTGTATCAGGTATTGTGTTATCGTACGGTAGTTTGCCGCCGGCGGCGCAGGCGGTACATATTGTGCTGGCAAGTTTAGTTTTTGGCGCACAATTTTACCTGATGCTTAATTTATACAGGAGTGCTAAAGTTTGGGGAAGTAACGGATGAAGTGGAGCGATTTTTCAAAGCTGATCAAATTCAGGCTAACATTCCTGGTGGTATTTTCTGCGTCCATTTCTTTTCTGATTGGAAGTAAGGTAAATGGCATAATTGATTGGAGTAACTGGGGAATGCTGATTGCAGGTGGTTTTTTGGTGACCGGCGCGGCTAATATTTTTAATGAGATTATAGAAAAGGACCTGGATAAACTGATGAAGCGTACCATGGACCGCCCTATTCCTTCCGGGAAAATGACAACCGGGCAGGCGTTGGTTATTGGCTTGTTCATGGGTATATTCGGTACCTACCTGTTAGGCAAACTGAATTTAACAACGGGTTATTTATCTGTTTTTTCCATTATGTTGTATGCGTTTGCTTATACACCGCTAAAGCGTAAATCCCCCATCGCCGTTTTTGTTGGTGCTATACCCGGTGCGTTTCCAACGCTTATCGGCTACGTTGCCGCCCATCCACAGATAGACGAGATCGCCCTGGTATTATTCGGCATTCAGTTTGTTTGGCAGTTTCCGCATTTTTGGGCAATTGCCTGGGTGCTGGATGATGATTATAAATTAGCAGGTTTCAGGTTATTGCCTACCGGCAGCCGCAACCGCACAAGCGCTGTTTTTGCTTTAATATTTACGCTCATTTTGTTGCCGGTAAGTTTACTGCCAACATTCATGGGGTTTGGTGGTTATGTAGTGGGTGGCGTTTCGGCGGTAATGAGTTTAATATTTTTATACCAGGCTTTTAGTCTGGTGCGTACCCTTGAAATTAAATCGGCAAAGCAGTTGATGTACGGCTCGTTTTTTTACCTGCCCATAGTACAAATGGTTTTATTGTTCAATTTTATAGGAAAGAATTAATAGGATGATGGCTCAATTACAGCAAGATAAAGATAAGCTTGACCTGGCACCCAGGAAATTTAACATGTGGTTGTTTGTTTTTACCTCATTTATGTTTTTTGCGGCGTTAACAAGCGGCTTTATAGTTTATAGCGGCGGCAGCACCGCGCATGGTATTAAAATTATTCTTCCACAGGCGTTTAAATACAGTACGCTTGTAATTATCATCAGCAGCGTTACTTTGTACCTGGCCGCGCGCGCAGCCAAGCGTTTGGAGTTTGCACAGCAACGGTTATTTTTATGGCTTACCGCTTTACTGGGAATAGCCTTTTTTGTTATCCAAATTTACGCCTGGGGTGTTTTAGTAAACATGGGCGTTCATTTTGTAAATCCAAATGCATCGCAATCGTTTATCTATGTGTTTACGGGTATGCACCTGTTGCACATCGTAGCCGGACTTGGCTTATTGTTTTACGCTATCGCAGGTAGCTACAAAAACATTGGGCAGGTTAAAAATTTGTTCAGAATGGAATTCGCTTCTATTTTTTGGCATTTTATCGATATTATATGGATTTATCTGTATGTTTTTTTACTTTTGAACCAATACTAAAATTTACACTTTAATTGCAATGAGTACAGCAGTTTCACAAATTGACGAAGTTAAAACAACTCCCTGGGCGGGTGGAAGGTCACCTTTCTCGGTAGAGTACGGAAAACTGATGATGTGGTTTTTCCTGTTATCAGATGCGTTCACCTTTTCGTCACTATTGATCGCTTATGGAGCGCTACGTTTTAGTTCTACAAGTTGGCCGGCAGCCGATAAGATTTTCCAGTCTGTTCCCGGAACATCCATTGAAAGCGGCGCCCCTTTAGTATTTGTGGGCATCATGACATTCATCCTGATCTTAAGCTCGGTAACTATGGTATTAGCTGTTGAGGCCGGTCACCGTAACGCCAAAAAAGAAGTAGCCTGGTGGATGGTTGCAACTGTGATAGGTGGTTTTATGTTCTTAGGTTGCCAGGCATTAGAGTGGAGCCACTTACATAGCGAAGGCTTTTGGTGGGGCAGCGTTCCTCCGATGGAAAAACTGAAAGAGTTTTTTGAGGAAGGCGGAACAGTAGCCAGCTACGGTACTTACGGGCAACAATTTGCCAACTTGTTTTTTACCATCACTGGGTTCCACGGTTTCCACGTGTTTACCGGAGTTGTTATCAATATCATTATCCTCATCAATGTTTTGGCTGGCACCTACGAAAAAAGAGGCAGCTATTTAATGGTGGAGAAGGTTGGTTTATACTGGCACTTTGTAGACCTGGTTTGGGTATTCGTATTTACATTCTTTTATTTAGTTTAATTATCTAATCTGATTTTATTATGTCATCAGAACCATCAAATATTCACGCCGAAGGCGAAGCTCATGCCGAAACAATGACCCGTGGTTCAATTGTTCGAATCTTCTTAATATTACTTGGTATTACTTGCGTAGAATTTTTTATCGCTTTGTATATGGTACCGCAGCATCACATGAGCTATCATTCAGCTAACCCAGTATATATTGTATTGACGTTGGCCAAAGCTTTTTATATCGTAGCCTATTTTATGCACCTTAAGTTTGAGAGATTAGGCTTAATCTACTCGCTCATCATTCCTATCATCTTTATCATAGGCTTGATACTGGTGTTAACAAACGAAAGCCATCACTGGGCCTATCTGTTGGGCTTGTAATGCTCCCTTTAATGGGTAACATCAAAAAAATTGTAATCCTGGTACTCATCTTAGCAGTACCGGGATTTTTATATTATTTGCTTACTGCCAAAGGTAAAAACAGGTACAAACCTTTAGCTATCTATGGACCGAAGGTTGTAGCTAATACCTTCCACAAATACCACGGTAAGGCCATTCCGGATACGATTTACCATCATATAGCTGACTTTAACCTTACCGACCAGGATGGCCAAAAGGTATCTTTAAAAACTTTCGAAGGTAAAATATTGATCGTTAGTTTTTTTTATACGCATTGCCCTACGGTATGTGTGCAGCTTAACAGTAATGTAGACCTGCTTGCTCATAATTACATCAAAAATAAAATGCTGAGCTTTGTATCTATTACGGTTGACCCTGAAAGGGATTCTGCTTCGGTGTTGAAGAAATATGCTAAACAGTTTGAACTGAAAACGGATAAATGGCGTTTTTTAACCGGTGATACTTCAACGGTATATAACCTGGCCCGTAAAAGCTTTTTGGTAAACGCTTTAAAGGCGGGTAAGGATGATTTTATTTATAGTGATAAGTTGATATTGATTGATCCGGTTGGGCGCATCCGTGGCTACTATGAAGGCACCGATAGCAAGGAAATTACTAAACTGAACGATGAAATCAAGGTTCAGATTGCTGAAGAGCTTCGTAAAATTAAGGGGGCTGAGTAAATTATTCTTTTGATAATGATGACAGATAAGTTCATTTTTCGCTTCGTTGCCGGCATATCGGTATTTGTGTTTTTGGTTGTAGTTGTTTTAAGCATGAAGGTACTGCCCGTACCCAGCGTATTACCATCGTTTACTTATTTTTTACCAAAGCTGAATGCCATACTGAACGGAACTTGCAGTGTATTGCTGCTTTTGTCGCTCTACTTTATCAAGCAGGGCAATATCCCCATGCACAAGCGCATTAATATTTTAACCTTCGTGCTGTCGTCGCTGTTCCTGGTATCGTACATCCTTTTCCATTATTTGGCTCCTGAAACCAAGTATGGCGATCTTGACGGTAACAAGGTATTATCAACTACAGAAGTATCCGCCGCTGGTAGCATGAGGTATGTTTACTATGTGATATTAATTACCCACATTATACTGGCCGCAGGGGTGTTGCCGTTGATATTATTGAGTTTTTACCGTGGATTGCAGATGCAGGTTGAAAAGCACCGGAAACTGGTACGATGGACGTTCCCTATCTGGTTATATGTTACGGTAACAGGTGTAATTGTGTATTTGATGATTTCGCCATATTACAGTTTTTAATTTTTATTTGGTAAATTTGAGCAATGAAATACTTTAAAGTCATAGTAATTCTAATCATACTCAGCACATCTGTTTGTGCCATTAGCCCGGTAATGGCGCAGTGTGCGGTTTGCAGCACCAATGTAGAAACCAATGCAAAAAACGGAGGTACACAAGCCAATGGCTTAAACAACGGCATTATGTATCTGCTTGCAGCGCCTTATCTGGCTATTGCAGCTGTTGGTTTTCTTTGGTATAAGAAATATCGCCGTAAAAACGTGAGCATTAAAATGCGTGGCGAGAAGTTACATCTTAATTAATATCCTTTACAAAATAGGGTAAGGGCACTTTTTATTTTATCTGATTAAACTATGTCCCAAACACCCAAATCCTGGGCAATGCTCCATGCTAAATGTCCGCGTTGCCGTCGTGGCGATATGTTTGTCGGGAGCTTATTAAGTTTACGGCCAAACCGGATCAACGAGTACTGTCCGCATTGCGGCATGCGTTTTGAAATTGAACCCGGATACTTTTATGCGGCCATGTATGTGAGCTATAGCTTGAATGTTGCCGAAGCTGGCTTTTTTTGGACGGCTACCTATATGCTAACCCACAATACAACATCGCCGTGGCTTTATATATCTGTTATATTAGGCGGATGTTTTTTACTGTCGCCTATAAACTTTCGGTACTCGCGTGTGTTCCTGCTTTATTGGTTATCTCCAAAAGTACATTATCAGCCACATTTAGATACAGATGATCCAGTCAGCCACTCTTGATTTTTTAAAGGACCTTGCTCAGAATAATAACAGGGAATGGTTTCAGGACAATAAGCAGCGTTTTGAGGCTGCTAAAGAAAATGTCATCGCTTTTACCAGCGAATTGATTAAGGAATTAAAAAACGCCGACCCATCCCTTTCAAGCGATATTGAGCCCAAAAAATGCGTAATGCGTATTTACCGGGATATTCGTTTCAGCCTGGATAAAACACCCTACAAAAACAACTTTGGCATCAGCAAATTGCCTTCGGGGGTGAAATCCGAGGAGATAGGCTATTATGTACATATCCAACCCGGAGCTTCGTTTGCGGGCGGTGGTTACTGGATGCCACAAGCCGAGCATTTAAAAGCCATACGCCAGGAAATTGATTATAATGCTGATGATCTGAAAAAGATTATCGATGAGCCCGGCTTTAAGAAGCTCTTCGGCGAGTTTAGGAACCAGGAGCAATTGAAAAGCGTACCCCGGGGATATGATCCGACAGGCGATAACATCGACCTTATCAAACTGAAAAGTTTTGCTGCCATGCACAGTTTCACCGACGCGGAATTATTGAAAGATGATTCGCCCAAACGCGTTGCTGCCGTACTGGCTAACATTTACCCGCTTACTGTTTTTTTAAATAATGCTATTACTTAACTTAGAGCTTTTAGAGCACGTGTAACCCAAACCCTTATAAATGAAATTGAAATATTTGCTGTGTTTATTGGTAATAGGTGTAACGATGCACTCGTGCCAGGTAATGTCTACCAAGAAGTATAAAGGCTTATTAGCTACCCAGGATTCGTTAACCAACCGTGCCATTAACTTAGAGGGTTTACTTTCGGTTTTAAAGTTGGATAGCGCACGTATGCACCGCGAAATTGCCGACCTGAAATCAAACCTCAGTTCATTGAACGATCGTTATAACGCGCTCGATGAGAAGTATAACGGCCTCAATAGCAGGTATACGGCATCTTCATCAAAGGTAAGCCAGCTTTCAACAGATCTGCAAAAACGGGAAGCCCGCTTGAAAGAGGTAGAAGATATTTTGCGCAAGCGCGATGAGGCAACCAACGCCTTAAAAGAAAAATTACAAAAGGCCTTGCTGGGCTTTCAGCAAAGTGGCTTAACGGTTGATATCCGCAATGGAAAAGTATATGTGTCGTTGGCAGATAAATTGCTTTTTCCTTCCGGAAGTATTGTGATTGACGAAAAAGGAAAATCGGCTTTAAAGCAATTGGCCGCTGTGTTAAATAAGGAACCCGACATCTATATAGCCGTTGAAGGGCATACCGACGATAAAAAGGTAATTAACCTGGGGCAGATTAAAGACAACTGGGATTTAAGCGTATTACGTGCCACATCGGTAACCAGGTATTTAACCGAGACGGAAAAGGTTGATCCGGTACGTTTAACAGCTACAGGTAAGGGACAGTTCCAACCGATTGACCCGGCAGGCACTCCCGAGGCTCGGGCTAAAAACAGAAGGATAGAAATCGTACTCTCGCCAAGGTTGGATGAGTTGTATAACCTGATCTCTAAATAAAATAAAAAAGAGGCTGTTCATTATGGTGTGACCCCAAAAAGTTGGACAGTTTACAAAATTAAGTTTTTTGTACGAGAGCTCGGTATTCCACCGGGCTCTTTCCATTTAACCTGTTTTTTATTCTTTCATTGTTATAGTAATGAATGTATTCTTTTAACGAAGTTATAAATTCTTCCGCAGTTTCAAAGCTCTGTTTGTACAGTAATTCTGTCTTTAAGATCCCAAAGAAGC
Source organism: Mucilaginibacter paludis DSM 18603 (assembly GCF_000166195.2). Lineage (NCBI taxonomy): Bacteria > Pseudomonadati > Bacteroidota > Sphingobacteriia > Sphingobacteriales > Sphingobacteriaceae > Mucilaginibacter > Mucilaginibacter paludis. Next base: position 4,602,532 of record NZ_CM001403.1, read on the forward strand.
TTTCGGCCAAGGCATTATCCAAGCAGTTTCCCTTTCTGGACATGCTTTGAATAATTCCATGTTTTTCCAAAGCCTTTCTATATCCATAATGTTGATATTGCCACCCTTGGTCAGAGTGAAAAATAAGTCCCCTTATATCTTTCACTTTATCAAAAGCCTCATATAACATTTCATCTATCATCTGCATATTTGGAGATTTTGAAATACTATAAGAAATGACTTCCCCGTTGAACATGTCAATTATAGGAGATAAATAGATCTTCTCCCCTTTAATGTTCATCTGAGTGACATCCGTAGCCCATTTCTGATTAGGCAGATTTGCCTCAAAATCCCTTTCAAGTACATTAGGGGCAATTTTACCAACCTCACCTTTGTATGAGCGATAACTTACTTTCCTGATATTGCATTTTAGGCCTAATGTTCCCATCAATTTTTGGACAGTCTTGTGATTTATGCTATAACCCCGGTTCTTCATTTCGGCGGTGACCCGCCGATAACCATATCTGCCTTTATGCAAGTGGTATATACTTGCGATCTCTTCTTTTTCATGCTTGTATTTATCATCATTTAGGCGCTTGCGATGATAATAAAATACAGAACGAGCCATCTGTTTGCAATCCAATAGAATTGAAACATCATGTTCGGGCCTTAGTTCTTCGATGGCTTTTGCCCACTCATGCGTTCGCGGGCTTCTTTTTCCTTGACTAAGGCCGTGACTTTTTTTAATAGTGCGTTCTCCGCCCGCAAACGGCTATTTTCCGCCTGGAGCTTCTCTACTTCTGTTTCAGGTTCAAGCTTCTTTGATCTTCCCATGCATTTAGGTGGTCGTCCAGGATTCTTTTGCTGGTATAGTACTGCATATCCCTCAACCCGTACTGATCTTACCCAGCGCTCTAAAGCAGTCTTGCTTAATCTATATTCCAGAACAACCTGATTTAAAGGTACTTTTTTTTCTATGACAAGCCTTACAACTTCTTCTTTGAAATCAGGCGTGGGCTTGACGTTAGGTTGTTTGAGCAGCCCACTTTCGCCATAAAGATCATATTTCCGAACCCATTCCAATATCATGCCTTCACGGATATGGCGTTCGCGGGATATCCGTAGAATCGGCTTTCCCTTTCTTACTTGAGAAACTACATCAAGTTTCTCTTCAAATGTGTGCTTTGACATAAATAATAAACCCCAAAAGTTTTTGTCTAACTTTTGGGGTTCACTTCATTATTGAATAGCCTCTTTTTGTTTGTTAGGTGCCCAAAGTGGGGATCAAGCCATTTTCATTCTTATAATGATGTCTTCGTAAGTTGTTGATTATCAATCTTTCTCTCTCCATCATGTCATCCCGACCGGAGGGAGGGATCTTTTGCGCGCAATAAGTATGCAGTATATCGGGTGCGCTGATTGTCAATCGCTTATTTTGCTCTAATATACAGTATTCCTAATATACAACATCGGCCCGCTCAGTCGCCGCGGGAAGGGCTTTGTTCTTTTTTCTTGACAAAAAGGGACCAAAAAGTCAAGACTGCCCGATCCTTCCACCCGCGAGGCCAAACCCGGCCCGGCGTGCAGTCGGGCCTCTGCGCACTTTTCTTCCTGCGCCTTACAATCCATAAGTTTCAAACGTCATCCCTGTTTTTTCCGGCTGGTCGGATCGGATACTCAGTTTTCGCGCACAAATAAAGGGTGTCATGCTGAGCCTGTCGAAGCACGGTGTGGTGGCCTCTGCGAGCGAATGCCGTGAATAAAATATGCCGGGTGCCCGCTGTTCCACTTCCAGCTTTCTCTGCGCACTTTTGCTATCTGCACCTGGTAATCTGTAAGCTTTCAAACGTCATCCCTCTTTTTTTCCGGTTGGCCAGATCGGATACTCAGTTTCGCGCACAAATTAAGGGTGTCATGCTGAGTATCCCACCGGGCGTCGCTCCGGAAAAAACAGGGATGACGTTTTTTCAATAAAGATAGTTATGCTGAAAAAGTTGCATTTTGCAAAAAAACAAGGCAAGCTACATAACCCGTTCACGCTTTGGCGCCGTTAAGAGCCCGCTGTTGAGTTTGGGACTGTCACTCTTTGAAAAAAACATTATCGGGAACTATTCTGACCGGAAGAGTTTACCATGCTTTTAAGCTTAAATATTCTTTAGAGTGACCGAGCTTGCCTAGTTTTTATAATTATAAGAACATGAGCAAAAATAGCAAAAAAAGAAGCGTGCCACCGCTGGGCAGACCGCAAAAAAAATGGAACGGTTTGAATTGTTAAATCCTCATTCAGCAGGCATAGATATCGGCAGCATGCTGATGGTAGTATCTTATACCGACCGTGAAGGGATGATCAATTTGCGTGAATTTGACAGCTTTACAAGCAGTTTGTATGAGTTAGCGGAATTGCTGCAAAAAGAAGGCATTGAAAAGGTAGTCATGGAGGCAACCGGTCCTTATTGGGAATCACTTTACAACATTTTGGAAAAGCATGGCATGGAGATGTTCCTTGTCAATCCAAGTCATTACCGGAATGTATCGGCTCAGAAAACGGATATCAACGATGCACAGTGGCTGCATCAGTTGCTGGCCCATGGCCTGATACGCAATTCTCACATAGCGCCTGAACTTTACCGGGAGTTAAGGCAATATCTTCATGAAAGAGAAATATACCAAAACTATAAGAGCGATAGCCTTAACCGAATGCAGAAAACACTGACGTTGATGAATATTAAGTTTCAGCATTTAATCAGCGATGTGGAGGGAGTAGCAGGTATGAAGCTTTTACGGGCGATCAGTTCAGGAATATGCGATGGGCAAACCTTGCTGGCTCGCATTGATGTAACAAAATTAAAGGCCAGCCCGGAGGATCTGCTTAGCTCGCTACAGGGAGAATATAAGCAACATTATATTCATATTCTATCCATCACGCTTAAAAGCTATGATTTTTTTAAGGAGCAAATGCAGGTTTATGAAAGTCATATTGAACATACCCTAAAGGAGCTTCTTGCTTGTAAGGGCGAAGCGCCAACAGTTATCCAACAGAAAACAAAAAAGGTAAGAAAGAACCAGTACAGCTTTAATCTGAAAGATTATTTATTGGGAATTTTGGGAGTAGACCTTACCGAGGTAGAGGGTCTGGATGAAATAGGGCTTTTAACTATTCTTGCAGTAACGGGAACGAATATGAAAAAATGGCCTACGGCAGAACATTTTGTGAGTTGGTTAAATCTATCACCGAGGCCCAAAATATCGGGAGGCAAAATAATAGGGTATGAAAGACGTAACAACAATAATCCTGCAACACAAGCATTCCGGTTGGCGGCGCATTGTTTATGGCAAAGCAAAGGTCCGATGGGGCAGCAGTACAGAAGATTAGCATCGACAAAAGGGAGCAAAAAAGCGATCAAAGCTATCGCCCGCAAGCTGGCAGTGATTTTTTATCACATGGTACTTAATAAACAAGCATTTGATGCCACCCGGATACAGCCAGACATAGAACAGCAAAAGGCAAGAAAAATAGCACGTCTGCAAAAAGATGCAGCTAAACTCGGTATGATCGTTCAAAAAGCAGCCTGATAGTCAATAACTTACATGGACGTCATTATAAGCCTGTCGAAGCACGGCGTGGGGACCTCTGCGAGCGAATATGGTATGTAAAATACGCCGGGTGCCCGCTATTCCAGTTCCAACTTTCTCTGCGCACTTTAGCTACCTGCACCTGGTAATCTATAAGCTTCAAAATGTTACCCTATTTTTCCCCGGCGGGCCGGATCTGCTCTCTAATTAAAACGGGCTCACAAATGATTTAAAATCAGGAAGCGCTTCGTCTTTGGGCGATAGGGTGATATCGCTTATCGGAAATCCCCAATCGATTCCCAGTTCCGGGTCGGTAATTTTAACACCGATCTCAGATGCCTTATCATAAAAATTAGTGATTTTGTATGCAAAGATGCTGTCATCTTCAAGTGCGAAAAAACCATGCAAAAATCCTTGCGGAATCCATAATTGCAGGTTGTTTTGGGCGCTCAGTTTAATTTTTAAATATTGCCCGTAAGTAGGGGAGCCTTTACGGATATCCACAGCTACATCAATTACACTGCCTTTAATTACCCTCACCAGTTTATCCTGCCCGTAAGGTGGCGCCTGGGCATGCAACCCCCGTAAGGTGCCTTTGGATGAGCTTGATTGATTGTCCTGAACAAAGTTGACGTTTATACCGGCTTCGATATATTTTTGTTGGTTATAGCTTTCATAAAAATAACCGCGGTCGTCCGGAAATACCCTCGGTTCAATAATAAGCAAGCCCTCAATAGGGGTTTTTGTTACTTTCATATATTTAGTTTACAACTTGCATAATGCTTTCAAACAGCACCAATTTGTTTTCAAATTTTTTAAGGTGGATATTCTTGAAATGGTTGGCGGCAGCTTGTTGATACACATTATACTGCTCCATATCGGTATCATATTGTACGCAATAGGTAAACCCCTCGTTAGGCGAGTTTAAAACATTTAAAATACGGTATCCATTAAAGTGGCCGGTTGCCATTACCGCAGGTATATGCACGGTTTTTAACCAGTTTAGCCAATCGGCATGTACATCCTGGTCAATAATTATCGTTTCATTTAAAATGATCATGGCGCAAAAATATAAATTTTTAAGAGCCTGCGGGCAAATCGCCACGTAATGTTCTGAAGCGTTTGCGGGCCTCATTCAGCCAGGTGCTGCCAGGGTAATCGGTAATGATCTTTTGATAACAGATTTGGGCCTTTGCTTTATCGTTTAGATGATTCTCATAAATATCGCCCAGCATAAATACAGCATCATCTGCCCATAAACCCGAAGCATGGTTTTTCTCAATATCTTGTAATGGTGCCAAAGCCAGTTGGTAATCCTTTTTTTGGATCAATATCCGGGCCTTGGCCATTAATATATCATCGGTTAAAGTATTACCCGGAAAAACTTTATCAATGCTATCCAAAGTTATTACTGCTTTGTCGGGGTCTTGCTTGTAAATTAACAAATCTGCACGGGCATACATTTTTAAGGCATTGCCTGTGCTGTCAAAAGCGGTATGGTCGCTAATTAACAAGGATAAGTTGAGGGCATCATTAGCAATTAATTGTGATGTGGCTGCTTTAAGTACATCAAGTTGCCCTTTGGCCCAGGTAAAGTCGCCGGTATAATAAGCCAGTTTAGCATTACGGTATTGTGCTTCCTGGCCAATATTAGTGCCGGGATAGCCTTTTTCTACCTGGCTGTAGGTTAACGTAGCATCCCATGGCCTGTTGTTCAGCAGGTAAACATCACCCAGATCCAATTTACAAGCGGCGAGCAGGTTAGGCCTTAAGTTGGGTATATTAACAGTCTCTTCCAATAGTTTTTGAGCATCGTTTAATTGATGCAGTTTAAAGGCCTGTAAATTGGCCAACCTTTGCATGGCAAATGCAGTATTGCTGTTGCGCCCAAATTCGGTAAGTAAACCCAGGTAGTCCTTTTCAAGCGAGGTGAGGTCGGCTGCGGTATACTTGCCTTCGGTTATTTTTAAATTTTTGGTATTAAGCAATTCAATTTTTGCGGGTATATAATACTCCTGATTACTGCCTTTGCTGATTACGTATTCGTATCCGCGTATAGCTTCATCATAAGCCATGTTTGATACCAGCGTTTGGCAGAGGTCAAATATGCTGGCACCTCCGTCATTTTGGCGACGGTTGAGTCCCAAAGCCTGGTTAAGGGCAGCGGCAAATTGTTTTTGTTGCAAATATTGCCAGGTGAGCAGGTCGGCAAATATGGTTTCTTGCGGATATTGTTGTATGACTTTTAACAGGGCAACTTTAAGTATATCATAATCGGTAGCGCCGTCAAACAACATCGCCATGGTGTTTTTTGCCTGTGTGATATAATCGGGATGATTCAGTAACAGCCGCAGATACTCGTTAATCATGTTTACTTTATCATGCTTGTAACGGTAGAGGCTCACCATTTCGTTACTGTACAAATCATCATTATGCAAAATCTTTCGCCCTTGTAAAAAGGCCTTGATGGCATAGTCAATGTTTTCGGCCTGGTAAAACTGCATGGCGGTATTATTAATTGCGAACTGATCTGCCGGCAGATTTTTAATCACATCATTATAAATAGCATCCGCTTTATCCTGATTCCCTTTTTCATGATACAAGCTTCCAAGCGCTATAGCATATTGAGTATCCTCAGGATGCTTATGCATCATCTTTTTGGTGACGCTTTCGGCTTCGTCAAACTTTTTTAGGCTCATTAAGCTCTGGTAGTAAAAGGAATAAAAGCTCTCGTTATTTTGTTTATAAAGCTTTTGATAAATGTCTGCCGCTTTTTGAGGCTCTCCGTTTTGGCTAAACTGCCGGGCCAGTTGCAGCTCTTCAACCTGTGCACAAAGCGTTAAACTGCTCAATAAAATAACCATGCTAAGCAGTAATTTATTGGCCCCGGATAAAAATTGATAGGTAGCTGCACCTATAGTACGGCATAAAATATTCATGATAAGCAAAGCATTAAGGCAAGTGAATATTTCATATAATCAAAAATAAAGTATTAAAACGATTTTTTGTGTATGCTTGTATTTGGAGAAATTATAAAATTGCAAACCGGTAAAATTGTAGTGACATTTTGCACTTAGTCGAATACATTTTATAATTTAACCTAAATCTAGTAAAAGTAAACGGGGGGATTGTATATCTAAATGTTAAACCATTTTAAAAAGCTTTTTTGTGTTGCGGTTATTATTGCTGTTTGCTCATGCAATAATAAGAAGGTGCCGCCAATACCGATAGGCGATTTTTTTAATCCGCCGGATAAAAGTGTGTTCCATATTTCGCCGGATGGTAAATACATTTCGTACCTAAAACGTTTTAAGGGTAAGCAAAACATTTATATCAAAACCCTGGCCGACGGGACAGAACGTATGGCTACATCGTTTTTGGATTACTCCGTTCGCGATTATTTCTGGACATACAATAACCAGATCATCCTCATCAAGAATATATTTGAGCTTAACCAGTTTCAAATGTTCGCCATTAATGCGGCAACCTTGCAAAAAAGCACGTTGCTCACTACCGGCAAAGTTAATTTCAGGCTGTTAAATCGAAATCCTAATAATCCGGATGTCATTACCATCAGCATGAACAAGAGGGATTCGTCGGCTATTGACGTTTACCGGATGAACACTAAAACCGGCGAGCTGAAAATGTACATCAAAAATCCTGGCAACATCACGGAGTGGTTTCCAGATGCAGATGGCAAGATCAGGCTGGCCAAAGCATCTGATGGTGTTAACGAAACCATACTTTTCAGAGAAAATGACGATTCGAAATTCAGGTCGATCATTGTAAATAATTTCAAAAATATGGTTGAACCTGTGGCTTTTACAGGGGCGAAAAACTACTTCTATGCTTTATCCAATGTAAACAGGGATAAAACCGCTTTGGTAGAAATTAATGCCGAAAATGGTAAGGAGGAAAAGGTAATTTATGAAAATGCCAATGCGGATATTGAAGATGTATCTTACTCTAAAAGAAAACACAGACTTGAGATGGTATCCTGGGCGGAAGCCAAGCCCCAAAAGCACTTCTTAAACGATGGAGTTAAGGCGATATATGATGATGTTTCGCAGCAGTTGCCTGACAACGAAATCAGAATTATCGATCGTGATAGTTCGGAAAGCCATTTTTTAATCAGTACTTATAATGATCGCAATGCGGGCCTGTTTTATTTGTACTCGGTAGCGGATAAAAAACTGGTTAAATTGAACGACCGGGACCCGCGGATTAACCCGGCCGACCTTTGCGAGATGAAGCCGATATCGTTTAAGGCGAGTGACGGTACCTTAATTAATGGTTATTTAACACTTCCTGCCGGGCGCCGCGCCGAAAATTTGCCTATTGTAGTTATACCGCACGCCGACCCCTGGCGACGTAATACCTGGGGGTATAGCGCCGAGGTGCAGTTTTTAGCTAACCGCGGATACGGCGTTTTTCAGGTTAACTATCGTGGCTCAACCGGCTATGGAAAAAAATTTTACAGCGCAGGCTTTAAACAGGTTGGTGGCAAAATGCAGCAAGATATAACCGATGGTGTAAAATGGCTTATTGCTAAAAAAATAGCTAATCCTAAACAGATCGGCATATTCGGAACGGCTTTCGGCGGTTTTTCTGCCCTGTACGGTGTATCCTTTAATCCCGGGTTATACAGTTGCGCGGCTGTTCAATACGGTCTTATTAACTTTTTCACCTTTGTAAAGGATGTTCCGCCTTACCTGAAGCCATACCTGAGCATGATATACGAAAAAGTAGGTAACCCCGAAACTGATGCCGATATGTTTAGGGCCATATCGCCGGTTTTTAATACCGATAAAATAAAAGTTCCGCTGCTGATTTATCAAAGCGCCCGCGACCCTCATGCTAACATGAGCGAATTGAATCAGTTTGTAAGGGAACTTAAAAAGCGAAAAGTAAGCGTAAACTACATCTTGGTTAACAATACCAGGAACGGCGATCATAGCCAGCGGGAGCGTAACAGGTTGCAAATGTATACTGAACTGGAGAAGTTTTTGGAAATTAACCTGCTCGGAAAGAAATGAGGCAGCCCGCCCGATGACGAAAAAGGAAAGTATATACCGTAAAAGCTTTTCGCTGATTATAGCATTTATTGTGCTGATATCGGCTATTTTAATAGCAGCTTTGTTGATAGCCTATGGCCTTACCCGAAAATATGTTGAAAACGAATTTTATTCGAATAAAATTGAGGTACTGGAAAAAACCATATTGCCTTATAACGATTTTTTTCAAAACAAGATTCCCGAAATTACCGCTTATCAGGGTTTTTTGAACGAAGCCTCGGCATCCAAATACGCCGATTCTGTATTTAGTAATTATCCGTTTGTAAAAAGTATCGATTTTTATCATTTCGATATCAGCAATCATAAAAAGCAGGCTACCGTAAAAAGCGGTAATTTAAGTATCACTGTTAAGGGTGTTTTTAATTTTGCGCCTGGCCTTGATCATCAGTTAAAAGGTACCAGGATTAATACGGACAAAAATATTGAGGATTTTAAATTGATGGCTCTAAAGCTGAGCAGCTTTATTAAAGTGGCCGATACATCAAGAGTGTACAGCGCCGACGAACTTTTTAAAACCTTTTATGATATTAAGCCCAATAAGATAAGCTATATCAACAACCCGCGACGGGAAGAACTTAAAATTTATAAAGATTTATTGACCAGCAAGGCACCCTCATCCATTTACCAGCAGGATATGATGACCTTTTATCTCAATCCATTTAGTCTGCAGATTAAGAATACCCATCCTGAACTATATGAGCATATCAGCATCAGGCAGGTGGTTTATGATCCATTGGACAATAACGACGCTGAGATGTTTACCGAGATTGCATTGCCTGGCACCTTTTCCGACTATAAACTCTATTTCCAATCCGACAAAAATTTTATCACCAGAGAAACTATTCGTCGTTTTTTACCGGTAACAGGTTTGGTTTTGGCCGTATATTTGTTTATTGTGGTTATTGGCTGGCTTATTTACCGCAACCTGAACGTGAATCACAAACTATTTAAACTGCAGTACGATTTTATAAATAATTTTACACATGAGTTTAAAACGCCGGTTAGCGTAATAAAAATTGCCGGGTCAAACTTGCGTAGCGATACTCAGCTTACCGACAGGCAAAGAATGCATTACGGTAAAATTTTGGATGAGGAGGCCGATAAGCTGAACGAATTGATGAATAAGCTCCTCTCGTTTACGCAGCTTGAAAATAAATCGATACATTTAAAAAAGGAAGCTATCGAGATTGAACCTTTTGTTCAGAGTTATATTGATACCTTTAAAATAAAATATCCCGCTTTTAACCTGACTTACGAAGTTAAAAACGTAAAAAGTTTTGAATCGGACCCGGTATTGCTGGGGAGCATTTTTCAGAATATGATAGAGAACGCATATAAATATTCGCCTCCTCAGCGTAAGGAACAGCATATTGTGGTGGAACGCGTACGAAAAGATATCGTATTTTTATTTAAGGATAAAGGTATCGGTATTCCCAAAAACGAAATAGATAACATATTTAAAAAGTTTTACAGGATACAGAGCCAATATAACCAGAATGGAAGCGTGGGCTTAGGCTTGGCTTTCTGCAAGGAACTTGTTAATTTTATGAACGGGGAAATATCCGTAAGCAGTAAGGTTAACGAGGGTTCGGAGTTTAAAATCGTACTGCCATATTAACTGATATATGAACAAGGAAATAAAAATTGCTTTAGTAGAAGACGACGAAAATCTGAGATTTTTGGTTGCGGAACGGTTGGAATTAGAAGGCTATAAAGTTTTGGAGGCTGAAGATGGTGACAAGGCGGAAAAAATGATTATGGAAGAAATGCCCGACATTGTTTTGCTGGACTGGATGCTGCCCGGGAAGCAGGGATCCGAAGTATGTACCTCAATACGTGATAAGGGATTTGATAAATTGGTAATTATGATGACGGCGAAGGCGCAGGACGTGGATAAAATTGAAGCCTACCAGTTTGGTGTGTCCGATTATATCACCAAGCCCTTTAATATGGATGTTTTGGTGGCTATGATTGATAACAAGATCAAGTTTACCCTGAACAACGAAAAATCCGAATCGTACAAGTTTGCCAATATGGAGCATCATCCCAATACGCATACTTTGTTAAGGGATGGCCGTAAAATTGAGCTCACCATTTTAGAGAACCGTATTTTGCTCTATTTCCTGAAGAATAAAAACAAAGTAATTAACCGCGAAGAACTGATGATGGAAGTTTGGGGTTACAACGCCGATGTAAATACCCGTACCCTGGATATGCACATTGTAAGGCTCCGAAAAAAAATAGAGAACAATCCAGATTCGCCTCAATACCTGCAAACGGTTAGGGGTATTGGGTATAAGTTTGTTTATGAGTGATAAGAGTAGATTCGGCTATTATAAAGTAGATGTAGCTTATCCGCCGTTTTAATCTACAGCAGTAGTGTTCCTCAATTTGTAAATAGGAATGGTATTAAAAAAAAGAAAGAGGTTTTACCTGCGGGTGAAACCTCTTTCTTTTTTAATGCTTAGCTTTTTTTGCTAATGATACTACGAAGCTGCTCCTGCATTATTTTGAGCTGCTCCTGTAGTTTTTGATTCTCTATTTGTTGCGTTTCTTTAATCTCCTTAACCTGTTGTTCTTTCTCAATCAGGTATAAGGTTAGTTCTTCTACCTTTTTTAACAGCTTGGTATTCATATCGCCAAGGTCTATACCATCTTTGGTCATTTGCGCAGCCGAAGGTATCTCAGGTAAGTGATGATACTTGGTTACATAGTTTTTTAATTCATTAAGGTTTATCAGGTTGTAGCCGGTATTAAATACATAATCAGGAGCAGGCACGCTCAGGTCAACCTTTACTTCTTTGGAGTGGATAGTTCCGTTTACTGTTAATTTTTGGTCGGGGGCGGTTGTGCCAACCCCAATATTGCCCGATGGTAATATGGTCATTTTTGTATCGGCTAAAGTAACCGTACTTTGATCGGTTGCGCTGCTTACTAAAAATTTAAGGCTGCCAACTCCGTATGCATTGGTTCTTTCATGCACAATGGACGCTTTCCAATAAGTTGCGCCGGCGCCTTCATTTATAAAGCCGATTCCTACGGCGTTTCCACCGTTTGAGGTGATGTTTTGGTTTTGCAAGCCTGTGACGATGTTTAAGCCATTATTATTAACTGAGACATGTAATTTGGTTGACGGTGCAGTGGTGCCGATGCCAAGGCCGCCCGAAGAAACCATAAGGCCTTTACCATTTACAACTTCCACATAACTTTTGTCGTGTTCGGTGGTGCTATTGCCAGTTCCGGCACCAAGTTGAATACCGGAGTCAAACTGAATGCGCAATTGCTGCAATGCGCTTCCTTGCCATTCGCCAGCTGTGCGGTATATGCCGTACCGATCGCCACTACTCCAATACATACCGCTGTTGGAATTAGTGACCGGGTTATCACCAAAGGTAAGCTGCCCTGTAGTTGAAAGATCAAGGTTTCTTTGGGGTCTTGTTGTACCGATACCCACATTGCCCGATGGTAATATAGTCATTTTGGTATCGGCTAAACTAACCATACTGGCATCGACAGTGCTACTTACTAAAAATTTAAGGCTACCAACGCCAAAGCCGCCGGTTCTTTCGTGCACAATGGCCGCCTTCCAATAGCTTCCGGCTACTTCATTTAAAAAGCCAATTCCCACAGCGTTTCCACCAGATGAGTTGCCAGTATGGTTTTGCAAGCCCGCGATAATATTTAAGCCATTATTCTCAACAAAAACATGTAGTTTAGTTGTTGGTGCGGAGATGCCAATACCCGCATTACCAGTGGGGAGCCAATAATCACCGGTTGTGCTCGCTGTAGTCCATTGAGCGCTGGCAAAGTTTGCGTTAATAATTAATGCGGCTATTAGTATTATTTTTTTCATTGAATAAGGGGGTTTTATTGTTGATGATTAAGTTAAGTTAATTATAGTGTTATCATGAAGTTATTAAGGTGTATAATTTCTTCATACGGATAAATATATGCAATATTTACATGGTTTGTAGTGTTTTGATAGCGTATGATTTATGTTTTTTCAGCCATAGCGTCAATGGGACTTTGCTAACGCTGCATGGTATTTCTTGTGTAACGTAAGGCCCATCGGTAACCCATTAATTCCCTTTCGGCAATCAGTCATAAAATAATTATCTTTACGGATACTTAGCATTGATTTAATTTGCATGATATTTTACGCTACTATATTATGCTCGGTATCCAAGCAATTTAAAGCTACATGAGCCGGGATTATTTGGATAACGCGGATGAGGCTGAACTTTTGCTGCAATTAAGTAGGGGCAATAAGCTGGCTTTTGATATTTTGTATGGCAAATATTGGAAACAGGTTTATAATGCCGCCTATAAGCGGCTTAACAATGCCGGGCAGGCGCAGGATATAGCGCAGGATATTTTTGTTCAGCTCTGGATCAGGGGTACTGCATCGTTGATAGAAAACCTTCCGGCCTATTTGTTTGTGGCGGCCCGTAACGGGGTTTTTAAGTACATGGAGAAAGAGGGCAAATATGCCGCCCTGCCCGATGCGGTTAACAACCTGGAAAGCCCTGCCGGTGGGCCGGATGCCAAAATGTTGCACGCGGAATTTTTAAAAGCTTTTGATGCGTTGGTAGCAGCTTTGCCCGCGCAGCAAGCTATTATATTTAAATTGCGGTTTAATGAAGGTCTTTCGAGCCAGGAAATTGCCGATAGGTTGCAAATTTCCCCGAAAACGGTTCGGAATCAAATTGGTAAGGCGCTCGCCACCTTAAAAGACTCGCTTATTTTGTTGCATCTGCTGTTTTTGTTGCATCAAAAATAAAAATTGACTTTTTCTTCTGTCAATTGCTTGTTTAATATGTTCTGAATGTAATGTTTCTTCTATTTTATTGCCATAGTGTTACCTTAATTAAGGTTGAAATATCTTTTTGTTAAAAAAAAGTTAAAATATTTTTAATTAGCGTGGGCTATTTTGATTTTTTTGACTCATGTAGGTATAAGAGGTTATAATGAACTACGCGCAAAGGCAATACTTTATACAAATTTTGAGTAAATACCGCTTAGGTACGGCCACAACAGAAGAGATTAAATTTTTAGAGACATACTATAACACGTTTGAGCTAAATGAAGATCTGATTACCAGTGAAAATGAAGATGATTACCTTTTCCTGAAAGAACAGATTAAGGATATTATTGATGTACAGATAGGCCCATATCAAAAAAAATCAATTGATATGGTGGCTAGGCCTATGTGGCAAAAATACTTGGCGGCGGCTTCGGTTCTGATCTTTCTTTCAATCGCAGCTTTCTTTTTTGTACCCAAGAGTGCTAAAAAGCAAATGGCGGCCAATGCTTATAAAGGCATTGTACCGGGTGGAAATAAAGCTATGCTTACGCTGGCCAGCGGAAAAAAAATCATTTTGGATGGTGCAGCTCAAGGCGAGATTGCCCAACAAGCCGGTGTACGCATTACCAAAACGGCCGACGGGCAGATTGTTTACAACGTATTGGCCGACGATAAAAATACCGCAGCCGGGTTACAAAATACAATTACAACACCAAGAGGCGGGCAATATAAAGTGATTTTGCCCGATGGTACAAAGGTATGGCTTAACGCAGCGTCTTCTTTAAGTTATCCGGCATCGTTTCATGGTGAGGAGCGTTTGGTTACGCTCAATGGTGAAGCTTATTTTGAAGTGGCCCGGAACCCGGATATGCCTTTCAAGGTAAAGTCGGACTTGCAAACCATCGAGGTGCTGGGTACTCACTTTAATGTGAACGCTTACGCGGATGAAAGCGCCCTTCAAACAACTTTATTGGAAGGCTCGGTTAAAATTGTTTCGGGTAAAAACTCAGGGATCATTGTTCCGGGAGAAAAGGCTGTTATCAATAGAAACGGGAATGGCACCATCATCACACGTAAGGCCAACCTGGATAAGGAAACGGCCTGGAAAAACGGAGTTTTCTCGTTCGATAATGATGATATCAAATCGGTTATGCGCCAGGTTTGCCGCTGGTATGATATTAATGTGGTTTACGCAGATAATTTGCCCAGCGAAAAGTACTTTGGCGAAATACCGAGGAACAGCAACCTTGCCGGGGTATTTGAAATATTGGAGCTCAACAATGTAAAGTTTGATGTTGAGGGCAAAACGGTAAAGGTATCTTATAACAAACCCTGATTGATAATCTGAACTTATAATAATTAACTGACTAATTAACTATTTATTAAACCCCTTAAAACTCCATAACTATGATAATAAAACTACAATAGGCCAATAATTTAAAAAGACAAAAAAGGCCGGAAGCCTCTCACCGCTTCCAGCCGCAAAAAAGGTCAAGGCAGCAGGATGTTGACATAGCGCTGCATTTTATTAACCCAATCTTACTCAAAAGTATGAAATTAACTTTTCTTTACAATGCCGTATGCTCAATACGGAGGGTAAAGTACAAATTCCTCTTAGTGATGAAACTCACTACCATTTTATTGCTTGTTGGCGTTATGCATTTATCAGCGGCAACTTATTCGCAAAATGTAACCATTTCCAGGAAAAATGCATCGCTGGAAAGCATCTTTAAAGACATTAAACAGCAAACGGGATATGTATTTTTTTACAGCGGAAAAGTAAATATCACCGGTAAAACAGTTAATGTTAAATTGAATAATGTTTCGCTGGCCGAGGCACTCAATACCTGTTTATCAAATTATGATCTTACTTATACCATTATTGATAAAACGGTAGTAATCAGAAATAAAGTGCCCGATACTAAGCTTACCGATCCGGTAAATGCCAAAATACCGGTAACAGGTAAGGTATTGGATTCGGTAAGCCTGGCCACTATACCAGGCGTAAACATCAGGGTGAAGAATGTAGCATCATCGGGCGCGCAAACCAACGGCAAAGGCGAATTTACTATCGATGCCCAGCCCGGCGATATCCTGGTATTCTCGTTTGTAGGTTATAAGCCTAAAGAGGTTAGGGTGATTGATGTCAAGCCAATCGTGGTGAGGCTTGCGCCGCAGGTAAATGTGATTGCCGATGTAGTGGTTACCGGTTATCAAACCATTAAAAAAGACAACTATACAGGTTCGGCCATCACCATTAAAGGCGACGACTTAAAACGCTTAAACCCGAACGATATCATCAAGAGTATTGCGTCGTTCGATCCGTCCTTCAGGATAGCGGATAACAACTTATCGGGATCTAACCCTAATTCTCTTGCTAAAATCAGCGTGCGCGGTTCTACTACGTTGCCATCCCTCAATGGCGATCTTATCGACCGTAATAACCTGGCGAGTACCTATAACTTGCCAACGTTTATCCTGGATGGTTTTGAGGTTACTTTACAAAAAGTGACCGATCTGGATATTAACCGGATAGCCAGCGTAACCATTTTGAAAGATGCTGCCGCTACGGCAGTATACGGTTCAAGAGCGGCCAACGGCGTTATTGTAATCACCACCAAAATTCCCGTAGCCGGTAAGTTGCAGCTATCCTACAATTATGAGTTGAACGTTACCGCGCCCGATCTGTCCGACTATCACGTATTGGATGCCACTCAAAAGCTACAGTATGAAAAACTGGCCGGTTTATACAAAGCCGGCGCCGGTACTACCCAGGATGTTTTAGATCAGGAATATAACGCCAAGTTAAAAAACGTGGTAAGCGGTGTAAATACGTATTGGCTGGCACAGCCCTTGCAAAATACCTACGGCCAAAAACATTCTTTGTATGCCGAAGGGGGCGATACTTCGTTTAGGTACGGCATTAATTTGCGCTACCAAACCAACCCAGGTGTAATGAAGGGCTCTACCCGCGATAGGTACAGCGGCGGTATGAACTTTAATTATAACCCCAGCCGCAGCCTTTTATTTAAAAACGAAGTAACTGTTACACAGGTAAACTCGGTAAACTCAAAATACGGCGATTTTTCAACCTATGTAAAGATGGAGCCTTATTACCCCATCAGGGACGCCAATGGAAACCTGATTAGGGAGCTTGCCAACTGGATAGTGGATACCCATCAAAGCGGAGCCCAGCAATATAAATCAGAACCGGTATATAACCCGCTTTACGAAGCAAGTTTGGGCAATTTTGATAAAGCATCCTACCTGGAAATTGTTGACGCTTTTTCGATAGACTGGAAAATAACACCTGCGCTACGTTTTGTAGGATTAATGAGTGCTAACATTAATAAAAACTCGACGGATAAGTATGTTTCACCTTTCAGCAATACCTATTACACTGACTCAAACATACAAAACAGGGGGAGTTACGATTACAGTAACACCAATACGCTGGCATTAGACGGTAACGTGAGGTTTGTTTTTAATAAACAGATTGGCGACCATGCCATTAATGCCTTATTGGGATCAAATATTACATCTACCAGGAGCGATTATAAAGCTTTCCAGGCACGCGGATTTGCTAATGACGAATTTACCAATATCGGTTTCGCCAGAACTTACACTCCTGATTCGGCGCCGCAGGGCGATATCACTTTAACCAGGCTGGTTGGTTCGTTTTTCAGCGGCAGCTATTCCTATAAAGATAAATACCTGTTTGATGGAACTTTCCGCCTTGATGGCTCGTCGGCCTTTGGCGCAAATAAAAGATTTGCACCTTTCTGGTCGGGCGGCATAGGCTGGAACATGCATAAAGAAGAATTTATGCACCAATTCCCGGCCATATCACGGTTTAAGTTAACGGCTACAGCTGGCTTAACAGGGTCGGTAGATTTTCCGCCATCATTGTCAAAAACAACTTATACCTACCAAACTTCCAACTGGTATTCAACCGGTTTAGGTGCTTTGGTTGATGCTTATGGTAACGAGGATTTGCAATGGCAAAAAGCTACCAGCTATGATTTGGGCCTTGAGCTTGGTTTGTTTCATGATCGTATTTTACTTACTCCCAAGTACTACTATAAGCTAACCAAGGGTTTAGTTACCGATATCAACATAGCGCCTTCTACCGGTTATAGTACCTATAAAGCCAATCTGGGCGATATGGCAAACAGGGGTTATGAGTTGTATTTAACTGCAAACGCTTATAAAGCCAAGAACATCAATATTAATATCACAGCCAACCTGGCGCATAATACCAACAAGATTGTTAAAATATCCAATGCTTTAAAATCTTATAACTACAAAACCGATACAACGCAGGCCAATACCAAAAACAACCTGCAGGGAACCCCGTTGCTCCGTTTTCAGGAAGGGCAATCTTTAAATACCATTTACGCTGTAAAATCATTAGGGATTGATCCAGAAAACGGAAAGGAAATATTAGTGAAGAAGGATGGCACGCTAACTTATGTATATGATGTGGCCGATACACAACCAGTAGGCGACGCTACCCCCAAAGCAGAAGGGTATTTTGGAAGTAATATTACCTACAAGCAGTTTTTATTCAGCTTTAGTTTCCATTACAAATTTGGTGGCGATATGTTTAACCAAACCTTGGTTGACAGGGTTGAGAATGCCGATCCGCGCTTTAACGTGGATAGCCGGGCGCTTAGCCAACGGTGGACAAAAGCGGGTGATGTTGCTTTGTATAAAAACATCGCCGATTTGGGTACTTCGTATGCTACCTCGCGCTTTGTTGAAAAAGATAACCTGATTGAGCTTCAATCGCTGTATCTATCCTACGATTTAAAACGCCCATTGGCTAAAAAAATAGGCTTTCAGTCCTTAAGGATTTCATTAACGGCAAATGATATTTTCCACGCTTCCAGCGTGCAGATGGAGCGGGGCATTAATTATCCGTATGCCCGCAGCTTAACATGTGCTTTAAATGCTACATTTTAATTTAATCAAAATGAAGAAATATATATACATCATCGTAACCATGCTGGCCCTTACATCGTGCAGCAAATTTTTAGATGTAAAGCCCGAATCGCAAGTTGACGCCGACCAGTTGTTTAGTACCGAGGAAGGCTTTAAGGAAGCCTTAAACGGAGTTTATACTTATTGTGCGTCGCAGGCATTATACGGAGGTAATTTAACTTTTGGCATGCTGGATATCCTTGGTCAGAATTATGAATTCAGCGATTCCAATTTGCAGATCTCACGTAGTATTGCCAATTTTGACTATTCACAAACATCCACTGTGAATACCATTGCCCAGATCTGGGGATCTGGCTACCGCGGTATAGCTAACTGCAATTACATTCTTGGCGCTATTGATCAGCATAAAGCCTTATTTACAGGCAATAATTATGCGCTCATTAAAGGCGAGGCTTTAACGGTGCGGGCTTACCTGCATTTTGATCTGCTCCGCATGTTTGCGCCATCTTATAAAAACGGAGCAACCTTAAAGGGCATCCCTTATGTTACCGAGATCAGCACTAAAAGCGCGCCGTTCTCAACGGTTTCGGTAGCGCTTAATTCAATTATAGCCGACCTTACTGCAGCCAAGGCTTTATTAAAAACATCCGACCCGATATTAAGCACGTCATACGTGGTAGGTTACCCAGCTCCGGCTGATACCAAGTCTACAGAAACTACAAACTCCGATCTGTTTTTGCAAAACAGGCGCCACCGCATGAACTATTATACAGTATGCGGCGAATTGGCACGTGCCTATCTTTACAAAAACGACCTGGTAAACGCCCTTGCAAATGCGCAGGAAGTAATCAACTCGCAAAAATTTCCGTTCACAGATAGCAAAGATTTCCTGTCGACCGATGTAACATTAGTGGATCGTATATTTTATAAGGAACTCATCTCCGCCTGGTATATTGATAATAACGATATTAATAATGAGCTTATCGGCTTATTTACCGGAGATAACCCGTCTTTAAGCGCTACGGTTGATCAGGTAAATGATATTTACGAAAAAGCCCAGGCGGGCTCTGAAGATTGGCGGCTTAGACAATGGTTTTTATCCAGGTCACCTGGAAATAATTCACCTAACCGGGCAATCTTACAAAAGTATATTAAAAACACTTCTCCTTCAACCAACCTGCACCCATTAGTTGCACCCGCCATCCGTTTGAGCGAAATGTATTATATAGCGGCCGAAGCCAGTTTTGATACCAATCCTACGCAAGCGCTTGCTTACTTCAATACCTTACGTCAAAAAAGGGGGATTGGCTCTTATACAGTAGCTAATGTTACTGATAGAAATACGTTTATCGATTTGCTTTTAACCGATGCCCGTAAGGAGTTTTACGGAGAGAGCCAGATATTTTTTATGTACAAGAGGTTAAACCACGCGGTTACCATATCGGTTACGCAGGTGCAGCCGCCAAGTAACCAAATATTCGTATTTCCGCTGCCAAACGACGAACTGGCTTACAGAAACAATTAATTGTTATTTTATGAAAAGGAATATATTTTTTGTCGTTATAATTTGCGCCCTGGCGTTTGGTTGTAAAAAAGAGAGTCTGCTCACTTACAATTCTCAGGATAATATTGCCATTTATTACCCTAATTATCCTACTACCGATAGCCTGGTGTATTCGTTTGCATACGTACAGGGTGTTGATAGGGATACCGTGTGGCTCCCGATAACCATCTCTGGCAAACGGGTAAACCACGACCGGAAATTTCAGCTCAGCGTAGTTGAAGGTTCCAGTACGGCTATTCGTAACCTGCACTATGAGGCTTTAAAGCCATCGTATACCATGCCAGCGGATTCAGGTTTGGTACATATCCCGGTGATTATTAAAAATACAGATACCGCTCTTACCTCCAAATCGGTTGTATTGGTGGTTCGGGTATCAGGCGGTACCGATTTTGGTTCAAGTCTTCCTGAAGATCTTCGCAGTAAGAAGATCTATTTTTCAAATCGCCTGGAGCAACCCGCTTGGTGGAAATACTGGCTGGGGCAATATAGCCGTGTAAAGCATCAGTTGTTTTTAATCTCATCGGGTACTACCAACCTGGTTGACCTGAGCATGCCTGATGCCTATCTGCAAATACCACGCGCGCTTTTTTATGTGGATAACATGCGGGTGTTTTTAAACTATCCGTTTGATTGGGTACAACAAAACCCCGCTAAAGGTTATGTATTAACTCCACGAAACGACGGTACCGGCGATTATGATTTTTATAATGTGAATACGCCAACCAAAAAGTTTTATCTGAAATATTTTAAGGCGGCCAATAAGTATGTTTTCATCGACGAGAACGGAAACCAGATCAATGTATAATCAAAAATCAAAACTAAGATCATGAAATATATCAGGATATTCATATTTATACTTTTTGCGGCTTTTGTTTATGGCTGCAAAAAGGACCTTGGCAATTATAGTTACTCGCCCCCGTCGGAACCGGTGGTTACCAAATTTACCGACAGTACCTTTAACGCGCTGGTAGGCGACTCGTTGATATTAAAGCCAACGGTTAAAATAGCTGATGCCGACCCGCTGAAGGATCTTTCTTACCTGTGGGAAATAACGGTATCGGAAGAAGCGCGCACCGTGAGCATTACCGGTTACCCGCTCAAAATGATTTATAACCTAAGCCCTGGGCTTCGTTCAGCCAAGTTAACCGTTACTGATAACCGCAACGGGCTCAAGTATTTTTATCCGTTTAAAATTTTGGGCGGTACGCAGTTTTCAACCGGAAAAACCGTATTAAGCGTACAAAATGGGGTAACCATGCTATCGTTCATCAAACCGGATGATAAAACCGTATTATCTAATTTATATTTCACCTTACATGGCGAAAATTTACCAGCTAACCCGGTTCAACTTTATGCAAAGCCTTTGGCTTATCAGCCCAACACGGTTGATGATTACTGGGTAGTTTGCCAGGATCCGACAAAAAACAGCGTAATAATTAATGGCAGCACCATGCTCAGAAAAAAATATTTTAACGAGCAGTTTTTTAGCCCGCCGGCAACCATTGTGCCTTCCTACTTTGAAGGTGCATCAGGGTGGCCTACTGGGGTAATTAATAATAAGCTTTATATCAGTATTACTTCTACAGCACCGTATGCTCCCGATTTTGGAAAGTTTTCAAACCCGCAGGCGGGCGACTACACTTTGTCTAAATATTTTACACATACAGCTAATTTCTACTTCGGGTTTGATACCAAATATAAAGCTTTTGTATCGTTTGATGGGGGCGGCAACTATATGGGGAGCGATTATACCGTAGTGGGTTCCGCCTTCGATCCTAAAAACATCGGGATGGCTGACCTGGTATTTATGCAGGCCGTATCGGGTACATCTTATGCCTATTTTAGAGATGCCAGCGAAACAATTTATGAGCTGGCCTTTACGCTAAGTATGGATGATTATAGCGCCCGAAAGATACTGCCAACATACAAGCGCGTATTTAAAGGCTCGGCCCTGGTACAGGCTGATAGTAAATGGCAACGGTCGGCGGTTGATATATTTTATTTCACATCCAATGATAAAATATACCGCTACAACCCTATAAATGAAGATCTGCGTACACTTGATGCCAATTTTGGCGGTAAAAAGGTAACCATGTTAAAATTAAGTGTTGACGGAAATACCCTGACGGCGGGTGTTGATGGAAGCGTTATCACCTTAGATGTAAGTGTAGGTAAAAACGGAGTGATCACCCAAACCATCAATGGTATCCCAGGCACGCCGGTGGATATCGTGATCAGGAAATAAATTGATATGATCAGGAGAGAAGCCGCGAATAGAGGCTGCTTCTCTCCTTGGTCAATAGTATGATTATAATTACAGCTGCATGCCTGTTGCTTTAGCTTTTTATTAGCTATCCCACAAATAAGATTAAGATGATGATTTCTAATTACAGCTGTTTGTAAGTTATCATTGAAACATTTGGCTTAGCGCTGTTTTTGATACCCTTCTTAAAAAAACATTCAAACAAAACCATGAAGACATTTCAATATACCATCCTGGCATCGGGATTATTAATCATGATGCTGCTCAATGCTTGTAGTAAATCCAATAACGCCTCGCCAGCTATCACCTATGGCGGCCCGCCGCCTTCAACCTGGCAGGAGCATTGGTTTGAGCATAACTCGCTGTTAAAACGTGTTTTTTACGATAATAACCAGGCTTTGTATTATGATGACGCGATGGATCGTAAGGTAACCTGGCCCGATACCGTTTTTGCTAAAGTATGGGCTTACGCCAAAAAAACTTATGGCAACTTTGGCGATTCGTCCAGGCTATATGTGGTCATGCACCAGGGTATTTATACCGGTGAAGGCCACCCAGGATCTTATTTTGATGCCGCGCACGATTACCGCAATATGATTGACGTTGGCAGCCAGGACTGGACGGTGGCATCTGATAATAACCTGAATATTCCTATCCACGAGACCGGGCACATTATATGCGGGGCCAATAACGGTGTTAAAGGCTCGCCATCGGATGTGATCTGGGGCGATAGTAAGTTCATGGAAATTTACATCTATGATGTACTGATCAATATCGGCCGACCCGAAGAGGCTGCTAAGGTTTTTAACCAGATGCAAACGCAGTATGATAATTTTCCTTCTTCGCGGTCGCAATGGTTTAAAAACTGGTTTTATCCCATCTATAACCAATATGGTAAAGCGGCAGTTTTAAGCAAGTACTTTGTTTTGCTTTCGCAAAATTTCCCTAAAAAAACCAATGCTCATGGTTTTGAGTACACACGCGATTTAAAATTTGGTGAGTTTATACACTTCTGGAGCGGCGCGGCAGGCGTAAACCTGAAGGCGCAGGCCACGATAGCCTTCGGCTGGAATATGGCATGGGAGCAGGAACTAAAAAACGCGCAGGAGGATTTTCCAAACGTAAAATACCCTTACTAAAAGAATCAAGATGTAAGAACCAGGATGCAAGGCGCATTTCAGCTCCTAAATACAATACTCATATTACAGGGTGCTTACAAAATCATAAAACTTAAAAACAGAAGCTATGAAAATCAGGATTTTATTATTTACGGTATTGCTGCCCATAGCGGCGGCGGCACAAACCAGCAATTTTAGCCTTACTGGTAAAATTGGCAAACTGGATAAACCTGTAATGGTTTACCTGGATTATATGGACAATGGCGTTAGCCATGAAGATTCATCGGCTGTTGTTAACGGCACATTCAGTTTTTCGGGAACGATCAAATACATTTCTACCGCCCGTATGGCGATGGCGCATCAGGGTGAGGGTAAAAATACTGCCATTTACAAGGGTGATGCCGATGCTATTTATTTTGATTTTGGAAAAGAAAAGATAACCCTCAGCTCAAACGATTCGTTGAGCAACGCCAAATTTAGCGGTTCGATAGTTTACGAGGACTATCAGGCTTACAACAAGGCTATAGGAGGTTATTTTATCGACCTGATTAAGGCGGCTAATGCCGAATTTGCACGCGGTACGCCAGAGCAACAAAAAGACACCACATACATCAAGGCCCAGCGTGATAAATACAACCAGATCTGGGTGGTAAGGTCGAAAAAGCAATTTGAATTCGCAAAAAACAATCCCCATTCTTATTTCGGCTTGGAAGCACTATCTGAAGCTTCGGGTCATTTTAACGTGGCTAAACTGCAACCCATTTATGATGCCTTAGATGAAAAACTAAGGGCAACGGATGTAGGCGTAAAGCTGGCCCAGCGTTTAAAATCGGTAAGTATAACGTCTCTCGGCAAAACGGCCCCCCTGTTTACCATGAATAATGTTAGCGGTAAGCCGGTTTCTTTAGCCGATTTAAAAGGTAAGGTAGTACTGATTGATTTTTGGGCAAGCTGGTGCGAGCCCTGCCGTGCCGAAAGCCCGAACCTGAAAACCCAGTATAAGTTATACAAGGATAAGGGCTTCGAGATCATTTCCGTATCGGTTGACACCGATAAAAAGCGGTGGCTGGCGGCAATTGAAGAAGACGGCTTACCCTGGCTGCAGGTGTCGGACCTGAAGGGCTCAAACAACGCGGCAGCCAGAGTATATGGCGTTAATGGCGTGCCTGCTTTTTTCCTGATCGATCGCGAAGGCAAAATTATCGGGAAGGATCTACGGGGCGAGCCGCTTAATAAAAAGCTTGCCGAAATTTTTAACTAAAACCTAATGTGATGAGAAGATTTTTTTTGTTTTTACTATTGTTAATTACAACGGCTCAGGCTGTTGCATTTAACAAGGCACCTGTAGCAGGTGCCGCTAAATTGCCGCTTAAAGTATTGTATGTAGGCTATAACCCAGAAAAGCCTATGCCAGCTCATGTCAATTATTACAGTACCGCTGCCGGGGCAATTGAAAAAGCGTATAAAACGCGCATGGCCGATTTTAAGGCTTTTTTAGAAACCCGCTTTGCTCAAGCCGAGGTAGTGGATGTAAGGGATTATACTGCGGCTATGTCCGACAAGTTTGACGTAACCATTTTAGATGCCGGGCCTGTAAAGTTACCCGCTGATTTTGACAGGCCTATGGTATTACTGCATGAAATGGCGCCTAACGTAGGTATGCCCATTGGCCTCAAGTTTGATTGGTACTGCCAGTGCCTGGAAGACGACGCGCTAAACATCAACACCAAACACGAGATTTTTAACACACCAAACAAGGTAAACCTTACTCTGGTAATCAGGCCAACACCCGGCTCGTTCTACAACGGTTTTCAGGGTGCTACTACGCCTAAGCAAATGCCGATGTGGAAAGTGGTTAAAGAAGAGCCCGGAGAAAAAGAGAAATACATCATCGGTATGGTAGCCCATGGTGAAGGTTTTAATGATTCGCCCGACGCGGAAGCCATCTCGGGTGGGGTTTGTTTAAAAAATGCCGAGGCCGTCGCCTTAGGCCGACATGGCAATTATTTGATGTGGGGCTTTTCGGCGTCTCCCGATCACATGACGGACGAGGCAAAGGATGTTTTTGTGAATGCCATTTGCTATATCAAGAAGTTTGATCATCAGTTGCCTATCGTAAAAAAAGTACAGATTGAAAATCGTGAACTGATAGACGAACTGGTGTATCGTACGGATAAGGCGCTGTACCAAAAGGCCCTTGTTTCCCGCCGGGAGGGTAACATCCGTTTGCTTAAATTGCAACAGGCGCTTAAAGACAGAAAAGCCAAGGGCGAAGATATTGGCCATGGGAACGAGATGTTTCTAAAAATGCCCGTAACTAACGATATGGAAAGCTTTGAGCACTACTTAAAAGGCTACAACGGCGAGGAACTATTTGCCAGGTTTGGCACCAATACCAAATTGTATCACCAATATTATCACGATAATTACGAATATTTCTATCCTTCAGGTTCCTATTCGCTGCAGTTAGATCCGGATGCGCAAAAATTGGGTATCTCTAACCGCAAAGTGCAGATACTGGAAAAATGTATCCTGATGCTTGAAAAAAATGAAGATGCTGCTTTGGCCCAAAGGGTATTGGAGCGTTATACTACCGAAAAGTTTGCCAGCGCTGCCGAATGGCGCAACTGGCTCACAAAAAACAAAGCCAATTTATTTTATACCGAAGCGGGCGGCTTTAAATTTATGGTGAACACCTATAATAAAAATACCACGGCCGCGGTAAGGCCGGTTTCACCGGCCAATATAGCTTCGGTAAGTGCAGGGCCCACGCTTACTGACCCGGTTGCTGTGACTGCTAAACTGGAAGAAGGAAGTACAAAAGATAAAAAGAAGATTGTAATTGATGCACATATTTTAAAAGGCTGGCATATTTACGCCTACGTGCCCGATGGCAGCCCTTTTATTCAAACCGAAGTGATATTGGAGCTGCCTGATGGGACGAAAGGTTTACCCGAGTGGCAAAGTTCAGCCGGTATTCCCTTTGCGGGTGGCGAGGGCATGTTTGTTTGGGAAGAGCAGGCGAGCTTTAAAACAGAGATCAGTACATCGGCATTAAAGGCAGGCTCGGTAATTAAATGCGGGCTGTATTACCAGGTTTGTGATAACAACAAATGCTTTCCACCTAAAAGAAAGATGGTAGAATTGCAGGTTTTATAATCGTCGGTAAAATATCCTTTAAATGAAATTATACATCAGAATTTTATCGCTGGTTTTCACCTTTGTTTACATTAACCAGGCGGCAAAAGCATCCGGCCCGATAGGGGCCGATACCTTAACCAAGCCTAACCTCACAATAGGTAAAACCCTTCCTCAATTTACCTTGCAAACGCCCGATGGCACAGCTATCAAAATGTCATCAGTTAAAGGTAAGGTGGTATTAGTTGATTTCTGGGCATCGTGGTGTATGCCTTGCAGGGCATCTATTCCGCATCTTAAACAATTATATCAAAAGTATCATGCCGATGGATTTGAAATTTTAAGCGTATCCATCGATCAGAATAATAAGGCCTGGAAAAACGCTATGCTTAAAGAAGCCATGCCCTGGCCCCAGGTAATTGATCATTACGATGCCGGGATGGATGCTTCCACCTTAATGTTATCTTTGGGGATAGCGTCTGTTCCGTTTGTAATGATGCTGGATGATGAAGGGAAGGTAGTAACGATTAACCCCGCCAAAGAAGAAACCGACGATCAACTCAAAAAAATATTCAAACATTAATACACATCATGAAAAACAACAAGTTGGCCGGGGTAATAAAAAAATCGTTGTTAGTTATTTTAGCGGCATCGCAGCAGCTATCTTACGCGCAAAACAGCGGTCCGGCCAGGTTAGTAAGCTATGTAAAACCCTTGATAGGCACAGGGGCGGTTGATAAAAACAGCCTTTCGGGGAGTAATTTCCCGGGCGCCACTGTGCCGTTCGGTTTTGTGCAGTTGAGTCCGGATACGCAGGATGGGCCTGACGATCCGGCATCTGGTTACGATTATAATGATAAAACCATTGTTGGGTTCAGTCATACGCATTTAAGCGGAACCGGGGTATCCGATTTGTTCGATGTATTGCTGATGCCAACAACCGGGGAACTCAAAACAGAACCCGGCAACGCCGAACAAAAAGGCAGCGGATACCGCTCTGCCTATACCCACGGTGAAGAAACCGCAGGGCCAGGCTATTACAGTGTAATGCTTAAAGATTACGGTATAAAAGCTGAATTAACGTCGACAGTACATGTGGGTATGCACCGTTATACTTTCCCCCAAAATAGCCAGTCGCATATTCTGATCGACCTGAATCACTCGCTGAATAAAAAACGCGATTACTGGGCCTGTAAAATTATTGGTGCGGAGATCCGGGTTATTGATCAGCATACCATCGAAGGATACCGCATTATTACCGGCTGGGCCAAACTGCGTAAGGTGTACTTCCACGCTGAGTTTTCAAAACCTTTTGATAGCGCTACGCTCGTTAGCGGCAGCAGCCAACACCGGGATCTTTCCGTTATCAATGGTTCCAACTTAAAAGCCGCGCTGAATTTCAACACCACGGATAATGAGCAGGTGCTGGTTAAAGTGGCGCTTTCTCCGGTGAGTATGGAAAACGCGAGGCAAAACCTAAGCGTCGAACTGCCCGGCTGGGATTTTGACCGGGTAAGTACACAAAGCAGTAACAAATGGGAAACAGAACTCAGTAAAATAAAGATCGACGGTACCCAAACACAGAAAGAGATATTTTACACTGGCCTTTACCACGCTTTTACACAGCCCAATAATATAGCTGATGTAAACGGCGATTACCAGGCTACCGACCTTAGCATTGCCAACGCGCCCGATAAAGCTCATTACTCCACGTTTTCGCTTTGGGATACTTACCGCGCGGCACATCCTTTATATACTTTGGTGCAGTCCGAAAAAACTGCGGCCTTTATCAACAGCATGATGAGGCAGTATACCAGCTATGGCTACTTACCCATCTGGCAGTTATGGGGCGATGAAAATTACTGCATGATAGGCAATCACGCTATTCCCGTGATTGTTGACGCTGCATTTAAAGGTATTAAGGGTTTTGATGTAGAAAAGGCTTACCAGGCTGTAAAAGCCTCTTTGCTTACAGATCATCCCGGCTCGCCATTCAGCACTTGGGAAAAATATCAGTATATACCCGAAGATATACAGTCGCAATCGGTATCCATTACACTCGAAACAGCTTATGATGATTGGTGCGTGGCCCAACTGGCTAAAAAGTTAAATAAAACTGACGACTATAACCGCTTTATAAAGCGGTCGGAATTTTATAGAAACCTGTATAATACCAAAACCGGCTTTTTTCAGGCTAAGAAGAAAGACGGTAACTGGCTGGAACCATTTAACCCTTTACAATACGGCGGCAACGGTGGCAACCCCTATACCGAAGGTAACGCCTGGCAATACTTTTGGTATGTACCCCAAAACGTAGAAGGCCTTATCGGCCTGGTTGGGGGTGATGCTGCATTCAATGCCAAACTCGACCAGTTTTTTACCCTCGAAGATAAAAGTGCCGAAAAAAATGGCAATGCTTCAGGCTTTATTGGGCAGTACGCGCACGGTAACGAGCCGAGTCATCACATTGCTTACCTGTACGATTATTCGGGCCAGCCCTGGAAAACACAAATGTATGTTTCACGGATTTTAAATACCCTGTACAATAATTCGTCATCCGGCTACGCAGGGAACGAGGATTGTGGGCAGATGTCGGCCTGGTACATTTTCAGCGCGATGGGGTTTTATCCGGTAAACCCGGCTAATGGCGTTTACGCTATAGGTTCGCCGGTACTAAAACATGCGGAGATACCCGTGGCCGATGGGAAAACATTCACTGTTGATGTAAATAACCCAGGGGCCGCCAATCCCTATATTCAATCTGTTAAGCTTAATGGCAAGCCTTATCATAAAACGTATATCACACAAGGAGATATTGTTAGTGGAAGCAGGCTTGAATTTGCCATGGGCGCGAAGCCTAATAAAGCGTGGGGAACTAAGCCGGAGGATAAGCCGCCGGTGTGGGGGTATTGAAAAAAAAGTGTCGTTGCAATCGCTGAGGCTATACAGGGCGAAACTGCACGGTCGCCCTGCTTAAGTAGAGATTGCTTCGTACCTCGCAATGACATAGTTTAAGATGTCTTTCAAATGTCGTTCCTCCTCAACGACTGTAGGAGAGAGGTGCTTTGCTAATAATCAGCTTCTTAATGATCAATCATCATGAAAAATATCAATAAATTAAAAATTACCACAGCATTGCTTCTTTGCATGCTGCCTGTTCTGTTAAAAGCGCAAAACAAAAGTAATCTTGCTCAATTGCAGCAACAGTTTGTTAACCAGCGCTTCGGGATGTTTATCCACTTCAATATCCCCACCTATATGAATCAGGACTGGGCCGATCCAGAAGCATCGCCTGCCATTTTCAATCCCACTAAACTCAATTGCGATCAATGGGCTAAAGCCGCTAAGTCTGCCAATATGAGCTACGGTTGTATTACCACCAAGCACCA
The DNA here is from genome assembly GCF_000166195.2 of Mucilaginibacter paludis DSM 18603. Lineage (NCBI taxonomy): Bacteria > Pseudomonadati > Bacteroidota > Sphingobacteriia > Sphingobacteriales > Sphingobacteriaceae > Mucilaginibacter > Mucilaginibacter paludis. Next base: position 4,632,379 of record NZ_CM001403.1, read on the forward strand.
CAGTGGTTTTTGCATCTGGGATACTAAAACTACTGATTACAGCGTGATGAATAGCCCTTGTAAACGAGACGTAGTGAAGGAGTTTACCGACGCTTTCAGGGCCAACGGCCTCAAAGTATATCTTTATTATTCCATCCTGGATACCCATCATCACCTAAGGCCAAACTGTATAACGCCCGAACATATCAAAATGATTAAAGCCCAGCTCACCGAGTTATTGACACATTATGGCGATATCGAGGCTTTAATTATCGATGGATGGGATGCGCCATGGTCCAGAATTTCTTATGACGATGTGCCTTTTGAGGAGATTTACCGTTTGGTAAAATCGCTGCAACCCAACTGCCTGCTGATGGATTTAAACGGAGCCAAATACCCTGCGGAAGGTATGTACTATACCGATATTAAAACTTATGAGATGGGGGCAGGGCAGCGGGTATCTAAACAAAGTAACCGCATGCCAGCATTGGCTTGCCTGCCTTTGCAGGCTAACTGGTTTTGGGAAATCAGCCATCCCGGTACGCCCGTTAAGGATCCTGTAAAGTTGGTGAACGAAGAAATTATCCCGCTTAACAAAGTTGACTGTAACTTTATTTTAAATGTTGCCCCTAACCGCGATGGCTTAATGGATGATAATGCCTTGGCGGCGCTCACAAAGATAGGAGAACTTTGGCATAACGACGGCCCGGTGGCCACTTTACCCGAATTGGATGCGCCCATTATTTCGCATAACCTTGCCAAAAGACAACCCGCCAACTCGAGTTGGAGCGACGATTCAAATATTATGGACTTTGCTAACGACGACGACTTTAGCACTTCGTGGATCTCAAATCCCACGGTAAAAAAGCCCTGGTACGAAATTGATTTTAAGCAGGAGCAGGCATTTAATACCATTGTGGTTGCCGAAGAAAAGGCCAATATTTCAAGCTATCGCCTTGAAGTTTACCAAAAGGGTGCCTGGAAAACGATATTGGCCGGCCAAAACTCAAACAGGATTAAGGTACACAGGTTTGAACGCGTAAAAGGAACCAGGGTGCGGATCTTGATCGATGCTTATGCCGCACAACCATCTATTGCCGAATTTCAGGTTTACAACGAACGGCGGTAGGGCTAAGTCAAGAGTACTTAGTCCGGAGTCTTGAGTCAAATTCGGTGTTCCCGATTGAGCATTAATTACTTTTGACTCGGGGCTAACTGACTTTTATGATTGACACTACATGGGCAGAAACTTACAATTAAATCAACATTCAAAACAAAAACAAAAAGTCTCCCCTACCGGGCATATGCGTCAACCTAACACCTTACATTATTGGAGAAGATGTTTGCGCGATTAATTTCACTTGTCTTTTTCTTGTTTGGGAAGATTAGTTTTGGCTTTCTTTACACGTTTTAGTACGAAGCTATTTCTATCTTCTATCAACCATTCCATTTCTTCGCCTTTTTCTAACAGGCAAGCATCGGCAACTGCTGCCGGGAAGTTTACATAAAACGATTTGGTGCCTCCTCGCTCAACTTTTTGAACTTTTACTTTATATCCCATTTTTTTTGATTAATTTACATAGTATATATACTATGTAAATATAAATTATTTTACCCATTAATCAAAAAGACATAATGAAAAAGGTCGATTTTTTAGCGTTGCTAAATGCCATGAACATTGGTGCTGATCAAATAAAGAAAATAGCAATTGATACCGGATTTCTGATACGGAAAGGTCTTATAGAGCCTGCCGATATTTTATATGCCATTTGCTGCGCGGCCACGCATGGAACGGTTAGCTTTAATGATCTGGCGGCAAAAATAGATGCGGAAACTACTGTTTCTGTAAGTAGGCAGGCAATTGCAAAAAAGACAAGCAAAGAATCATGTGTGCTTTTTTTAAAAAAGATACTGGCCCTTGTTATTATCAGTAGAATCGGAAAGGAAGAAATCGATTCATTGCGCAGGGCAGGTAAATTTAAGCGTGTTTTAGTGCAGGACAGCACAATCATTAAGTTGCCCCTTAGGTTGTTTGGCTTTTTTTCGGGCGTCTCCAACGCCCAGTCCAGTGTTTGTAATGCCCGGATTCAGTGTGTTTACGATTTGATAACTGAAAGCTTTATTTATTTTACCATCGATTCTTATACTAAGAACGATCAGAAAGCCGCCCCCGAATTAACGATAGAAAAGGGCGACCTTGTTATTCGGGACAGGGGGTATCTAACCCTTAAAGAAATCGAGAGGCATTGGACAGCAGAAGCGGACTGCATATACAGGCATCAGAGTAATATAGTACTTTTAGACAGCCAAACAAAAGAAAGAATTAACCTGCTCACCGAATTACAATCAAAAAAACAGCTTGATTTTGAGGTTACTTTAAATAATGAAAAAGGTACAAAAATCAGGATAGTCGCCTTGCCTGTAAGTGACGAAATTGCAAACAGGCGCAGGATGAAGGCTAAGAAAGAGGCCAAAAAGGAACCGGGTAAAGAGTGCCTGGCCCTGATGTCATGGTCCATTTTTATGACTACCATTTCCAGACAGGACGCAGATTATAACTTTCTTTTCAAAGTATATAGCCTGAGGTGGCGGATTGAAATCATATTCAAATCCTGGAAAAGTAACATGGAGTTTTCTAAGATCCATAATGTTTCGAAAAAACAACTGTCACTTATCCTTTATGCGAGATTTATCATGATCATCATTTACATCCAGTATATCTTTTCGCCTGCCAGAATGATCATCAAAAAACATCAGAAAAGGGGCTTGAGTATGATAAAAGTAGTCCGGTATCTCATAAAAAATGCCTCTAAAATAATACAGGTCGTTAAAGCCATAGAAAGTTATAAGGGCAAGATAGGATATCATCTAATTACTTTAGCCAGGTACTGCTCCTACGATAAAAGAGTCAGACCCAATTTTGAACAGGATTTCGATATTGCCTTTTTACCTTAGGTTGACGCATATGCCTACCGGGGGAGATTTAGAGGGGGCTTTATGCGGAATATTTCACGGTTATTTGTCTTAACAATTTTTCTATTTATTCATCCTGATGCTTACAGCCAACAATTCAGCGGGCGGCAATTGGAGCAAACGGTATTTAAAGCCATTGCCAAAGCCTATCCGGCCAGTGTGCGGATTTGGGGGTTCGATACCGTATCTAAACAGCAAATGAGTGCCCAGTTTAGCGGCGTGGTAGTTACTCAGGAGGGGTACATACTTACTGCTGCTCACGTTACCATTCCCGGTAAAACTTATCAGGTTACGTTTCCGGACGGTAGAAAGTGCATTGCTGTTGCATTGGGGAAGATCGAATACGCCGATGATAAAACCATCCCTGATGTAGCCCTGATGAAAATCATTACCAAAGGCAACTGGCCGCATGCCGAGATGGGGATCTCATCTACGCTAAAAGAATACGAGCCTTGCCTCAGCATTGCTTATCCGGAAAGCCTGAACCAGGCGCGGCCCACGGTAAGGTTTGGATGGGTTACCCGGGCTACTAATCAAAGAGGATTTGTACAATCTACCTGTAAAATGGAGCCGGGCGATTCGGGAGGGCCGTTGTTTGATGAATTAGGGCGGGTAATAGCCTTGCACAGTGCTATCGAGGTTCCCGAGGATTTGAATTACGAGATCCCGGTTGATCTTTATAAAAAGTATTGGACGGCCTTAAACAAACCCCAAATTTATACCCGGCTGCCCGATACCGCCGATCTGATTAAAGATGAACGGCCTATACGCAAAGTCCTTACAGTACCAGGTCTTAAACATCTGAATGCCAATTTTGCGGACATATCTTCTCACTTTAAAAAAAGCTCTATTTACATTACCGTCAGTGATAATGGAAAGCAACAACGGGTAGTGGGCACATTGTTTTCGTTAAGTGGTTTGGCATTTAGCAAAAATGTTAAAAATCAAAGTGTTATTGTTGGTAAAAACTCGTTGATAGGCTATGGGCCCCTGTTTGTATTAGTCGGTAATAAGAGGATTCAGGCAAAAGTATTAACACGCGACAAGCAAAATGACCTTGTGCTGCTTCGGCCTTACATTGAAATTAACGGTGGCATCGAATTAAAAACAATCGATCATGATCCTGCTGATATCAAGCCTGGTAAATTCCTGTTATCTCTTCTGCCTGATACTGCGGGCATCGCCAGTGTAGCGGGCAGTAACCTGTTTAGTATTGCAAAAATATCAAGTAACGGTTTTCTGGGAGCCGCCATCGCTTACCAGGATGGCCCTTTGTTACTCACCCGTATCCAGCCCAATTCGCCGGCGAGCGAAAGTGGCTTGCAAATAGCGGATGAGGTATTATTTATCAATGGAATTGAGATGCGCAAGGCGGAGGATTATGGTAAGGTATTACAAAAATACTGGCCGGGCGATACCGTTAGGCTACAAATGAGGAGAGGGGGCGCCGCTTTTGAAAAAAAAGTTGTTTTAGGGTTAATGCCAAGCCCTAAAGTTAATCATCCAGCAGAATTGTTTAACGGCGGTAAGAGCATCAGAAGGGATGGCTTTGAAAAAGTTTTCTCGCACGATGCTATCCTTCAGGCTGATCAATGCGGCGGACCCGTTTTTGATCTTTACGGGCATTTATGCGGTTTAAATATCGCCAGGTTTAGCAGGGCAAGTTGTTTAACCCTGCCAACCAACTGCATTTACCAGTTTATTGATCATTATTTTAGTATGAAAGCGTTAATGCGATAGCCATAAAACAATATATTCATCTAAATTTGCAGCTCAAACAGGCGGTTTAGTAATATGCGTTTAATTATCCTGGCTTTTTTTACTGTTTTTTGTACGGGTATAAAGGCTCAAAGTGATACTACCTTGAAATTGTCGCCGGATACTACCCGCCTTTCTCAACCGGTAACATTAAGCCAGCCTCAACCTGTTGCCGATACATTATCGGCCTATATCAGGATGCCCGATTCTTTAAGGCACAACCAGTTTATTGATACTTTGCTGAAGCAATACGCCTTTGATCCTTTTCTGTTTAAAAATCCGGTAACCGCCAAAACTCATTTACAGATGGGAAAAGAGCGGCCTTTACGCGCCCGCTGGGTAATTGCCGTTATACTGGTCTTACTAATTTATACTGCTGTTTTAAACCGGCTTATCGGCAAGGATATAGTATACGTTTTCCAGGCTTTTTATGCCCAGCGCTCGCTGGCCAAACTAAGTCGCGAAGATAGTTTACTAAACTCCTGGGCCTTTATATGCTTGTTTGCATTATTTGGTTTTACCATGGGCTTATATGTTTATCAGGTAATTTTATATCACCGGATGAGCTATTCCATTAATGGTTTCCAGCTATTTATTACCTGCTCAATTGATGTTTTGGGTATATTTATTTTGAAAATTATACTGCTTCGTTTTATTGGATTTATTTTTGATATCGGCCGGTTAATACGCGAATATGTGTATGTTTTGTACCTAACCTGTTTCAATATGGCGTTTGTTTTTTTACCCGTGGTAATTTGTCTCAGCTTATTCCCTTCAAAGTTAACTCCTTATTTATTAACGGTTTCTGTAGTTTTGATTTTTATTGTTTTCGCAATTCAATATCTGCGAAGTAGTTTAAGTATCATTTCTAATTTTACCTTTCCAAAAATCTATTTATTTATCTATCTTTGTGCCCTCGAAATTTGCCCCGTTTTGATTTTGGTAAAGGCGCTAAATTTGTAAGATTTAATTGATTAAAACTGTATAAATTGGAAGATAGAAAGAAAAAGGTGAAGAGCATACTTGTTACTTTACCGAAACCGGATACAGACAAAAATCCTTACGCGGAACTGGCTAAAAAGAATAATCTGAAAATCGACTTCAGGTCTTTCATACACGTAGAAGGAGTAACCGCAAAAGAGTTTCGTAAAGAAAGGATTAATTTGGCCGAGTTTACCGCTGTAATTTTTACCAGCCGTAATTCAGCCGATCATTTTTTCAGAATATGCGAAGAAATGCGTTTTGAAGTTCCTGCTGATATGAAATATTTCTGCCTGTCGGAAACCATTGCGCTTTATCTCCAGAAATATATTCAATACCGTAAGCGTAAGATATTTTTTGGCAAGCAAACAGCCGCTGATCTGGCCGAAGTGCTAAAAAAACATTCTGCTGAAAAGTTCTTGTATCCCTGCTCGGATGTAGCAGCGGAAGAAACGCAGAAATTTTTGCTGGATAATGGTTATAAATTTACACCCGCCGTATTATTCCGTACCGTTTGCAGTGACCTGTCTGATCTTGCCGATGTTTTTTATGATATCATTGTTTTCTTTAGCCCCTCAAGTATTCAGTCGTTATTTAAAAATTTCCCAGATTTTAAACAAAATAATACCCGTATAGCCGCATTTGGCGCTACCACCCATAAGGCAGCTTTAGATGCAGGACTGATTATCGATATCGTGGCACCTACGCCCGCAGCCCCCTCCATGACGATGGCCATTGAACAATACACTAAGCTTGTTAACAAATAACACAATTAATTCATTATTATTTAATATTTAATTATAAATAAATTGAAACGATTAGTTGTTATTTGTGATATACAAAGCAATTTATCGGGCGAGCAAATATTTTCGTTCAAGCATAACCTTTGTCAGTAAATTCCGTTATAAGGGAAAATACAACGCTGCGAATAGTAAAAACTTTTGGTTAAGATTAAATGTTTTCATTATATTCGGATCGTTATGTTGCTGTGTTATTAAAAAGGGGGATGTATTATAAATGAAATTCTACTATTTCATAGTGTTTGCTTTTTTGGGAATGGGTTTAGTTGGTTGCCAAAGCAGTCATCGGGGTGAAGTGGTTGGTGTATACCAACGTGTTTTTCGATCGGAGGTGCCGCTGGGCATGGCTTATATTCCCGCAGGTAGTTTTTTAATGGGCCCTGTAGATCACGACATTACATTTGCCCAAATAGGCGATAACAAACAGGTAACTATCCCTGCGTTTTACATGGACGAGATGGAACTGTCCAACGCCAAATATAAGCAGTTTGTAAATTGGGTTCGTGACTCTATAGCCATTACCACTTACCTGAATGATGATAAATACTATATGCATCCCAAGAATGCAACTACCAACAATTCTGGTGGAAAGAAATATATCGATTGGGATTACGTTGCGAAAAACTCTCCTTGGCGGGGCAAGAAAGGCCAGAGCAGCAACGCAAGTAAGCTGGAGGGTATGTATTACCAGGGTGATGATAAAGTATTTGACCGGAATGAATTGGATGTAAGGTTGTTGAAATATAACTACGCCATTATGGTGCTGCGCGACGCGGCTAACAATACCAATAAAGCAAAAAAGCGTTCTGATTTTATCCTTCGTGATAGCCTTCCTATTTATCCCGATACCTTAGTTTGGTTGCGTAACTTTTCTTATTCGGCTAATGAGCCCTATGCGCAGGGCTATTTTTCGCATCCGGCTTATCAGAATTATCCAGTTGTGGGAGTTACCTGGCGCCAGGCGCGGGCTTTTACCGTTTGGCGTACACATTTAAATGAAGGTGCAGCCAACGATTCAAGGCACCTTGCTCAATTGAGATTACCATTCGATTTGCCCTCAGAGGCCGAGTTTGAATATGCAGCCCGCGGTGGCCGGATAGGAACAAACTATCCTTGGGGAGGCCCGTATATTAAAAATGCCAAGGGCTGTTTGCTGGCTAATTTTAAACCGGGCCGCGGTAACTATACTGATGACGGAGGAGCTATTACAGTAAAAGTAAACGCTTATATGCCTAACGACTACGGCTTATACAATATGGCGGGCAATGTTGCTGAGTGGACTTCATCATCGTACGATGAAGCATCCTCTTCCTTTGTAAACGATCTCAGCCCATCATTTACCTATAATGCCAAGGCGAGCGATCCGGAGGTTAAAAAAAGAAAAGTTGTACGAGGTGGATCATTTAAGGATATCGGTTATTTTTTGCAAAATTCAACCCGCTCTTATGAATATCAGGACACAGCCAAGGCCTATATTGGCTTCCGCTGTGTTACCCGCTTTATAGGGCGCGACATTAAAGACAGGCACTAAGCGGGGCTTTCTTTACAGGCACAAATCAAAATAACATAGTTCACATTTCAACAAAAACTTAAACTAAAAACAACAACAGTATGGCTGGCAAACAGAAATTAAAAATCGGGATTAACAACATCGTATCCTGGGGAGCAACAGTGGTAATCATCGGTTTATTATTTAAAATTCAACACTGGGAAGGCGCTACTTGGTTTATTACTATCGGACTTGGTATGGAAGCGTTCTTATTTGCTTTACTTGGTTTTCAAAACGAGCCAACAGAAGTTGATTGGACCCTGGTATACCCCGAATTGCGTGAAGGAGCAGAGCCAAAGGCTGTAGTTGCACCAACTAAATCGGGATTATCTACAGCTGTTAGTTTGGACAAAATGATAACTGACGCTAAAATTGGTCCGGAATTGATCAGCAGCCTGGGCGAAGGTTTAAAAACTTTTAGTGACAAAGTAAGCACTATTTCAAAAGTTACCGATGCTGGTACTGCCACTCAAGAATTTACAACAAAAATCAAAGCTGCAAGTGCAAGCTATGATAACTTAAGTACTGCATTCAGCAAGGCATCTGCAGGTTTAATTGAATTGGGAAATTCAAATGTTGATTCAAAAGCTTATCATGATCAGGTAACATCGCTGGCTAAAAATTTATCTGCTTTAAATGCCGTATACGAACTTGAGTTACAAGATTCAAGCACGCACTTAAAATCGATGAATAAATTTTACCAGAATTTATCTGCAACCATGCAGAACTTTAACGAGTCGATGGATGATTCCAAGAAATTTAAAGAAGAGATTGGCCGTTTGTCAAAAAATCTTGCTTCTTTAAACGCAGTTTATGGCAATATGCTAACTGCAATGAACCAACCGGTTGTTAAATAGTACGTGTCCAATTTTCAACCTTAATAATAAAACCTTAACATATGGCTGGAGGTAAACAAACCCCAAGGCAGCGGATGATCAACATATTATACCTGGTATTACTGGGTTTAATAGCACTCAACGTGCCTGATAGCTTGCTCGATGCATTTAAAAAAATAGGCGATAGCCTTGCCACGTCCACATCAAATGTGCAGAGTGGTATTAACAATACTTATTCGGCTTTTGAGAAAACTCACCTAAAAGATGAGCCCGTTAAAGCGCAGCCTCTGTACAACAAATCAAAGGAAGCAAGCGAACTGGCCAGCAAGCTGAACACAAAAATTGAGGAACTTAAGAAAACCTTGATTGAAAAAAGCGGTGGTATGGATGAGAATACCGGTGATTACCGCGGCCGTGATAATATGGACGTAACACCCCATATCATGATTGATCAGAAAAAGGCAACAGAGCTTCGTAAGGATATCAATGATACCCGCGAAAAGCTGATTGCTTTATTAGATCCTAAAGATCGTAACGGTATTAACGTATCATTAACTGCCGAAGATCCGATTCCTGCAAAGAATGCGGAGAAGAAAAGCTGGGAACAGGCTTACTTTGGCGAAGGTATCCCAATGGGAGCTGCCATGACCTCTTTGATCAAAATACAATCCGACGCGAAAAATGCAGAGTCTGAAGTAATCAAAAAGATCCTGAGCAAATTTGATCAGGCAGTTGTTAACCTGGATAAATTTGCAGCTGTGGCTGTAGCGCCGAGCAGCTATGTTGTAGTTGGTCAGCCTTATACAGCGCAGGTATTTTTAACCGCTTCTGATTCACATTCAAACCCGGATATATCTGTAAACGGAAGTAAATTGCCTACTAAAGAAGGTCAGGGTACTTACGTTGGAGGTAGCGGTAAAGAAGGCGTTTATACCTGGAAGGGTGTAATTCGTGTTAAACAGACTGACGGAACCATGAAGACCTACGAAACTCCACCTCAAACTTACCAGGTAGCCAAACCGTCAGCGGTTGTGTCTCCTGATAAAATGAATGTGTTGTATATCGGGGTATCCAATCCCTTATCAGTATCGGCGCCAGGTATTGCTGTTGAAAAGCTGAAAGTATCGATGTCGAATGGATCATTGAGCGGATCGAAAGGTCACTATGAAGCAAGAGTAACTTCTATCGGAACCACCAAAGTATCTATCAGTGCTGAGGTTGCTCCTGGTAAAACTCAGCTTTTGGGTTCAACAGAATTCCGTATCAAACGTATTCCGGATCCTAAAGCACAGTTTGCAGGTAAAAGCGGTGGCTCTACCAGTGCTGTTAACCTTAGGTCGCAGGACAGGTTGTTTGCAAAACTCGAAAATTTTGAGTTTGATGCTAAGTTTACGATCAGAAGCTTTAAAATGATTGTGGCTAAACCGCACCAGGATGGTGTTGTTTCTTCGAGTTCAAGTGGCGAACTGTCTGGTACGCAGCGCGCGGCCCTGGCAACCATCACTCCTGGTACAACCATCTACTTTGATGATATCACAGCTGTTGGCCCTGATGGTGCTCAACGTGGTTTAGATCCTATCATATTTAAGGCTCAATAATTTTTGTTTACAGAAAGGATATAGTGGTTATGAAAAAGGGACTATTGCTTATACTGTTTTTGAGTGTTATAAGTGTAACTTACGCTCAAAAAAAGAAAGCCAGAACACGATCTAAAAAAGCAACAACAACGGCGGCAGTGAACAACAATGCGCCAAATAGCAATACAACTATTGCTGTTACACAAACCGCTTTGGTTGACACCAATAAAAAGCCTGTAGTTGCGCCAGTTTTGGATCGCCCTTTGGACGGCTATTATAAAAAGACGAATACCTTAAGTGCTCAGCCGGTTGCTTATGCAACGTTGCGCCAGGCAGATGTGATTTTTGCCAAGCGGATTTGGCGTGAAATTGATTTGCGCGAGAAAATGAACCAATACATGGCATCGCCCAAAGCCAGGTTAATAGATGTTTTGGTAGATGCAATACAGGCCGACGAGTTGAGGGCTTTTGATGCCTCGCCAAGTAAAGGCTTTCCTAACGGCGATGAATTTGCAATTCCATTAACATCAAAGCAGGCCATGGCCAAACTGGCCGATAGCGTTTTAGTTGATAAGTTAGATAAGGATGGGAATAAAATTAGCTCTGAAATGAGGATGGGCGAGTTTAATCCTGATAGTATCGTTAAGTTCAGGATTAAGGAAGACTGGATCTTTGATAAAGAGCGATCTGTTTTTGAGCCCAGAATTATCGGTATAGCCCCGTTGATCCAAATTAAAATAGGAGCGGAGACACTCGACTATCAACCGGCTTTCTGGATTTATTTCCCTGAAGCCCGGCCTATACTGGCAGCTAAAGAAGTATCTATGCGCAACAACGACGCGACTAATTTAAGTTACGACCAGGTGTTCCTGAAAAGGATATTCAGTAGTTATATTACCAAAGAATCCAACGAAAAAGATGAGCGGATTAAAGATTATGCCCAAGGCATTGATAAACTTTATGAATCAGAACGCATCAAAAAATCGTTAATGGATTGGGAACTTAACTTATGGCAATACTAAACTAAAACGTTGAATGAAATTTGGAGCCACGGCGTTTACTCGTCCGTGGCTTTTTATTTTGTTTAAGCTATTTCAATAATGCTTTGTTTACTGGTTTTATTAAATATGGTGGAAATAATAATAAACACTGTAATACTCAAATTAAACCCTGCTGCCCCGATAGATTGAAATAATCCTTTAAAGGGATTTTTTCAATTACACATATCCTGCGGTATCACCTTTGTTATTTTTATCAACTTTTTAACTACAATGATACTGTCATATTGCGAGTCGAGAGCATCGGCCTTGGTGGCCTTGATCTTGTTGCCTTCAACTTCTACGTAAACCGGCTCATAGGGTTTTTGAAAATTGAGTTCGGCATATTCTTTCTCCATGGTTGATGAATTATCGGTTACCCAAAACTCATTTCCGGTTTCGCAATCCTTGAACGATTTTACTTCGGGTCCTAAACTGTAAACCCCTTTATATACTACAGCAGGTGCATTCTTCTTATCCGAATCGCCACAACCGCATATACCTAACACTAAAACGCAGGCCAATAATATAGAATTTATTTTCATGGGTTTTGCAAATTTACAAATCCTGTTTGATTTCGTCCAATCCTTGCACACTAACTCTTGCACTTATTCCCGATGATATGAGTGCGATAACGCTGACCGTTAAAAAAACCAGTATAAAGTCGGTAAAGTTGATGGCTATAGGGTAAGCGTCGATCACGCTACTTTGGCTGCCCATTTTTACCCAGCCATAATGCAGTTGAAGCAGGCAAAACACTAAACCTATCACAACCCCGGCTAAGCAGCCTATCAGTGATATCATCATGCCCTCGGCAAAAAATATACGCTTTATTAAGCCTCTGCTTGCACCAAGGCTGCTTAGGATAGCAATATCCTTCCGTTTATCCATTACCAGCATCGTAAGAGAGCCAACAATATTAAATATGGCTATAATCAGCACGAAAGTAAGGATACTGAATACCGCCCACTTTTCCGAATTTAAGATTCGATACAAGGAGGTGTTTTGCTCGTAGCGGTCTTTCACGGTAAAGGCATTGCCTATCTTAGTCTTTATTTCATTCTGTACCTTATCAAGGTCGGTACCATCCTTAAAATTCAGTTCGATAGAAGATACTTCATTCGGTTCGTCAAGCAGTTCTCTGGTAAAGGATAGCGGAGTTACCACAATGTCGTCAAAGTCCTGTTGAATGGAGAATACGCCCGATGGATAAATATTTTTCTGGATAAACTCATCCATTGGGTTAACCGAATTCACTAAGCCACGTCGCGGCGAATAGATTTGCAGCGGCGTTAGCTCATCTTTGATATTGACCGATAAACTGGACTGTACTATGGTTCCGATGACTGCCGCGGCTTGCTTATGCAACTCCAGGGTAAAAGATCCGGATATTATTGTGCTATCAAGGCCCCGGTTATTTAAAAATTCGGTACTTACACCCTTAACGGTACTGATTACCTGCCGGTCCCCATATCTTACCAAAGCTTTTTCTTCCAAAACCTCGGCAAATGAAAACAAGGCCGCATTTTTGTGCAGGGTATTAAAATAAGGCGTATTAGGGTCGAAGGTTTTGCCCCGTACCGGTTCAATTTTCAGCTCCGGGCTAAAGTTGTTATAAAGAGCCAGGATTACCTTTTCAAAGCCATTAAATACCGATAAAATGACGATTAACGCCGCGCTTCCAATAAAAACACCCAGCATCGATATGCCCGAAATAATGTTAATAGCATGCGTGCTCTTTCTTGAAAAAAGATAGCGCCGGGCTATATATACTGATGTATTCAATGGTCGATTTAAATTAAATGAAAAAAGGATTGTGCTCCTTTTCAAAGCCGATTGTAGTTTCTTCACCGTGGCCGGGATAAACAATACAATCATCCGGCAGGGTAAACAATTTTTGTTCGATATTATCTATCAGGGTTTTAAAATCTCCCCCAGGCAAATCAGTGCGGCCTATGCTGCCTCTGAAAAGCACATCGCCACCCACCAAAAAGTTTTCTTCGCGGGCGTAAAAACATAAGTGCGCAGGCGAGTGGCCGGGTGCAAAAATAAGCTCCAACGTTCCTTTGCCTAATGTGATTGTCCCCGTTTCGGGTAAAAAGGTGTCCGGCATCGGCGAAACATCGTATCTGAAGCCCATCTGAGGGGCATATGATGGCACCGCAACCAATACAGGCACTTCGCCCTCATGAAATTGAGGTTTTAAACCGTATTGTTCAAAAATAAACTTATTGCCAAAAACATGATCTATGTGGCAATGTGTGTTGAGTGATAAAACTGGTTTTAAATTATGCTGCTTAATAAAATTAACCACTATGTTCTGCTCTGAGGCAGTATACATACCCGGATCAACAATGGCGCAGTCGCCGCTCTCGTCAAAAACGATATAGGTATTTTCCTGGTATGGATTATTAGGAAATGCTTGTATCTGTAACATACTCCAAAAGTAAACTATTTTAATGAGTTGCTGAGTTGAGCGGTGTGAATTGTAGAAGACGAATAAGGCATAATGATTGAGTACCGATAGTAGTGGTGCCTCATCTATTATTAATTTTTAGCGCTTGGCATTTAAAGGTATTTAAAATTTTTTTGAATAGATTGCTGACAATCATACTGTTGTTTTATTGGTAATCAATAGTTTAGGACTGATGACGGGGTAAAAATCGGTGGCCCCGTGCGATTCCCCTCTTGAGAGGGGCGGAGGGGTGTGTACTATTCGAGCGATGTTTAACCAGATGATAAGCCCATGAAACAGGCAAATTTAGTCGCACGATGAACATACGCCTGAACAAGTGTACGAGGTTCACGTCATCGCTGTTTTTTTTGACTGGCGGATCTGTTGCTTATAATGACGTCTTCTTAAGTTTTTGATTATCAGTGCGTATTTTTTTCTGTAAAAAATTAGTATCTTAATTTAGAGCCGGAGCCTTACTCAGTATGACACGCCTTTTTTTGTGCGCGAAAGCGGTCATCCTGAGCCTGTCGAAGGACGTGCGGCATGGCCCTGTACGAGGTCTTTTTTTGATGCGGCTTATCATTTCGATTGCATAAGATACTGATTGTCATACTGTATATTATTGCTCTAATATACAGTATTCTTAATTTAAAGCATCGGCCCCCTCAGTCGCCGCGGGAAAGGCTTTGTTCTTTTTTCTTGACAAAAAAGAACCAAAAAGTCAAGACTGCCCGATCCTTCCACCCGCAGGCCAAACCCGGCCCGGCGTGCAGTCTGGCCTTTGCGCACATTTCTTTCTGCGCAAAATAGCCTACAGGTTTCAAACGTCATCCCTATTTTTTTCCGGTTGGCCGGGTCCGTTACTTATAATGACGTCTTCTTAAGTTTTTGATTATCAGCTCGTATTTTTTTTCTATAAAAATCAGTATTATTAATTTAGAGCCGGAGCCTTACTCAGTATGACACGCTCTTTTTTTGTGCGCGAAAGCTGTCCTCCTGAGCCTGTCGAAGGACGTTCGGCATGGCCCTGTACGGGTTTTTTTGATGTGGTTTATCATTTCGATTACCCAAGTTGTTGATTATGAGCGTATTTTTATTGCGCTAATAATCGGTATTCTTAACTTAGAACATCGTCCCGCTCAATCGCCGCGGGAAGGGGCTTGTCACTTTTTGTCTTGATACAAAAAGTAACCAAAAAAATCAAGACTGCCCGATCCTTCCCCCCGCAGGCCAACTCCCGGCCCGGCGTGCAGTCAGGGCCTTTGCGCACTTTGCTATCTACATCAATAATTAACGGAGTTCGAACGTGATTAATTATTACATTCGGCGCTCCGGATGTTACTCTAAAGGACATCCTGCGAAGTGAGATGCAATAAATATCTTATTTACATGATTTAATTACAATCAATGAAAGCCATCACATACACTACCACAAGCACAGAAAATATCGCTGGGATATCGAATCGAACTCATGTTAATAACCCAATAGGCTACGCTTATGAAACAGATACGCACTTTGTGCACTTCTATGGTAAGAATGTACGGTGGTGGACAATCTCAAATGGGATAACTGTTACAGAGCAAAAAACAGGTAGCTTGGAAAATTGGGTTAGGAAAACGTTTGGTGCACAACATATCAAGCCGATGCTTTCGGAACCTGGGGTGGTCAATAAATGCGTTTGGAGACCGGGCTTATTTTTTCAAGATGATACATTCAAAGCCTTCAACTTTACTGCCAAAGAAATGCGGCTGTCTTCTCAATCCATTAAATTGTTAATAGAGCGATTAGATGAGCTATTTGTTTACATTGAACCTAACCAAAGCAGTTTTGGTACGTATAGTCACAAAACTCGAGAGCTACTTATATTAGCGTCGACGGAGGTTGAGAATTTTTGGAACGTGTATATGTCATTATCATCTGTACCCAAACAGAATGGTCGAACTTATACTACCAATGATTATGTAAAATTAGCGCAACACCTACATCTCAAAGAATACAAATTTGCGCTTCAAGCATATGAAGGTATCGCTCCAATCATTCCTTTTTCTAACTGGGATTCCTTGTCGCCAACGAAGTCGCTCGATTGGTATGACTCATATAATAAAACTAAGCACGATAGAAACTCAAATTTTTCAGAGGCAACACTACTTAATTGCATCAAAGCGGTAGTTGCTAACCTGGTGATGTTTTCCGTAATGTATAGTCCACATGCATTATATGACCAGTCTAATACCTTTTCCTCTTTAGTGAATCAGCATTTTGAATTAGAACTTATAAATATGGATCCAACCAAATTTTATCTCCCATTAATCGATACGCAAGGGCATGTGCCAACGCTCTTAGCCTTCGATTCGCACAGTCGCTATAAGCCTTTTGTTGCTAATGTTGTAGGTATTTAATTGCATATTTAAATAACCAGCCGGTTCAGATAGTCGTTTATTCATACAATAGTATCTGAAGAACGTTAAGCACACTTGTGGCTCTCTTTTGATTACTCACCTCGCTCCCTAATTTTTCCACCGCAAACCTTGGATCATCACGTCCATATCCTTTTTGATAAAGGTTAATACCGGTTGGATGGAATCCAGCCTGGGTTCGGTGTTAAAATAGAGTGCGCCGCGCAGGTAATGTCGGGTGCTGTCTGTTAAAAAAAATTGGGCTGATGATGCCGCGTTGCCATCAATGGTATAATAGATGCCGTAAACCTTGGTAGCCGGATGGGCGATGGCGCCCTCGTCGATAGAGGTAGCTTTGATGGTATGTTTAAAGGCAAAAAGGTGCGCGTCTTCAACCAGTTCATTAAAAACCTTTTTGGATGTAATATCCTCATAGCTTAAATGCAGGGTGCCTTTAAACTGCGGAAACTGAACATTTAACCAGCATGGCTTTGAACCGCGCATGCTGTCGATTTCTACAACGGCGTATTTAGGGTATTGAAAAGTGAAAGGGCAACCACCATCATACTGCTGGTAAACCTTATCCGGAAATTCGATCCTGAAATACCCCCGTGGCTTAGGCGAATAATCGCGGTTGCCTCCGCATGCTGAAAACAGCATTGCAATAATCATTAAGAAGCCGGCCAGCCTCATGGATGTTTGGTTTTTGAGTTCCATATCTCCCACGATTTTTCGGCCTGCAGAACAAGCATCTCGTATCCATTTTTAATAGCAGCGCCGTTTTCCTTCCCTTTGGTTAAAAACAGGCTTTGTTCCGGATTATAGATCAGATCGTACAACAGGTGCTCATCTGTTATAAATTCGTAAGGGATCGATGGGCATTCGTGTACATTGGGGGATGTGCCTACAGGCGTGGTATTGATAATTAGCTTATGTTCGGCAATGTGCTCGTTTGTTAAATCGTCGAACAAAATGGCACCGGCAGCGGGTTTGCGTACCACTACTGTATAGCTGATATCCAGTTGTTCCAGTACATACTTCACCGCGTTAGCGGCACCGCCGTTGCCTAATATCAGCGCTTTAGTATGCGCATTAGTAAGCAGCGGTTTTAACGACATCTCGAAACCATAAATATCGGTATTAAAGCCTTCTAACCTGAAATCATGGCCGTTTATGCCCACTTCACCATTAAAGGCTGCCATTACCGGGCTTTCGTTTGAAATGCGGATACAATTTACCGCACCTACCTCCTTAGCATCGTGGCTGATCCAGTCCAGCTGTTTCATCACATTGATTTTATGGGGGATGGTTACATTGAGCCCGCACAAATGTGGTGTTTGGTGTAACAGTTCAGATAGGGCTGATATATGTTCGATGGGGAACAAATCGTACCGATGATCGGTAATGCCTTCCTTTTCAAATTTATCTTCGAAGTATTTTTTGGAGAAAGAGTGAGAAAGAGGGTAACCTATCAGGCCGAATTGTTTCATTATTTACTGGGATTACACTGATTGTTTTTTTGATTTCACCGATTGATTTTGATTTGTGATTACATCGATTAATGAGGTTTTGATTTCACCGATTGACTAAAATACAATTAAACTGATTGAGCTTTACTTATCCAGCCTGGTGAAAATTCAATAACATCACAACGAAATACTACCGATTTTTAGTTTTTTAATAGAGAGATTATTCTTCAGGCTATCGATTTAAACAACATGCAATTATAACAATATTCAAACCATACTGTTTAAATAATTTAAAAACCTGACGACCGGTAAACAAATCAATTACTAATCATTAAACCTGCGTCAGTAATTTACACAATCGCCTTAAACCTCAACCAATCGGTGAAATTAAATCAAACTTAATCGGTGAAATCAAAAAATAATCAGTGGAATCAAATCACAAATTAATAAAATGATCAAAGGTGTCGCTCCGTAAGCCTAAACGCAAGGTTTCAAGCGGTATCATATCAGCAGGGGCGATATTGCCCAGGTTAACATTGGCACCTAATAATTTGATAAACCACACCTGCTGTGCTTTTTGGGGAGCTTCCCAGATGATGGTTTCCTGTGGTATTTGTGTTAGTATTTCATCAACTAAGCCCTGCCTTACTTCTCCCGAGTCGCGGTAGATGCCTACGTTGCCACTTTCACGGGCTTCCGCTATTACCTTCCACGATCCGGCTTCAATTTCGGCATTCATCAGTTTGATCCATTTATAGGGAGCAAATATTTTTTGCACGTCTTTGGAGCCAACTTCGGATATTACGGTAACCTGCTCGCTTAATTTACGGATGTACTCGCATTTGATGTCATGTTCAATGGTAATGGAGCCATCCGAAACTTCGCAATGTTCCATTTTGTATTGATCAAGTATCCGGCGGTAATCATCAAACTGGTTACGCACGATGAAGGCCTCAAAAAGGGTGCCTCCAAAGTAAACAGGCAGGTTTGCTTCCCGGTAGATCTGTAGTTTTTCTTCCAGTTTAGGCGTGACGAATGAAGTGGCCCAGCCCAGTTTAATAATATCAGAATGCGGACCGGCAACTTCAATAAAATCTTCTGCCTGGCGGCAGCTCAAACCCTTGTCCATCACCATGGTTAAGCCGTTGTTGCGCGGCTTGTAAACACGTTCAGGAAGGTCATTAAGATGGTAGTTCATGATAGATTATTCAAATATGTTATAGCCTATAACTAAAAGTTTTGAAGCCCAAAGTTCATAAAAAATCCGGAACTTTAAAAGCTCCGGATTTAAATTTTATTTACGCTGTTTATTGCGTGTAACGATTGATGATATCAATAATAACCTTATTTTCCTGTAGTTGCGGCAGGTAATCAAACAAGATGTAATGCTTATCTGGATCGGCTGTTAGAGCCTGCTCCAGGTAGTTAAGCGCCTCGTTAAGCTGGCCCTGGGCAAACAGGTAGGCAACCATCCTGTAATACAGTTCGGCCGAATCGGGATTGTTTTTGATGGCTTCGGCTATAACCTCGATGGCGTTATCCAGTTTTTTTTGTTCGTACAGTATAGAGGAATAATCCAGCCAGGCATCGGTATCCAGCGGATTAAGCTCAACTACTTTTTCGTAGGCCGATTCAGCTTCTTTTAAGTGGCCAAGTTTATACTCGGCATCGGCAATGGCAAACCAATAGTCGGCATTGGCAATGTCCAGGTCGAGCGCTTTTTTATAAAAATGAAGAGCTTCAAAATAACGCTCCTCAAAATCAAGTGTCACCCCTACGCCAAACCAGGCATCTGCCAGCTTAGGGTCCATTTTAACCGACTTTTTATAGAAGGCACGTGCTTCGTCCATCTGCTCCAGCTTTTCGTAGCACTCGCCTATGGCGCAATAAGTATCGGCATTGGGCTGCTCGTACTCAAACGTTTGGCGGTATACCTCTATAGCTTCTGCATATTTTTCAAGGTTAACCAGCGCATTACCTTTATTAAAGTAGGCTGATGCAAAACTATCCTTAATTAAAATGGCATAATCATAGGCGTCAATGGCTTTTTCAAACAAACTCAGTTTGGTAAAGGCATTGCCCAGGTTATACCAGGCGGCATAGCTGTATGGTTCGTTATCAATATATTGCTGATAAAACTGAACGCTTTCTTGCTGGTTATCCATCACATCATAACAAAAAGCCAGTTCGTACAAGGCGTCCTGGTTTTCCATATTCTGTTTAAGGCAAAGTTTCAGGTAGGTGATAGCGTTATCATAATCGCCCATGTTTTGGTTAACGTAGGCAATGTGTAACAAAATCTCATCGGTTTCTTCAGCCATGCCCAGGGCTTTTTCGTAATTTTCCAGGGCCTCGGGGTAACGGTCGATACTCTCGTAAAGATTACCCCTGATGATGTAGATATCCGCATCAGACGCTTCGAGGGTTTGTGCCCTGTCGAGCGCGTTAAAAGCGTCAGCAATCCGGTTGGTTACAACAAATAACTGTGCTTGCTTGATCAGGAAAACCGCTGCAAAAGGGTGCTGGTTGCGGGCATATTCTACCACCTGTATAGCCTTAACCGGGTCGTTCTTTTCAATGTAGTAGTCGATGATGTTCTCAAACGCTTGTGCATCAAAAAAGTACTGGTCGTGGTTACGAATCATTTCCTCGTATCGTTCTACCGAAAACCGGGGGTCTTCTGTAAAATCAAATTCAAATTCTTCTTCCATTCAGTTTGGTTTGCAGAACTTCTGCTTAGCGCTTTATAACAATTAGGGTAACAAATTCTTTAGTTAAATTAGTTATAAAACTCCCGTCCAAATAATTTAGTTTTCCACATATCCCCATTTTTAACCCCAACCTGCATTAACTGCCTGATAGTAAATTCAAAACATTTTAACCCGATAAGTATTTAACCAGGGGGTATTTAACCTAATTGACCCGGGATAATTATTTAACTTTGACAAAGTTATTAAAAGCTATGGATAACAAAACTCAAACCATATTAAGTAATTTAGGTATTAACGAAGTTAATGAGGCCTTTAGTACAGGTAAAACCTGGGATAGCGCGGCGGAAGCAGCTATTCATGCTATTGTCTCGCCGGTTAACGGCCAAAAAATTGCCAGTGTAAAATTTTCAACACCGGCATGTTATAACAAAGTTATTGTAAAAGCGGCCGATGCTTTTAAACAATGGCGTACCGTACCGGCTCCTAAACGTGGTGATGTGGTAAGGCAGATTGGCGACTCATTGCGTAAGCACAAAGACGACCTGGGTTGGCTGGTATCTTACGAGATGGGCAAGAGCCTGCAGGAGGGCCGTGGCGAGGTGCAGGAGATGATTGATATTTGTGATTTTGCCGTTGGCCTGAGCAGGCAGTTGTATGGCTTAACCATGCACTCGGAAAGGCCGCAGCACCGCATGTACGAGCAGTATCATCCGCTGGGTATTGTAGGTATTATTTCGGCATTTAATTTTCCGGTGGCGGTGTGGAGCTGGAATGCCATGCTGGCCTGGGTTTGCGGCGATGTATGCGTTTGGAAGCCTTCCGAAAAAACGCCTTTAACAGCCATAGCCTGCCAGCACATTGTACAATCTGTTTTCGAGGCCAATGAAATACCCGAAGGCGTATCATGCCTGGTAATGGGCGACAGGGCCATAGGCGAATTGATGGCCAATGATACACGCGTACCACTGGTATCGGCCACCGGATCAACCCGGATGGGTAAAGCGGTGAGCGCCGCTGTTGGAGCCCGTTTAGGTAAAAGCCTGCTTGAGCTGGGAGGTAACAATGCCATCATCATTAGCGAGCATGCCGATTTGAGTATAGCCTTAACCGGTGCCGTTTTTGGCGCAGTGGGTACGGCTGGCCAACGCTGCACTACCACGCGCAGGTTAATCATTCATCAAAGCATTTACGATACTTTTAAGCAAAAGCTGGCGCACGCCTACTCTCAGCTGCGCATAGGCAATCCGTTGGACGAGCGTAACCATGTTGGCCCGCTGATTGACCAGGACGCTGTTGAGGCATACTTGCAATCTATCGATGCCTGTAAAGCACAGGGCGGTAAATTTATTGTTGAAGGCGGCTTGCTGAGCGGCGAAGGATACGAATCCGGCTGCTATGTGAAGCCTTGCGTTGCCGAGGTAGAAAACCATTTTGAGATTGTGCAACACGAAACTTTTGCACCCATCCTCTACCTCATCAAATACAATACCCTCGACGAAGCTATCCATCTGCAAAACTCCGTTCCGCAAGGGCTTTCATCTGCTATTATTACCAATCACCTGCGCGAGGCCGAGGCCTTTTTATCTGCGTCAGGATCAGACTGTGGTATAGCCAATGTAAATATAGGTACATCCGGAGCGGAAATAGGCGGAGCCTTTGGCGGCGAAAAAGAAACAGGTGGCGGGCGCGAGTCGGGCTCTGATGCCTGGAAAGTTTATATGCGCAGGCAAACCAATACCATTAACTATTCAACCAATTTGCCTTTAGCGCAAGGCATTCAGTTTAATCTTTAAAATTCACTCTTAATTTCCTATATACGTAAAATTTATGATCGGCAGAGCTAAAACTAAGCGCAAAAATTTCAACTCTGTACGATTTATAATATCTTGTGAAAAATTCCATTTTTGATGATCAATCTATCTAATAAATTCTATGGCTTCGCGATATGCGGGGCTTTCTTTTTAAATATTACGGCTTCGGCGCAAAACACTACCGCCGTCGTAGAAGTTCCACTACCTAAAAATTGGCATCAAATGGACCTGAAAGCCGATGGCTATTACGGTATCAGCCTCAACCAGGCTTATCAGTTTTTGAAAGGCAAAAAAAGTAAAACAGTAGTTGTAGCTACTATTGATAGTGGCGCCGATACTTTGCAGAAGGATTTGAAAAGTATTTTATGGACCAATCCCAAAGAAATTCCGGGTAATGGTATCGATGATGACCACGACGGCTATGTAGACGACGTGCATGGCTGGAACTTTTTAGGCGGCGCTAACGGAAAATGCGACTTTAATGAAACAACTGAAGAGGTGCGCGAGTTTTTTAAGCTGAAAGCTAAATATACCAACGTTACAGATGCTACAACAACCGATAAAAAGGAATATGCCTACTGGCTAAAAGTAAAAGCCATCCGCGACTCAACGGTGAGCAAATCTGACGCAGAGATCAAGCAGCTTTCGCCGATAATGAATGTATTTATGGTAACCAGCGGCGTACTTAAAAGTGCCCTCAAGTTAACTCCGGATGCCTCGTTCACCGTAAGCGACCTGGATAAGCTGGATACCAAGAATGATACCCTGATACAAAGTAAAACCATTTGGACAGGTGTTTTACAACAAGAGGGAGGTACTGCCAATAGCACCAAGGTTATTAAAGATTTGAGCGAGTACTTAAAAAAATTGAATAACGATATCAATCCTGATCTGGATTCGCGTAAAAATATTGTTGGGGATAACCCTGATGATAATACCAACACCAAATACGGCAATAACCTGGTTAAATTTGAGGATGCATCGCACGGAACCGGGGTTGCAGGTTTAATAGGCGCCGTACGCCATAATGGTTATGGTATTGATGGCGTAGCCGATAATGTACGTATTATGCCTATCAAAGCTGTGCCCGATGGTGATGAATACGATAAGGATATTGCAAATGCCATCCATTTTGCTGTTGATCATGGCGCAAAGGTGATTAACATGAGCTTCGGCAAAAAATTATCTCCGCATAAAAACTGGGTTGACGAAGCTTTTAAATACGCCGCCGCCAAAAATGTTCTGTTGGTAATGGCATCGGGTAACGATAACCAGGATGTTGATGCGGTTCCTTCTTTTCCTAACGATACGTTTCAGGATGGCTCGGGTACCGATGCTGCTAATCTGATTAACGTAGGTGCCTCGGCGGCCAAGCTCGACGAAAAGCTGGCTGCGTCGTTCAGTAATTACGGTAAAAAAAATGTAGATGTTTTTGCGCCCGGAGCCAAAGTAACCTCGATTGATAAGGATGCCGAATTTAATACTGCCGACGGTACCAGCTTTGCATCGCCAATAACTGCCGGCATAGCAGCGCTGTTATTGGAATATTACCCTAAACTGAGTGCACGGCAGGTTAAGCAAATTATTATGCAATCAGCCAGGCCGCTAACCGGTGTGATGGTATTAAAGCCCGGCAGCACCACCGAAAAGGTCGACTTTACTACGCTGTGCAAATCCGGCGGTATTGTTAACGCTTACCAGGCTGTGCTGATAGCCTCAAAAACCAAAGGCGAACTGAAATAAATAATTGTGTTTAAAATAAACAAAAACGGCAGTGATTAATCACTGCCGTTTTTGTTATAATTAACTGTTAATTAATAGTTTATATCCTTTCCCATGTACATTGATGATCTCCACTTTGGGGTCGTCCTTCAGGTATTTTCTAATCTTGCTTAAAAATACATCCATACTGCGCCCGTTAAAGTAATTATCATCGTGCCATATACTTAATAAAGCTTCCTCGCGGGTTAGCACTTCGTTTTGTTTAAGGCATAGCAGGCGTAACAGTTCGGCTTCCTTGGTAGATAGTTTCTGCAGGTGTTCGCCGTCTTTCACTATTTGCGATGTATAATCAAACTCATACTTTCCTATTTTAAAATGCGAAAGCGTTTCGCCGCTGTCTTTGCCGTTTTCGTTCACCCGCTTTAACAGGGCATTGATGCGCAAAAGCAGTTCCTCTATCCTAAAGGGTTTGGTAATGTAATCATCGCCACCCAGGTTAAAGGCCTGCGTTTTGTCTTCTATCATGGCCTTAGCGGTAGCAAAAATAATGGGTACCTTAGGGTTCATCTTCCTGATTTCTTTACCCAGCGTAAAGCCATCTTTTTTGGGCATCATTACATCCAGTATCAGTAAATCAAAGGTGCTTTTGGTAAAGGCCTTGAGCCCTTCTTCGCCATCTTTACACAACACCACATCAAACTTACCTTTTAACTGCAAATAGTCCTGCAACAGCATTCCTAAATTCGGATCGTCTTCAACAAGTAATATCTTCATCATATGGATTTTCCAGGTGAAATTTTATCAAACCTCAATTCAAATTCAGAGCCTTTATCTCTTTCCGATTTCACACTGATAGTTCCGCCAAGGCGCTTAACAATAGTATTTACGTAACTTAAACCTAAGCCAAACCCCTTTACATCGTGCAGGTTACCGGTGGGAATACGGTAAAACTGTTCAAATATTTTTGATTGCTGATCTGAGCTCATGCCTATCCCCTTATCGGCCACTTTAATTATGGCCTGTCCGCCTTTGCTGTGCGTGGTGATTGTAATTTCGGGGATATCCTTACTATATTTAATGGCGTTATCAACCAGGTTATAAATCACGTTCGAAAAATGCAGCTCATCAGCCCTGATCATCATCGGCCCGCCGGTATAGCTTAAATTAGTATCAATTTTAACATGATGTTTCTGTAGTTTCAACAGCATGCTATCCAGTACCGTTGTAATCATTTCGTTTACATCAACGGGTTTAATATCTAATTTAAAATCGTCTTTTTCAATCCGGGCAATATTCAGTACCCGTTCAATGTGGCTGCCCAGGCGTACATTTTCCTCGTATATAATATTGGCCAGTTTGGCAACGCGATTTTTATCTTCGGCAATTTCGGCATCCTTTAAAGCCTCGCTGGCTATCATAATGGTTGATACCGGAGTTTTAAACTCATGAGTCATGTTATTGATAAAGTCGGTTTTCATTTCCGATATCTTTTTTTGCTTCAGGATGGAGTAAATAGTATATCCAAAACAAAATATCAATATAAAAAGTAAACCGGCAGTTGTTGCCATTGTGGCCGCCATATGGCTCAATATTAACGAATTTTTTTGTGGGAAAGCAACTTTAAGCATTCCCGGATCGTTGATGACCTGGCTGTTAAATACAGGCACCTGGTAGGTACTATTAACTAAAAAAATAGGCTTTTTGCCCAGCGTATCCCTTGCGTTTGAAAATATGAGCGAATCACTATGCTGTGTGGAAACATCATAACTAAAAGGAAGGTTGATGCCCTGGCTACGCAGCTCGTTGCGCAATAATGAATCTAATTGGTACGGATTAATGCGTTGCTTGAGTGGTTCGTTAGCCCTTTGATATTCACGTGCAAGTTTTTCAATAACATTGGGTTTTTCCCTGATCGAACGCATAGGCGTATCAGCAGTTTCATCTTGCAATAATTTTTTTACCAGTTTAAGTTGTTGCTGTTTTTTTTTATAATCCTGCTCCTGTACCCATAATGGATTTAACCGGGGCACAGATATAATCTGTTTGCCAAATTGCGGGTCGATGTAAACAAAATGTGCGGTATCTAAGTATTTTCGGGGTTTGGCTTTGGGTTTACTGTATGGCTTAGGATCAATAATATTACTGGTAATTTGAGGGATTACGTTTTGGCTTACATTGCCAAACTCATCGGTGTACTCTTCAACCTTGAGCTGAAAGTTGAACTGTCCCCTGATCTCGTCAACTTCGCGTTCGCGTTTGCGCTCAGCTAATAAATGTCTCAAGCTGTCCCTTAAATTGGCAATGCGCTGCGCCCGCGTTAGATTTGCGCCAGCGCCATTTAACCGGGCGATTATTTTTCTTTTATGATAGTGAGTGGTAGTTTCGGTTAATCGTAGTACTAATTTATTCTGCTTAGCATGATCCTGGGTTTTTCGGGATAGATTTTGATTGTTAATCTTATCGATCAGGAAATTGGTAGCATCCTCTTTACTTAATTTATCAACCACATTATTTAGCGCCAGGTTAACAGAGCTATCAAACAAACTGGATTGCAGGCCGTATGACTGGCGAAGAAAATAAAATTGCATAGCCATTACACCCAACAGCGCCAAGGCCATTAGCACAGCAATCAAACTAATATTCCTTTTCTTCATCCAGCTACAAAAATATCCAAGAATAAATCAATATACTTTGGTTTAACATTTTTTAACATTCCTTTAACGTGTTAAAATACAGTGAATTGCTTATTCCGGGTAAATTATGCTAAGCTTTGTTAAATCTGATCGGCTATGAAAACGAAATGATTAGGTTAAACCCTTTAATTTATGTTTCTATTAACAGCATTGTTTGTTTATATTGCCTGTACCTTTAGTGCGAAGAATGTTAAAAGTTCAAAGTTATCATAACTCATGGCCTTACTATGATAAACCACAAAAAACATTTAGAAGCTGCTGTTTGCCGGATTTTTGTGATGATGAACGACTTTATTGGCGCGGGCTAAAAATAACCAAGCCAAGCGACCTAAACT
Source organism: Mucilaginibacter paludis DSM 18603 (assembly GCF_000166195.2). NCBI lineage: Bacteria > Pseudomonadati > Bacteroidota > Sphingobacteriia > Sphingobacteriales > Sphingobacteriaceae > Mucilaginibacter > Mucilaginibacter paludis. The sequence continues at coordinate 4,659,462 of NZ_CM001403.1, forward strand.
CCATAACGAAGGCCAAACGCGCGACAAACAGTAGAAAGATAGTAATTGAAACCCCGCAAAATAGCATCGCCTTCTTTGCAGGCTAAACAAGCCAGTAAATGGCTTTGGAAAAGGATAGTCCAAGAGTAATAGTATCGGCATTACCAGCTGCCGCGTTTTGCAATTAATCGACGGATACCGTAAGGCCTTCCTGCTGTAAAATTTTACGGTAGATCTCCATCTCTGTGAATGAGCCTTCCAGTACGGCGCATTTGCCCTCGTTATGCACTTTCCAGGCAATTTTTTCGCCCTGCGATTCGGTATAGTCCAGGTACTTCATCATGCAATAAATCACATGATCGAAACTGTTAACATCATCGTTCCATAATATTAACCGGTGCAGCTCTTTTAGTCCGGCTAAAATTTCTTCGAGTGTGAGTGTTTGTTCTTCTACCTGGGTCGACATAATTACAGGCAAATTTACCAAAAACAAATTTATACCTTGTAAAAAAAGGTATTTTATTATCTTGATTTACTTTTTGATGGCGAAATCGATAATACAGTTTATAGCAGCACCCCAACCCGGTGGCAGCGCTAAAGTGCGTTTAGTCATCACCCTTCATTTTTTCATTTAGATCAAACCATACCTTTACATTTATGCTAAACTATTTAACCCACGGCAGCAGTGCCGCAACCTTTAATTGATATCTCATTTTTTCCCAAAGGTGTCTGTACGCTTCCGCCTCATCTGCAAAGGTTTTGTAGTCAACCCTGTTCCCCCTTTCATCCAAATAAAAGAACTCCCATACCGGATCATTTTTGTATAGGATACAGGCGCCAGGTTTCAAACCATCGTTAATGGAATACCAGGCCTCCGGAATGCCATTTTCTTTTAATAATTGATTAAGTTCCTGTAAGTCCATATAAACCAAACTTAATTTCCGCGCTTTGGTAGAAATGTCCTAACCGCTCAGTGCGGAAAAAACATGTCAGCTTCCTTTGGCAGAGCGGGTCATCTTTTCAATATTGTCCCACATATCGTCGGTCACCATCTCAAGGGCGCTAAACTGGCCTGCACCCTGTAACCATTCGCCGCCATCAATAGTAATCACTTCGCCGTTGATATATCCCGAAAAATCCGACACCAGGAATGCCGCCAGGTTGGCCAGTTCCTGGTGCTCGCCTACCCGTTTTAGCGGCACACGGTTTTTAAAATCAAATTTTTGCGCCATTTCGCCAGGCAGTAAACGTTCCCATGCGCCTTTGGTAGGGAAGGGGCCGGGGGCTATGGCATTGGTACGGATACCATGTCTGCCCCATTCTACCGCTAACGAGCGCGTCATGGCCAATACGCCACCCTTGGCGCAAGCTGATGGCACCACGTAAGCCGAGCCGGTAAAGGCATACGTAGTTATGATATTTAAAATGGTACCGGCTATTTTTTGATCTATCCAATATTTACCCAGGGCCAGCGAACAATTGGCCGAACCTTTTAGAACAATATCGATCACGGTTGAAAAAGCATTGGCGGAAAGCCGCTCCGTAGGCGATATAAAATTACCCGCCGCGTTGTTCAGCAGCACGTTAACCTGGCCAAATGCTTCAATAGATTGCTTCAGCATCGCTTCCACCTCGTCGTAATTGCGTACATCGCAGGCCACTGCCAGCACTTTGCCACCGGTTTCGGCTTCCATTTCGGTAGCTGTTTTTTGCAGTACATCCAATTTACGGCTGGTAATAACTACGTTGGCGCCCAGCTTTAAAAAGTAAGTGCTCATGGCCCTGCCTAAGCCTGTACCACCACCAGTAACAATAATTGTTTTTCCTTTTAGTGCATCATCCTTTAACATATTAGCCCCCTCTAAATCTCCCCCGGTAGGGGGAGACTTTTAATTTTTAGTTATAGATCGTATATCGTTATCTTTCTCAACTCAATTTTCTTAAAGTCCTCTCTACCGGGGAGGATTTAGGAGGGGCTTGTGCCCGCGCTCTTAGCCTTTAAATTCTGAATAATCATTTGCAGGGCCTTTCTTGTTTCGGGTGCCCACCATTGTTTCAGCATTTGGTTCAAAGCCTCGGTTTGGTCGCCCGTGGCTGCGGCTATTAAATCCTTACGTAAATTCAGTTTGCTTTGGCTCCAGGTAGCCAGGTTCAGTTGCATGTATTTCCTGATCTGTTTTTCGGCATTGCTGATCACACTTTCCGGGTTCGATATCTCGTCGATTAAACCGGCTTGTAAGGCCTCTTCAACTGATAATAACTTGCCTTCCATAAGTAATTGGTAAGCCTTACGCTCGCCTAACCAAAAGGAGTACAGTTTAAAAATACTATCCGGAACAACGATACCTACCGGGATTTCATTCAGCCCAATAATAAATTTACCCTGCGCCATCACCCGGTAATCACAACTAATCGCAATTACGCAGCCACCAGCCGGGCTATGTCCGCTAATGGCCGCCACCATCGGTTTTTTAAACGAAACCAATTTGGCCTGTAGGGCCAAAAAGTCGTTCCAGAAAATACGGCTCTGCTCTTCATTATAATCATACAGCTCAATCAAATCCAGCCCGGCCGAAAAAAAGTTCTCCTTCCCGGTGATAATCAAGCCGCCAATATTGTCATCATTGTCAATACTATGAACCAGCGTATGCAGTTCTTTAACCATCTCGGCATTCATCGGGTTTGATTTTCCCCGGTTAAGCGCAATAACGGCCATCCTATCTTTAATAGTTACCTGTAATGTGTTCATTAAGCAAAGGTTTATTGAGCCAATGTCGGGTTAATTTTTCGTAATTGCAATGCATGCATAGTAATTATTGTGTTGGGAAGTTGAACGGTTGGAAACTTGAAATGTTAAAAATGGCAGGAGCCGAAGAATTGGAGATTGCGATTGCCGGATAGGCATTTATTGGTAGTTGTTTATTGATTCACCAAGTTACCGGGAGCTTTAACAATAATAAACTACGGGCTGTTAGGTTTGGGCGTTCCCGCCAGAAGAAGGCGGGCGGGCTTTTCACTACAAGTCCTCATTCGCTATCGCTCATTCCGGGCTTTCCGTTGCAATCCCTAACGCGGCACCCAGGCTTTATGTACTGTAAGTGCTGCCCTAAACCGCCTGATAAAAGGCCTTTAACATGGCCTTCGGATCAACCGAATGGTTAACGGCACCGGATACCGCTATACCCGTTATCGGGGTTTTCATTAAATGTTCAACATCCGCTAACAGTATGCCGCCTACAGCTATAACCGGGATAGTAATCGGATATTTTTCCAGCTCACGATAACCTTTATAGCCCAGCAGCGGGAAATTGTTAGGTTTGGTATCGGTATGTGCAAACGGGCCGTAACCACAATAATCAACAACACCGCTTTGTTGTAAGGCCAATATCCGTTCGATGTTGGTAGCCGAAGCACCTAATGTTTTTTCGTCGGTAATAACTTCCCTGATGACTACCAGATCGGCATCAAAATCTTCGATGTGTACGCCTTGGGCATCTACCCTGTTTAGCAAATGATAATGATCCGTTAAGATCAGCGTAGCTCCCCATTCGTCGCAAATGCTGGCTACCTCATTAATTTCGGGTATCATCTCGTCGTCCGGTTTGGTTAAGCACCGGTATTGTATCCAGTTAACACCAGCCTGGCAGGCCATCAGGGTTTGCTCGGCATGGCTGCGGTTAGGCAGGTCCTGGGTAAGGTAGTGGAAACGGGAGATGTATTTTTTCATTTGTTTTGACTACCAAAGATATACATTAAACAATGATGATTCTTAACAGTTAACTTATGCATTAGCATTGTTAAAATCACTCACCCAAACGTCATTGCGAGGAACGAAGCAATCTCTAAAAAGGCAGAGTGGCTTTGCAGATTCGCCCTGTACAACATAGAGTTTGCTTCGTCGTATCTACTCGCAATGACGGCGGGGAAAATGTGCCAGGTAATCAAATCTCGCAGATCATTAACCAACTCACCCATCGTCATTGCGAGGAACGAAGCAATCTCTACACAGGCAGAGCGGCTCTGTAGATTCGCTCTATATAGCATAAAGATTGCTTCGTCGTACCTCCTCGCAATGACGGCGGGGTTAGAGGTTAATTATTAACGAACTTACTTTCGTAACTCAATGACATAGTGGCGCAGCCGCCAGGCACATTCGCCCAGCATAGCATAGAGATTGCTTCGTCGTACCTTTTTACTTTACAATCTCCAATATCGGCAGTCCAATATTACCGTTCGGGGTTTGGATGTGCAATAGAGCCGCTATGGTAGGCGCTATGTCCGTCATGTGGATTGAGGCGTTGGTATGGCCATGCGGAATCCCCCAGCCCATAAATACCAGCGGGATGTGTGTATCGTAAGGGTTCCAGGTGCCGTGCGTGGTGCCGGTGGTGCCGTGTCCGTCAAACCAGCCTGGTTTTAAAATAATTTCAATTGCGCCGCTGTGCTCGGCGTTATAGCCGTTTATAATACGCAATTTTAAGGCTTCGGGTACATTGGCGGCTTGTGCGTTCTGGTTATCAACTACGTATTCAACACCGTCTTGCTTCTGTAAAAATTGGATGCAATCTTGCTTAATAGCGTACTCGCTTATTTTTTTATCGGCTATTACCCGGTTGTTTAAATTAACCTGGTAATTCATCAGGCTAAGTACCAAATTATCGATACCGTATTTTTTTGCTAAAATACTATTCAATTCTTTTTGAATAGCTGTAGTTGGCCATACACCAGCCGGAACACCATGATCTGTTAAAAAAGTTGGGTTATGGGCGGCACCATGGTCGGCAGTTAAAAACACGGTATAGTTCCCTTTACCTACAGTATTATCCAGGTAGGTAAAAAAGCTGCCCAGATCGCGGTCGAGGCGCAAATAAGTATCTTCCGTTTCAACCGCATTAACGCCGAACTGGTGGCCAACATAGTCGGTTGAGGATAAGCTCACCGCTAAAAAGTCGGTCACTGTATTTTTGCCCAAATGCTCGTTTTCAATAGCGGCTTTGGCCATGTCCAGGGTAATAGAGTTACCATAAGGAGTACTGCGGATTAAGCCATAACCCTTGCTCATCATCTGCGATGTTTTTACGGGCATGGTAGGCGCGTCCATCCCCGGAAATTTACCTTCGTATTTGGGGCTGTTATCTTCTGTACTTTGCTGATAGGTGTTGATAGGATAAAGTGTGTTCCAATCCTGCTTTAAATATTTATCGGCCAGTTTTTCATCGTTAAACTTCTTTACCCAGGCTGGCAGGTCATTCATATAATAGGTGCTGGTTATCCAGTTGCCTGTAGCATCATCAAACCAATAAGCAGCGTTGGCGGTGTGCCCGGCGGGCAAAATTCCTCCCCGGTCTTTCAACGCGATGCCGATTACTTTCGACCTGAAGTTTGTGGCCAGCCTCAACTCATCGGTAACAGTGCTGGTAAGCAAATTGCGTGGCGACATTTCTCCCGCCCTTGATGTGCTGCCCACGGTTTTAACGGTAGTATCTTCGGTGCAATACATCGTTTTGCCGGTAGCCTGGATAATAAAGTCATTCCCGGCCATGCCGTGTATAGACGGAACCGAACCCGTGTAAATACAAGTATGCCCGGCAGCGGTTACGGTTGGGATATAATCCAGGTTGGTATTATCGCATGTAAAGCCATCGTTCAGCATGCGCTTTAAACCATTGTTCTGGTAACGGTCGTAAAACCGGTAAAGGTAATCCCAGCGCATTTGGTCAACCACAATACCCACCACCAGTTTAGGGCGAGGTATGGATGTTGCCGCAGGCGCGGTAACTGATTTTTTTGTTTGTGCCGATGCGGCCAAAGTTAAACCCGTGATAAGGGCTGCAGAGAGATATTTTAATTTCATTGTGAGCTGTAAAATCCAAATATCAGCAATACAATTCAAATGTAATGTGATATTTCCGTTAACATTCGCCAGCTTAACTCGCAAAGGTTAGTACCGCATGCTGGCTGGCGGTATGGATATCGCGCCAAACCCGGTTTATCTCGGATGAGGGCTTAGCTGCCTCCAGGCCGCAGTAAGGATACAGCTCATTAACTACCTGGCGGGCACTTTTGGCCAGCTTGCGGCTTGTATCACTTACACTTTGTAAATTTTCGGCCTGGTTGGCCGTATCGCCATCGGCATAATTTAGCCACGACCTGTCAACCGCTTCATAAAAGGTGTTCCGGGTATCGTTCAGTTGATGTACAGCCTGTTCAAATACCTCGTTCAATTCGCTATCCTGTGCCTCTGTTAAGTTTTTGTTAACCCGCTTGGCGGCAAATGTGGCTTTACAAAGATCAATAAAATGAATGGCCATCCCCGAAATATTAACCGCGATGGTGGCCTCAGCCAATTGCAAAAAAGGATAAGCATACTGCGGCTTGTGGATCATCATAAAATCCGGATCGATCCTGAAACTGCGGCTGGCCGGTACCCAAACCTGGTTAACTTCAAAGCTATGGCTTCCTGTTGCCACCATGCCCATATAGTTCCAGGCGGGTATCACTTTAACCTCGTCTTTTTTAAATACAAAAGGGATAATCAGTTGTTCGCCTTCCGGGTTTAAAACAGGCAGTCCGTTTTGCATTATCCGGCAGTTGGCGGTAAAATGAGTGGTGTTTAAAGCGCCGCTGGCATATTTCCAGGTGCCGTTAATGATGTAGCCATCTCCGCTGATGGCGGCTGTTCCGCTTGGGGCACCGCTTCCGGCCAGACAGGCGGTACGGTCGGCAAATATTTCCACGGCCAGTTGTGGGTTTAAAAATCCCGCGAACCAGGCGGCGCCGCTACATAGGGTAGCAACCCAGCCCAGGCTTCCATCGGCCCAACTTAAGGCTTCTATCAGCCGTACCTCCTGATTCAGATCAAGCTCCAGGCCTCCGTATTCCTTAGGTGTGATGATGTTGAACCATCGTTGTTGGTAAATGAGCTCTAATTGCTCCGGTAATAATTGCCGGGCCTGCTCGGCAGCATCGGCAGAACCGCGGATGGTATCGATCCAGTTTTGCTGTAATATATTTGAAGGATGTGATGTGATATGCATAGTAGTATGATAGCTATTTGTGTTTTAGCGGAATGTAAAAAGCAAGCTATTGAACAATGGCCGGAACCAGTTCAATAGCTTGTTTAGACAAGTTTTCCGTTTTTAAAAGAAAAATAATAGATCAATATGTTGCCGGCGATTTCTCTTTGTTATAAATCTTCCGCCAGTCAAAAAAGCCCCATATCGCCACAATAAATAAAAACGCGGTAAGCGCGGCAAGCATGGGGAGCTTTTTGTAAAACAATAATGGGATGGCCACTATGTTTGATATATTTAAGATAACCCAGTTCTCGATTTTTCGTTTTGCCAGCAGCCACATGCCCGCCCATCCGGTTGCGGCTACAAAAGCATCCAGCGCGGGTACGTTTGATGGGGTATACGTTTTTAATACGTAGTATAAAAACACGCCACCCACAATGATGATCACCATGGTAACCACCCACTCCCGGGCTGTGGAGTAACTGATTTTAACCGGGGGCTTATCGCTCTTTCTCACCCACAGATACCAGCCGTAAAAGCTCATCACCAGGTAATAAACATTCAACAACGATTCGGCATAGAGCTGAACATCCAGCAGCAGGTAAATGCCAAGCACCGTACCCAGAATGCCCATTGGGTAAAGCCAAATATTATTTACCCTGGCCAGTAAAACTTCGGCAACGCCAAAAGCTACAGCCAGCCATTCAATCAGGCTGGTGTGCTTCATCTGTTCTATAAACAGGTTGTACCAATCGTGCCAGTGCATTTTAAAAGGCTAAACTAAGTGAGGCCAAAAAGTTACGCGGTGCCTGCGGATAATAGTAGTTGTAGTTATACACTGTACCGGCATCAATTTCAGGATAGGTAGCGCCATTGGCTTCGTACTTTTTGCTGAAAATGTTATTCACCAATAGAGCTACGCCTATGTTTTTAACAGATTTAACCTTGAAGTTATAGCTTAAACGCATACTGTTGATGAAATAGCTGTTTAACGATCTGTTCGGGTTAGCGTCGCCCGCGGCGTATCCTATAAATGCCCCGTTGGAGGTATTGTCCAGGTATTGCTTACCAACATATTTGCTGATGAAGGCTATCTCGCCACCCTTAACCGGGATGAACGACAGCTCGCTCGAGCCAACAAACGATGGCGAAAAAGCGATGTCGGTTTTACCATTGTATTGAATACTCACGATATTGGTTTTGTCATAATCATTCGGATCGTAGTGATTAACCAGGTATTGGGTAAAGTTTTTAACCTTATTGGTGCTCAATGCCGCAGTTGCTGCCCAGTTAAACCATTTGGTAATACGCAGCTTGCCATCAAACTCCAAACCGGCGCGGTAGCTATCGTCAACATTCTGGCGTGTTGCTTCGCCAACATCGTTCAACTGCCCGGTTAGCACCAGCTGGTTTTTATACAACATGTAAAAGCCATTAATGCCAGCCGTAAAATCAGACTCCCTGATGCGGTAACCAACTTCCAGGTCTTTCAAGTTTTCGGGCTTAGGGCGGCTATCGGGCGTGGAGTTGATATAATCCTGCCTGTTGGGTTCGTGATTAGCTACCGCGATGGAGGCGTAAACATTACTTGCGGTATTAAGCTGGTAAGTGATACCCACCTTTGGGTTAAAAAAATCGAGGCTCACCTGTTGCTGAACGTTG